>JAUXRW010000151.1 GCA_030681555.1 Acidimicrobiales bacterium
GGTGGTGTTCCCCCGCGACAGCGCCACCGTGGGCTACAAGCTCGGCAAGGACGTCGTCACCGAGGAGTTCGAGACCTGGAAACCGATCGACGAGCAGATGGGCTACGACGAGCGCGTCCGCCTGCTCTACGTCGCCTGCACGCGGGCCTGCGACCACCTCGTCGTGTCGCTGCACCGCGCCGCCCGCAAGGATCCACCGAAGACCATCACGGCCCGCACCAACGCCGAGCTGCTGCTGGCGGGGATGGGCGCCCTCGTGGACGACCTTCCCGACGTCGGCGGGGTGGCCGTGCCGCTCGATGCCCACCTGATCCCGACGCCGTCGCCGCCGCCGCCCTTCGATGCGTGGGCGAGCCAACGGGAGGCCGCGCTTGCGGCGGCGTCCCGCCCCACCGCCGTCGCGGCCACGGCCCTCACCGACGAAGGCGCCCCCGATCGGGCAGAGCCCGTTCGCTCCCCCGTCACGGCCGGGCCGACCCAGCCCTCGCTGTTCGACACGCTCGACGCGTCCGACCTGAAGGTGGCCGACGACGGCGACCCGGGGCCCTTCGAGCCGACCGACCTGCCGCTCCCCGGCGAACCCGATCCCGGGCTCCGCAAGCGGCCGCGCGACCTCGACCTTCCACCGTGGCTGAAGGGCCGATACGGCACCTCCGTCGGCCGGGCCGTCCACGGCGTCCTGCAGACCATCGACCTCCGTACCGGAGAGGGGCTGGACGCAGCAGTGGCCGTGCAGTGCCAGGCGGAGGCCATCCCCGAGCGGGCCGACGACGTCCGCACGCTCGTGCGCTCGGCACTGGACGCCCCCGTCGTCCGGGCCGCCGCCACGGCATCCCACTGGCGCGAGGTCTACGCGTGCACACCCCTCGGTGATCGCCTGCTCGAGGGCTACATCGACCTCCTCTACCGGTCGGAGGACGGGCTGGTCGTGGTCGACCACAAGACCGCGGCCACCGCCGACCCGGCAGAGCTCGATCGGCGGGTCGAGGGCTATCGGTTGCAGGGCGCCGCCTACGCCCTCGCCGTCGGGCAGGCCACCGGCGAACGGGTGGTCCGGGTGATGTTCCTCTTCCTGACGCCCAGCGGACCGGTGGAGCGTGACCTCGTGCAGCTCGACGAGGCCATGGCCGACGTCGCCCGCCTGGTCGCCCAGGGCTCCGAGCTGACCGTCGCCTGACCGGCGGGGTCGCGCCGATAGCGTCGCCGGGTGCCCGCGATCGTCACCGCCGAGACGTCGGCCGCACGCCGGGCGGGGATCCTCCTGCTCGGCCTGGTGCTCGTCGCGGTCGGGGTGGCCTGCACGATCCAGGCCGACCTGGGCGTGGCCCCCTACGACGTCCTCAGCACCGGCATCCGAGACCTCTTCGACATCCCCATCGCCGCCGCCGCTGTCATCCTGCCCACCGTGTTCCTCGCCCTCGGGCTCGCGCTCGGCGGACGGATCGGGCCCGGCAGCATCCTCGCCGTCGCCCTCGTCGGCCCGATGCTCGGTGCGGCGCTGGCCGTCCTCCCCCACGTCGAGGCCCTCCCGCCCCGCATCGCCCTCTTCGCGGTCGGCTTCGTCGTGACCACGGCCGGCATCACCGCCGTCGTGATCCCCGAGATCGGCCCCGGCCCGGCGGAGCTCGTCATGCTCGCGCTGCACGATCGTGGCCACCCGCTGGCGCCGGTCCGCACGGGCATCGAGGTCACCTCCGTCGCCGTGGGCTGGGCCATGGGCGGCCAGGTCGGCGTGGGCACCGCCGTCTTCGCGGTCCTGGTCGGCCCGGCGCTGCGCCGGACGCTCGAGCTGGCCGGCTACGAGTCCAGCGCCGCCGCTGCCGCGAGCGACCTTGCGGCGCCGGGGGCGTAGTGGCGGACGTCGAGGTGATCCCCGGCCCTCCGGCTCGCCCTGACCGGGTGGCGACGGCACTCGATCGCGTCACCGGCGCGCTGGCGGGAAGCGAGCAGCGGCCCGGGCAGGCGAAGATGGCGCAGGCCGTGGCCGACGCCATCCGCTCGAGGACGCACCTTGCCGTCCAGGCGGGCACCGGCACGGGCAAGACGCTCGCCTACCTGGTCCCCGCGATCCTGGCCGGGCGCAGCACCGTGGTGGCCACGGCGACCAAGGCCCTACAGGACCAGCTGGCGGGGAAGGACCTGCCCTTCCTGCAGGAGCAGCTCGACGTCCCCTTCGAGTGGGCGGTGCTGAAGGGTCGGTCGAACTACCTCTGCATGCAACGCCTGTCCGAGCTGACGGCCAAGGACGCGGGCGGGCAGCAGCTGGGCTTCGACGGGGTGGCGGAGCGGGCCCCGGCCGACGAGCTCCTGCGTCTGGCCGACTGGGCCTCCACCACGGTCACCGGCGACCGCGCCACGCTCGACGAGGAGCCTTCCGACGCGGCCTGGGCCGCGGTCAGCGTCAGCGCCCGCGAGTGCCCGGGGGCCTCGCGGTGCCCGAGCGGGAGCACCTGCTTCGCCGAGCTGGCCCGCCAGCGGGCGCAGGCCGCCGACGTCGTCGTGGTGAACATGCACCTCTACGGCCTCGACCTGGCGTCGGGCGGCGTCATCCTCCCGGAGCACGACCTCGTGATCATCGACGAGGCCCACCAGCTCGAGGACATCGTGTCCGCTACGAGCGGGGTCGAGCTCACGGCTGGCCGCTTCACCGACCTGGCCCGCCGCACCCGCGGAGTCATCGCCGACGATCGGCTGCCGAGCGGCGTGGACGACGCCGGCCGGTTGCTGCTCGAGGCACTGCGGCCGCACCGAGACCGCCGGCTCAAGGGCGCGCTGCCCAACGACCTGGCCGGCGCCATCACCGTCGCCCGCGGACGCGTGGAGCAGGTCCTCGCCGCCGCCCGAGCGGTGCCCTCCGACGTGCCCCAGGAGAGCCGCTCCCGGGCTCTCCGCCTGCAGCAGTCAGCCGCCGCCCTCATCGACGACCTCGGTGTGGTCGAGCAGATCACCAGCAGCCAGGTCGTCTGGGTCGAGGGAGCCGACGCCCACCCGGTGCTCCGGGTCGCCCCGCTCGACGTCGCCGGGCTCCTCCACGACGCGCTGTGGACGCGGCGCACGGCGGTCCTCACGAGCGCCACGCTCCCCGCCCGGCTCCCCCGCCGCCTCGGGGTGCCGCCCGACTCGGTCACGGAGCTCGACGTCGGCAGCCCGTTTGACTACCCGGAGCAGGCCGTCCTGTACTGCGCGGCCCACCTCCCGGACCCGCGCAACGCGAGGTACCTGGAGGCTCTGGCGGACGAGATGGTGGGCCTCATCGACGCCGTCGGCGGCCGCACCCTCGCGCTGTTCACGAGCTTCCGGGTGCTCGACGAGATGCACCGTGCCGTGAGCAGCCGGGTCGACGTGCCGGTTCTGACCCAGCGCGGCATGCCGAAGGCCCGCCTGCTGGAGGCCTTCACGGGCGACGAGGCCACCTGCCTCTTCGCCACGATGGGGTTCTGGCAGGGCGTCGACGTCCCGGGGCGCGCCCTCAGCCTCGTCATCATCGACCGGATCCCGTTCCCGCGCCCCGACGAGCCCCTGCTCCAGGCCCGCCGGGAGCTGGCCGGCGCGGACGCGTTCTCGCGCATCGACCTGCCCCGCGCGGCCACGTTGCTCGCCCAGGGCGCAGGCCGGCTCATCCGCACCGCCACCGACACCGGCGTCGTCGCCGTCCTCGACCCTCGCCTCGCATCGGCCGGCTACCGGTGGGACATGGTACGGGCCCTCCCCCCGATGCGTCGCACGAAGGACCCCGAGGAGGCGCGGGCGGCCCTGCGGGCGATCCGCGACGCGGGCGGGGCCGTCACCGAAGCGGGTGCTGCGCGGTAGACACCAGGGATGGCTGTGCCCTCCGCCCCTCCCGCCCCGCCGCCGAGCGGTGCCGCGGATGTCCCTCTCTCGCCGGCCGAGGAGCGCAAGCGCCTCCAGCTGGTCACCACCCGCCGTCGTGCGACGGTGCTGCTGGCCGCGGTGGCGGCCGTCTTCGCCGGAACGGTCGTGGCCGGCGCAGAGGACGGATCGGCCATGGGCTACCTCCAGGCCACGGCGGAGGCGTCGATGGTGGGCGGCCTGGCCGACTGGTTTGCGGTGGTGGCGCTGTTCCGCCACCCGCTGGGGCTGCCCATCCCGCACACGGCGATCATCCCGGAGCGCAAGGAGCAGTTCGGGGAGACGCTCGGCGACTTCATCCAGTCGAGCTTCCTCACGCCGGAGGCCGTCGTGGAGCGGGTGCAGCTGGCCAACGTCGGCGACCGCGTAGCCAGGTGGCTCGCCGACCCGCTCAACGCCGAGCGCCTGGCCGCCCACGCGGCCGACGGCGCCGTGCAGGTCGCCGACCTCTTGCGCGACGAGGACGTCCAAGATGTGCTCGACGGCCTGGTCCGACGCCGGGTCGAGGCCACACCGCTCGCGCCCCTCGCCGGACGGGCCCTCGGCGTCGTCACCCGGGAGGGACGCCACGAGGAGGTGCTCGACGCCGGCCTCCGCTCGCTCGAGCGGTACCTGGACGATCACCGCCACGAGCTGCGGTCCCGCTTCGAGGCCAGGGCGCCCTGGTGGCTCCCGGGCGCCGTGGAGGATCGCATCTTCGAGCGGCTGCTCGACGGCGCGCGCGCCGTGCTCGACGACATGGTGCACGACCGCCAGCACGACCTGCGTCGGCAGCTCGACGCCCGCCTCGCCCAGCTGGTCGTCGACCTCCAGACGTCGCCGGAGCTGAAGGCCAAGGGTGACCGGATCGCTCGCGACCTCCTCGAGCAGCCGGAGCTGCGCAGCTGGGTGGCGGGGATGTGGACCGACGCGAAGACCCACCTCCGCTCCCAGGCGGACGATCCGTCGTCCGAGCTCCGGCGGCACCTGGCCCGGGCCATCGGCGCAGGCGGGCAGCGCATGCTGAACGAGCCGGCTCTGTCGGCGTCGGTGCAGAACGGGGCCGAGGCGGGCGCCCGTTACGTCGTGGAGCACTTCGGCAGCGAGATCTCGCAGCTCGTCAGCGGCACGATCGCCCGGTGGGACGGCGAGGAGACGGCCCGGCGCCTCGAGCTGCTGCTCGGACCGGACCTGCAGTACATCCGCATCAACGGCACCGTCGTGGGCGGTCTGGCCGGCCTCCTCCTGCACGCGATCGCCCAGGCCTTCGGCTGAGCGTCCGGCCGGTCAGTAGCCGAGGCGCTCCATGGCCCTGGGTCGGCTCTGCCAGTCCTTGTCGACCTTCACAACGAGCTCGAGGTACGTGCCCTCTGGGAGCTGCTCCCGCACGGCGATGCCCACCTCCTTGAGCACCTGGCCCTTGTGCCCGATGACGATGCCCTTCTGCGACTCCCGCTCGACGAGCACCTCGCAGCGGACGAACGGCCAGTCCCACTCGGTGACGCGGGCGGCGATGGAGTGGGGCAGCTCGTCCCGGGTGCGGTGCAGCAGCTGCTCGCGGACGAGCTCGGCGACCCAGAAGGCCTCGGGCACGTCCGTGACCATGTCGTCCGGGAAGTAGCTGGGCCCCTCGGGCAGGCGCTCTACGATGTGGCCGACGAGCGCCTCGACGCCGTCGCCCGTGCGGGCCGACACCGGGAAGTAGGCCTCGAGCTCGAGGGCCCCGGCCGCCGTGAGCTGCTTGGCCAGCGCCTCACGACTCGCCTTGTCCACCTTGTTGACGATGCAAATGGAGTCCTTCGGCACGAGGTCGGCGACCCACTGGTCGCCTCGGCCGAACGGCTGCGCGGCATCGAGGACGAAGCAGACGATGTCGACGTCGCCGATCGTGCCCTGGGCGGTCTGGTTGAGGCGGGTGCCCAGCGCGGTGCGGGGCTTGTGGATCCCCGGCGTGTCGACGAACACCACCTGGCTGTCGGGGCGGGTGAGGACACCCATGATCCGGTTGCGCGTGGTCTGCGGCTTGTCGGAGGTGATGGCGACCTTCGTGCCCAGGATCTTGTTGAGGAGAGTCGACTTCCCGACGTTGGGGCGCCCGACGAAGGTCACGAAGCCGGAGCGCGTCACGCGCGCTCCTCCTGGCGTTCCAGCTCGTCGGCCGCCCGGGCCAGCCGGTGGATGCGCACCCGCCCGATTCGGCGGCCCTGCACCCGCAGCGCCGTGAGCTGCCAGCCGGCGACCTCGATCGCCTCGCCCTCCGCGGGGACGTGACCGAGCTCGGAGAGGAAGAGGCCGCCGATCGTGTCCCAGTCTCCCTGGGGCAGGCGCGCCCGCAGGAGGTCGTTCACCTCGTCGAGAGCCATCCGCGCGTTGACACGGTAGTCCCCGCCGGGGAGCGGTTCGATCATCGGATCCTCGAGGTCGAACTCGTCCACGATCTCGCCGAGCAGCTCTTCGATGATGTCCTCGAGGGTGACGAGCCCCGCAGTGCCGCCGTACTCGTCCACCGCGACCGCCATGTGGAAGCGGTCCCGCTGCATCTCCCGCAGCAGCTCCGCGACGCCCTTCGTCTCCGGGACGAAGTGGGCCGGCCGGGCCAGCTCGCTCACCGTGCGCTCCTCCTGGCCGTCGCGCTCGGCCCGCATGAGGTCCTTGGCCAGCACGATGCCGATCACATCGTCGATGCCGGCGCCGCACACGGGGATCCGGCTGAAGCCGTTGAGGATCACGACCTCCATGGCGTCGGCGACGCGGAAGTCGACGGTCACGGTCACCATGTCGGGCCGGGGGACCATGACCTCGCGCACGACGGTGTCGCCGAGCTCGATGACCGACTCGATGAGGCGACGCTCCTCGGCCTCGATGACAGCCTCCTCGACGGCGAGGTCGGCCACCGCCAGCAGCTCCTCCTCCGAGGTGTAGGGCCCTCGCTTGAGGCCCTTGCCGGGGAGGAGAACGTTGGTCAGCCCGATCAAGGCGCGGGACAGCAGGCGGAGGGGGGCGAGGTTGGCCAGCGCCCGCACGGGCCGCGCCGCCGCGAGGGCGGCACGATCGGTGTGCTGGATCGCCCAGGTCTTCGGCGCCACCTCCGCGACCACGAAGAACAGCGTGACGTTGAGGGCCGTGGCCACGACCACGCCCCACCCGCCGAAGGTGCGGCTGGCGAACACGCCGAGCAGGGTCGACTGCACGAGCTGCGTGGACAGCACCACCAGCAGCACGGGGTTCAGCCACTCCTGGTGCTCCACGAGGGACAGCAGGATCTCGCCCCGCCGACCGGCGGTGTCCGCCAGGACCTGCGCCTTGGCCTTCGACACCCGCGTGAGGGCCGTCTCCGCGACGGCGAGCACGATCGAGAACAGGAACAGGACGACGACCGCCAGCAGGATCACGACGTCGGCGCTCATCGGCCGTGGTGGAAGCGGTCGAGGAGGTCGCGCTCCTTGGCCTGCATCGCGACCGCCTCCTCCGGGACGGCGTGGTCCAGCCCGAGGACGTGGAGCACGCCGTGCACCACGAGGAGGGCGATCTCGTCGTCGTAGCTCCCGGCGTGGGTCGGTGCCTGGCGGGCAGCCACCGCGGGGCAGACCACGACGTCGCCTAGCAGCATCGGCAGCTCCGACAACTCCGGCGGCTCGCGGTCGGGGCCCGTGCTCCCCGAATCGGGCCACCGCCCGGAGTCGATGGGGTCGTCGATCGGGAAGGCGAGCACGTCGGTGGGGCCCTGCTTCTCCATGAACCGCCTGTTCAGGTCGGCCATCACGGCCTCGTCCACGAAAAGGAGGGAGAGCTCGGCTTCGCCGCGGATGCCCCAGTCGAGGAGCACGGCGTTGGCCAGCGCGACCCAACGGGCCAGGTCGACGGGGTGCTCGGTCTGCTCGTCGACGCCGAACACCTCCACCTCGCCGTCCGGTGGCGGCCGCCGCCGACGGGCCGCCATCGGCAGTGGTGGCAAATCGCCCGGGTCGATGCCGTCCGGCAGCTCGCGCGGGTCCGGCCGGTCAGGCCCTTCGATGTCGCCCATCAGGCGCGCGGCGTGGCGCGTTCGTAGGCATCGACGATGTCCTGGACGATCCGGTGGCGTATGACGTCGGAGCTGCCGAGGTGCACCCAGGTCAAGCCGTCGATGCCCGTCAGCACCTTCTCGAGCCCGCCCAGGCCGCTGCGCCCGCCGGCCACGTCGACCTGGGTGGTGTCGCCGGTGATGACGGCCTTGGAGCCGAACCCGATCCGGGTGAGGAACATCTTCATCTGCTCCGGCGTGGTGTTCTGCGCCTCGTCGAGGATGATGAACGAGGCGTTCAGCGTGCGGCCCCGCATGAACGCGAGGGGCGCAACCTCGACGGTGCCCCGCTCGAGGAGCTTGGCCCCTGCCTCCAGGCCGACCATGTCGTGGAGCGCGTCCCAGAGCGGTCGCAGGTAGGGGTCGACCTTGGCCATCAGGTCACCGGGGAGGAATCCGAGCCGCTCGCCCGCCTCGACCGCCGGGCGGGTCAGGATGATGCGCTCGACCTGCTTGGCCTGGAGCGCCTGCACCGCCATCGCGACGGCGAGCCAGGACTTGCCGGTGCCTGCGGGCCCGACCCCGAACGTGATGACGTTGTCGCGCACCGCGTCGACGTACCGCTTCTGACCGCTCGACTTGGGCCGGACCGGACGCCCCCGGGCCGGGCGCAGCACCTCGGCGGTGAGCACGTCGGCGGGCCGCTCGTCCTGCCGGACCATCTCGACGCTGCGTCGGACGGTGGAGGCATCCAGACGGTGGCCCTGCTCCACCAGGACGACGAGGTCCTCGACGAGGGCCGCCACGCGGGCGGCGTCGTCGCCGTCGATCGCGATCTCGTTGCCACGGACGTGGATCGTCGCCCCCGGGAAGGCCGCCTCGACCGCCCGGAGCACCTCGTCGCGCTCACCGAGCAGGGCCGGCATGAGGTGGTTGGCCGGGACGGAGATCTTTACCTGGGTGCTGGACAAGTGGGTGGGATCAGCCCTTGACGTTCGAGTCGGGGTACAGGTGCTCGAGGCTGCCCGGTTCGATGCGGGAGGCCTCGATGAAGGCGTCGACGTCGGACAGCTTGAGGCGGATGACGCGGCCGAGACGGTAGGCGATGAGCTCGCCCTGGTCGATGAAGCGGTAGAGCGTCCGGGGGGTCACCCCGAGGCGGCGCGCCGCGTCTTGCGTCGACAGCCAGATCGCGTCGGGAGCGTCGACGGAAGCATCCGAACGTAACGATGCCATGGCGTCAGGCTACACCCGGGGTTGGCTCCGCCGACCGGCGGCAGAGGGCCGGGGAAGCGCGGCCGGGTGTCCGGGGTCGGCGGCAAGACCGACCTCGGTCCGGCCGCCGGAGGTGTCCTGCACGGCCAGCTCTGCGCACCCGTGCGGGTCGGTGCCGATGGCGAAGTCCACGGCCTCCGGCATGCGCTGCGCCAGGGTGACGCGAACGTCTGCGTCCGGTTCGAACCTGGCGAAGACCAGCACCTCGCCGGTTGCCGGCCGAAGGGTTGCCGCCGTCGGCTCGCCGTCGCAATCCCAGTCCCCCACCGCAACGAGATCGCCCCTCGCACCGAGGACGTGGCGTCGGCCGTCGACCGTGGCGACGTGCTTCTCCACGCGGATGTCGAGGGGGCAGTCAGGAGGACCCGCGGGCGCGCCGTCCAGCGCGATGCACGGCGGCGGCTCGGGCAAGGTGGTCGCCGGCGACGACGGGGCCGCTGCGGCCTGGTGCCCTCGAGCGGGCGGCGACCGGCGCACGCCCGCGAGGCCGGCCAGGAGGATGAGGGCGGACAGCCCGACAAGCAGCGGCGAGCGCCACCGGGTGGGACGGGGTGGCGGTGGGACCAGCGTCCTCGGCGCCGGGGCTGCTCCGGCGAGGGCGGACAGATCGCGGGCCAGGCGGCGCGCGGGGGGCCGCCGCGAGGGAGGCTCCGCGAGCGCGCGCTCGGCCACCGCACGTAGGGCGAGGCCGGACGGATCGGGTGCACGGTCGAGTGCCTCGAGCAGGATCCTCCCCAGCGCGGCGACGTCGTCCGGGGCCTGCCCGGCAGCGTCGGCAGCGCCGAAGGCGCAGAGGACCGGCTCCCCCGTGGACCCGACGAGCACCCGCCAGGCGTCGAGCCGGCCGTGCACGATCCCACGATCGTGCAGGTCCGCCAGCGTGCCGGCGGCTCCGGCCACCAGCCGAGCCAACCGCGCCGGCGAGCAACGCTGCGTCGCGCCCATCGGCACCCCGCCGTGGTCGAGCCGCAGCTCCCACCCGTCCCCCCACGGTGCGGAGCCCAGCACCGCGACGACGCCCGGATGGGCAGCCGCCTGGAGGCGTCCGGCCTCATGCCGTAGCGCGTCCCGATCCGCGGCATCGGCTCGCTGCACGACCTCGAGCCGCCCGTCGGGCGCCTCGACCCGCACGGACACGACCATCGCGCCCACGGTACCAAGTGGATCGAAAGGGATCGAGAGTCAACCGGCCGTCACGGTGGGGCTCCGGAGGCGAAGGGCGACCTCGTTGGCGAGGAGGCGGCCCCGGACGGTGAGCACCACGCGCGTGGGGTCGTCGGGCGCCGGCTCCACGAGCCCTGCCAGGGCCTCGGCGTCCAGCGCCTCGGCTGGCACGCCCCGGAGCGTGCGCAGCTCGAGCTGCAGCGCCTCGAGGTCGCGCTCGTCGGCGGGCAGCTTCTCCCCGGCCGCCTCCACGCTGGCGGCCGACGTCACCGCCTCGATGTACCGATCGGGCGTCCGCAGGTTCCAGAACCGGCGCCCGTCCCGGTGCGAGTGGGCGGCACATCCGAGCCCCTGGTACTCCCCCATCGTCCAGTACAGGAGGTTGTGGCGGCACTCGTGGCCGGGGCGCGCCCAGTTCGAGATCTCGTACCACTCCAGCCCAACGCGCCCGAGCCGGTCTGTGGCGGCGAGGTACTTGTCGGCCTGGTCGTCGTCGTCCGGGTGCCGGGTGGGGTCGGCCGCCAGCGGGGTGCCGCCTTCCACCGTCAGCGCGTAGGCGGAGACGTGCGGCGGATCGAGGGCGATGACGTCGTCGAGCGTGCGGCACCAGTCATCCAGTGACTCACCGGCCGCGCCGTAGATGACGTCCAGATTGAAGGTTCGCAGCCCAGCGGCCCGCGCGATCTCGACGCACCGCTCGACGTTGGCGCGGTCGTGGCTGCGGCCGAGCGCAGCGAGCACGTGGGCCGACGTGGACTGGACCCCGAACGACAAGCGGTTGACGCCCGCCGAGAGGTAGGTGTCCACGAGCTGCGGGGTCACGTCGTCCGGGTTGCACTCGACGGTCACCTCGCAGCCGGCCGCCCGGGGCACGCGGTCGAGCACGGCGACGAGGCCGTCGCCCGGGACGAGGGTGGGCGTGCCGCCGCCGACGAACACCGACGTGACCTCGGGCAGCCCGGCGGCCACGAGTCGATCGGCGTCGGCGCGGCACGCCGCGAGGTAGGCGTCGACGAGGTGGTGCCGGTCGGTCCAGGTCGCGAACGAGCAGTAGTCGCATCGGGCCGAGCAGAACGGCACGTGGACGTAGAGGCCGAAGGGACGCACCGCACCACTCTGCCGCGCCACTGGCACCACCGCGCCGTCTGGAGGGGACACCACGCGCCGCCGGGGGGCCGCTCACGCCCTCGACCTCACGCCGTCGCGAGGTCGGGGGCGACCTCCAGGATGTAGGCCAGCGCTGTCAGGTCGTCCCGGTGGGATGGCGAGGACCTGGCCGTTGAAGTCGCCGCGCGCCGCTCCGAACACCGCCGTCGATCGTGCCCATGCCGTCGCCTCCTGGCCACGCCCCCCGGCCTGCCCGCAGCCACGCCACCGCCGTCGGAGCACAGCGGCTGGGCAAAAGCTAGCGGCTGGCGGCGTCGCGGAGCTGGGCCAGCAGCGCGCCGGCGGTGATGGCGGCCGTCTCGGCGCGCAGGATGTGGCCTGCGAGGCGCACGCAGGGCAGGTCCAGCGCGAGCTCCGCCGGGGCCCACCCACCCTCCGGCCCCACCAGGACGGTCGGCTGGTCGAGGCGCACCGGCGCTCCGTCGCGGTGGGCCAGCGCCACCTCACCGGGAGGCGCAGCTGCCAGGAAGGGGCCGAGATCAGCCACCTCCTCGACGACGGGGAGGTCCGGCCGATGGCACTGCATGGCTGCGCTCCGAGCCACCAGGCGGAGGCGCGCGAGGCCGCGCTCGGCCCTGACCGCATCCCACCGGACCACCGAGCGTGCGGCGCGGAACAGCACGATGCGGTCGATCCCGAGCTCCGTCAGCTTCTGCACGACCAGCTCCGGCTTCTCGCCCTTCACCAAGGCGATGCCGACCGTCAGTCGGGGTCGCGGCGGTTCGAGCACCTGGATCGGTCCTGTCGGCTCCGGGTCGCCGTCGAGCGTGGCCGTCCGCCACCGACCGGATCCGTCAGCGACGGTCAGGGGCGCCCCCGGGCGCGATCGGAGGACCCGCGTGAGGTGGTGGCGGTCGTCGTCGGACAGCTCGGGTGCGTCGAGGTCGGCGACGAACACGAGGGGTCCCGGATGGTCGGCCGGGTGCGCCGTCACGGGCGGCCTACCGGAACGCGGATCGGATCTTCGACAGGAACCCGGCGTCGGTCGGCGCGACCTCTTCGCCCCGGAGCGCGGCGTACTCCCGGAGCCGCTGCTCCTGCTCTGCGTTCAGGTCGGTGGGCACGGCCACCACCACGCGCACGATGAGGTCGCCCCGCTGGCGCCGCTCGAGGTGGGGCACGCCGCGGCCGCGCAGGTGGAACTCCCGCCCGGACTGGGTTCCCCGCGGGAGGACGAGGTCCTCCTTGCCGTCGAGCGTCTCGAACTCGAGGTGGGCGCCGAGCACAGCTTGTGCGAAGGTGACGGGGAGGTCGCAGCGGAGGTCGATGCCATCGCGGGTGAAGCGCTCGTGGGGTAGCACGCGGACGTGGACGTAGAGGTCGCCGTTGGCGCCCCCCCGAGGGCCGGCCCCACCTCGCCCGGTGAGGCGCAGGGTGGACCCGGTGTCGACCCCGGCCGGGATGTCGATCGTGTAGCTGCGCTCCTCGACGCGGCGCCCCTCGCCTCGGCAGTCCGTGCAGGGGTCGGTGACGACCCGGCCCAGGCCGGCGCAACGGGGGCACACCGACGTGCTCACCATCTGGCCGAGGAACGACTGGCGGACCCGCTGCACCTGGCCCAGGCCCGCGCACTCGACGCAGGGGATGGGCTCGGTGCCGGGCGCGGCGCCGGAGCCGGAGCACGTGTCGCAGGTGACCGCGGCGCGCACGTCGACCGGGTGGCGGACTCCGAAGACGGCCTCCGTGAAGGACAGATCGACGACCACCTCCAGGTCGGGGCCGCGGGGCGGTCCCGAGGCGCGCCGGCCACCACCACCGAACGGGCTGCCGCCGGCGAAGAACGCGTCGAAGATGTCGCCCACGCCCCCGCCGAAGCCGAAGGGGTCGGCGCCGCCCTGGACGCCCTCAGGCCCGAACCGGTCGTAGCGCTGACGCTTGTCCGGGTCGCACAGCACCTCGTAGGCCTGCGCCACCTCCTTGAAGCGGTCCGCTGCCTCCGGATCGGGGTTCGTGTCCGGGTGGAGCTGTCGGGCCATGCGGCGATAGGCCTGCTTGATCTCGTCCGGTGACGCGTCCCGTCGGACCCCGAGCAGCTCGTAGTAGTCAGCCATCGGTCAGCCGTTGCGAGAGCCGGCGGCCGACGACCGCCACGGCGGCCATGGCCTGCGGGTAGTCCATCCGGGCGGGCCCGAGGACACCGATGGTGCCGGCCGGCTCGCCCTCGGCCTGGTACGGCGCCACGATCAGCGCGCACTCGGCGAGCGGGGCCATCCCCGTCTCCGTGCCGATCGCGACCTGCAGCCCTCGATCGAGCACGTCACGCAGGAGCGTGACCACGACGTACTGCTCCTCCAGGATCCCCAGCACCTCGCGGACGGTCTCCAGCGCGTCGAAGGCCCGGGCGATCTTCGCAGTGCCGCCGACAAAGACCTGGTCGGGGCCTTCGCCGTGAGCCGAGCGAAGCGACGCTACGGCCAGCTCGCACAGCGCGTCCGTCGCCGTGTCGCCGGTGACCGGTAGGGGCGGCAGGTTCGTGCGCACCGAGCCCGAGAGCTGGGCGGCCAGGTGGGCCGTGGCCGCCGCCACGCGCTCCTCTCCCACACCGTCGGCGAGCGCCGCTCCCGCCTCCGCCAGGTCGAGCTGGTGCTTCTCCACAGCGCCGTTGGACAGCACGGCGACCACGAGCATCGACGACGGCCCGAGGCTGACGATCTGCACCGAGCGCAACGTGGCCTCGGTGGGGGCCGGTCCGACGACCACCCCGGCGTAGCTCGTCAGGTCGCCGAGGAGCCTCGAGGTGTCCTGCAGCATCTGCTCCAGCTCGCCGTGGGCCTGCTCGAAGAACGAGCGCACCTGATGGGCGTCGGAGCCGCGGAGGGCGGCGGGCTGGCCCAGGTTGTCGACGAAGAAGCGATACCCCTTCTCGGTGGGGATGCGGCCGGCGCTCGTGTGCGGCTGTCGGAGGTAGCCCTCCTGCTCCAGCGTGGCCATGTCGTTGCGGACTGTCGCGGACGAGACGTGCACGCCCGGGGCGCGCACGACATGCGCCGAGCCGACCGGCTGGGCGGTGTCGATGTACTCCTCCACGACGGCCCGGAGGATGGCGGCCTTGCGTTCGTCGAGCATGGTGGGTGACAGGATTGACCTGGCACTCGATGCTACCGAGTGCCAGCCCTCAGAAGCAGGTCATCCGGTCAGTCGTCGAGCTTGAGCGCGGCCACGAAGGCCTCCTGGGGCACTTCGACGCGGCCGATGTTCTTCATCCGCTTCTTGCCCTCCTTCTGCTTCTCCAGGAGCTTGCGCTTCCGCGTGATGTCGCCGCCGTAGCACTTGGCCAGGACGTCCTTGCGCTTGGCCTTCACCGTCTCGCGAGAGATGATCCGGCCGCCGATGGCCGCCTGGATCGGGACGTCGAACATCTGCCGGGGGATGAGCTCGCGAAGCTTCTCCGCCATGCGGCGCCCGTATTCCTGGGCCTTGTCCTTGTGCAGGATCGTGGAGAAGGCGTCGGCCGGCACGCCGTTGAGCAGCACGTCCACCTTCACGAGATCCGAGCGCTCGTAGCCGGCGTCTTCGTAGTCCAGGCTGGCGTAGCCCTGCGTGCGGCTCTTGAGCTGATCGAAGAAGTCGCGGACGACCTCCGCCAGCGGGATCTTGTAGATCAGCTCCACCCGCTCCGGCGAGAGGTACTCGAGCTTCACCATCTCGCCCCGGCGCGTCTGGCAGAGGTCCATCACCGTGCCCGTGTAGTCCTTCGGGGTGAGGATCGTGCAGCGCAGGAAGGGCTCGGTGATGTCCTCCACCTCCACCTGGGGCGGCAGGTCGGAGGGGTTGTCGACCTCGACCTCCTCGCCGTTCGTGCGGCGCACGAGGTAGGCGACGGAGGGTGCCGTAGCGATGAGGTCGAGGTTGAACTCCCGCTCGAGGCGCTCGCGGATGATCTCCATGTGGAGCAGCCCCAGGAAGCCGCACCGGAAACCGAACCCGAGCGCGGTGGAGGTCTCCGGCTCGTAGGTGTAGCTGCCGTCGTTGAGCCGCAGCTTCTCCAGGGCGTCCCGGAGGTCGGCGAACTGGTCGCCGTCGATCGGGAAGATGCCGCAGAAGACCATCGGCTTCGGGTCGCGGTAGCCGGCCAGCGGCGCGCCGGCGGGTCGGCTCGCCTCCGTGACCGTCTCGCCGGAGCGGGCCTCGCGCACGTCCTTGATGCCGGCGATGAGGTAGCCGGTCTCGCCGGGCCCGAGGCTCGGCACCGGGGTGTGGGCGGGGTTGCGCACCCCCACCTCGTCGGCGTCGTGGACCGCGCCCGCCTGCATGAACCGGAGGCGGCTGCCGGTGCGGAGGACCCCGTTCATCACCCGGACGGACGAGACCACGCCGCGGTAGCTGTCGTAGTACGAGTCGAAGATCAACGCCTGCAGTGGGTCGGACGCCTCGCCGGTGGGCGGGGGGATGCGGTCGATGACCGCGTCCAGCAGGTCGGTGACGCCGTCGCCTGTCTTGGCGCTGATGCGGAGGATGTCCTCAGCCGGGATCCCGAGGACCTGCTCGATCTCGGTGGCGCAGCGGTCGGGGTCGGCCGCCGGCAGATCCAGCTTGTTGAGGCACGCGACGATCTCGAGGTCGTTCTCGATGGCGAGGTAGCAGTTGGCCAGCGTCTGGGCCTCGATGCCCTGGGCGGCGTCGACGAGGAGGATGACGCCCTCGCAGGCGGCGAGCGACCGGGACACCTCGTAGCCGAAGTCGACGTGACCGGGGGTGTCGATCAGGTTGAGGACGTGGTCGCGGTAGTCGAGCCGGACGGACTGCAGCTTGATGGTGATGCCCCGTTCGCGCTCGATGTCCATCGAGTCGAGGTACTGCGCCCGCATGTCCCTGGGGTCGACGGCGCCGCACAGCTCGAGCAGGCGGTCGGCCAGGGTGCTCTTCCCGTGGTCGACGTGGGCCACGATCGACAGGTTGCGGAGGCGACTGAGGTCCATAAGGGTCTCTCGACGCTACCGGCGGGGGTGGATGTGACGCGAAACGGGCGGCCCGGGTAGCCTCGCCAGGTTCGTTTCCGATCTACCGGCAGGACCAGATGGCCAACATCAAGAGCCAGATCAAGCGCAACCGCCAGACCGTCAAGCGGGCGGGGCGCAACAAGGCGGTGCGCAGCGAGCTGAAGACCCGCACCAAGGCGGCCTCCACGGCCGTGGAGACCGGCGCGGAGGATGCCGCCGAGCTCACCCGCCTCGCGGTGAAGCGCATCGACTCTGCCGCCACGAAGGGCGTGATCCACAAGAACGCGGCCGCCCGGCGCAAGTCCCGCCTCATGAAGCGGCCCGCACAGCCCGACTGAGCGACATCCTGTTCGAGCTCACCCGCCGGGCCGGTGCGCCCGGCGGTGTCGCGTCTAGCGGGACATCGTCACCAGGCGGGCGACGAGGACCTCCAGCACGAGGTGGTCCGGCCACGCCTTCCCACCTCGGAGGTCGAGGTCGGCCTCGGCCAGCAGGTCGATCATCCGCACGATCCGGTCGTGGCCGAGCTTGCGGGCCTGGCCCAGCGCCTTCTTGGCCGGGAACGTCGAGCCCTTGATGCCGAGGAGCTCGGCGGCCTGCTTCTCCGTGGCCACGTCCGCCCCGTCGAGCCGCAGGATGCGAGCGAAGTGCGAGTGCAGCATGGCGAGGACCTGAAAGGGGTGCCGCTCCCCCTGGCCGATCATCCGCTGGAGCAGCTCCAGCGCCCGTGCCCGGTCGCCGCGGTCGATGGCGTCGGTGAGGTCCCAGGGCGGGACGCCCCCGTCGTCGCCCAGAAACGGCTCGATCTCGGGCACGCCGAGCCTCGTGCCGGCGCCGTAGGTGGAGTGCAGCAGGTCGATGAGACCGAGCAGCCGGCTGGGCTCGTCGCCGACCCAGGTGACCAGTCGCTGGCGCGCCTCCGCGTCAACCGTGAGGTCCGCCTCCGCGAGGTGCTGCTGCACCCACTCTGCGACCCTGCGGCCGGGGCTGGTGTCGATGTGCTCCCCACCGGCCCGGGTGACGGCCTCCAGCAGTCCCTTCGGCACCTTGCCGGTGCGCCACTCCAGCACGAGCCTCGTCGAGGGGAGCGGGTCGGCCAGGTAGTCGACGAGGAGGGTCACCTGGTCGTTGCGCTCCCGCTTCTCGACGATGCGCCCGAGCACGACGCGATGCTCGGTGAGGAACGGCGGGGTCTGCGCCGCCTCCGCGAGCACGACCATCGGGTCGCGAGCATCCTCCTCCGCCGCTGCGCCGACCTCGACCTCCTCCACGACGAGCGACCGGTCCTCGGTGCCCACGAGCTCGTCGACGAGCAGGCGCACGGCGTCGCGCAGCACGACCTCGTCGTCGCCCCGGAGCAGGCTGACCGGCTTCGGCGCCGCGGTCACGGACCGGCCCCGGCCGCGGCCGCGGCGATCGTGGCGCGAGCCGCCAGCACGGCGGCCATGACGTCGGCGGTGCGGCGGGCGCCCCGAACATCGTGGGCGCGGAGGATCCGGCTGCCGAGCGCGATGCCGAGCGCATGGGCGGCATCGCTCGCCTCCCGCCGGTCCTCGACGGCGGTGCCCACGAGCTCGCCGAGGAAGCGCTTGTTGGACGCCGACAGGAACAGCGGCCAGCCGAGCGTGGCGAGCCGATCGTGGGCCCGGAGGAGCTCGAGCGACTGCGCTGCGGTCTTGCCGAGGTCGAGGCCGGCATCGACCATCACCCGCTCGCGGGGGATACCGGCCGCCTCTGCCCGCACCGCCCGGTCGCGGAGGAACCCGGCGACCGCGTGGACCACGGGCTCGTCGTAGACTGGCTCCGGATCGGCAACGCGGGGCCCGATGCGGATGTGGGTCGCCACGACGGACGCCCCGGCAGCAGCGGCGACGGCGAGATAGTCCGGGTCTGCGAACCCGCTGATGTCGTTGCCGACCACGGCCCCGGCCGCCAGGGCCTGCTCGAGCACCGACGCCCGCCAGGTGTCGACGGAGAGCGGCACGTCAAAGCGCGCGCGCAGGGCCTCGATGGCGGGGATGACCCGCTCGAGCTCCTCGTCCGGGGAGACCTCGGGCCCGGGGCCGGCCTTCACGCCGCCCACGTCGAGGAAGTCGGCTCCTTCGGCCACGAGCTCTTCGGCCTTCGCGAGGAAGGCCTCGAAGTCGTAGTACCGGCCCTGGTCGTAGAACGAGTCGGGGGTGCGGTTGAGGATCCCCATGACCAGGGCCCGATGGCGGATGTCGAACCGGTGCGGGCCGAGGGCGACCTCCGTGCACGGCAGGTCGAGCACCACCTGCCACGGCGTCGGGACGTCCACCGGGCGAACCTACCCGCTGTCCCGGGGCGCCGGTCTGGCCTCGACGACGAGCCGCTGCTCCCCTTGCACCACGGTGACAAGCAGGTCTCCGACCACCAGCTCGGCCCCGCCCCGAGGCGCGGCGGTCACCGGTTCGCCCGGGGGGTCGGCGAGATCGCGAGGGGCGATGACGGCGCCGAGCGGGTGGTGCTCGGCCACGGCGTCGACCACCCGTCCGGGCACGGACGGGTCGACGAGCACCAGCACGGTGATGCTCCCGACGCCGGCCCGGCGCAGGTGCTCGAGCGTGGCGGCCGCACCGAGGGTGGTGCGCCACCCCGCGCCGCCGAGGGCGACGATGTCGACCTCCTGGTCGTGCCAGCGCACGATGCCCGGCGCCAGCGCGCTGCGGAGGGGTGGGGGCACCCGCACGACAAGCACGGCGACGGCGATGCTCGCGGCGCCGAGGGCCAGGCCGACACCCCGCCAGCGGACCGAGCCACAGCGGTGCGCGAGCACCGCAAGGCCGACGCCCACGGCGACACCAGCCACCTCGCGGGGACCGAGCTCGCCGAGGGGCGCGGCAGCGGCCCGCGCCGCGACCTGCTCGATCCATCCCAGCAGCAGCCTGGTCGGAAGATGGAGGACCTCGGCTGCCGTTCCGCCGAGCAGCCCGGCGAGCAGGCCCCCGGTGAGGCCCCACGCCATCACCGCCCCGGCCGCTGGCACGGCGAGGAGGTTCGCGGGCAGGGCGGCCACGGGCAGCGGGCCGAAGGCGGCCAGCAGCACCGGAGCCACCCCGAGCTGGGCCGCCATCGTGACGCCGAGCGGGCCTGCGATCCATCGAGGTCCAGGGAGCACCCCGGCGATCGGCACAGCCAGGAGCACGATCGCCGCTGCGGCCGCGACGGACAGCTGGAAGCCCACGGCGCCCACGAGCAACGGATCCACCACCAGCAGCCCGGTCACCGCCAGCGCCAGCAACCGAAGCCGCGAGGTGGGGCGGGCCACGGTCATCGTCAGCGCAGCGAGCGCCGCCATCGCCGCGGCGCGCAGCACCGACGGCTCGAACCGGGTCAGCAGACCGAAGAGGCCCACCAGCGCGATGGTCCCAACCAGTCGGGGCCACAGGCGGAGCCGCCTGGCCAGCGGTCCGGCCAGCGCGAGGACGAAGGCCACGTTCTGCCCCGACACGGCCAGCAGGTGGGTGAGCCCGGCCCCCTGGAAGTCGTCCGCCAGCGCAGCCGACTGCGCCCGGTCGTCCCCGATGACGAGGCCGGTGAACAGGCTGCGCTGGGAGGGCGACAGGGACGTGGCGCCGTCGACGAGGGTGCGACGCAGGGTGTTGGCGATGCGGCTGGCCGGGTCCGGCGGCGGTCCTGGCTCGATGCGGTGGACGGTGAGGCGAGCTGCGATGTGCCGGCTCACGAGCCAGGGCGCACCGCTCGGCGCCGGAGCGAGGAGGCCGCGCACCAGGACCCGCTCGCCGGCCAAGCGCGGCCGCAGGGCCTCCGCGGCGAGCCCGCCGGCTCGCAGCTCCACGCGACGGCCGTGGACGCGCGCGTCGGCCCGCACGCCGTCGCCGGCCGGCTCCGGGTCGGTGAGGAGCTGCACCGTCGCCGCCACCGGACCTTCGGGCGCCTCGTCGAGCCCGGCCAGTGCCCGCTCCGCCAGCACGCTCGTGAGCAGCGCCACCCCCGCGCACAGCAGCGCCGGCCGGCGGAGCGACGCGGCAGCGGTCATGGCGGCCATCGCGAACAGGAGCGGCACGGCGCTCGGACGCAGGGCGCCCACCGCCGCGGCGACCGCCATGGCGACAGCCCATCGGTCGGCCACGACGGCTCAGACCGTCACGAGCGGCCGGAGCTGCTCGAGCTTGGCGTCGCCGATGCCGCGCACGTCGAGCAGCTCCTCGACCGACGTGAAGCCCCCGACCCGCTCCCGGTGCTCGATGATCGCCGCCGCGGTCGTCGGGCCGACGCCGGGGAGAGCATCGAGAGCCGCTGCGTCCGCCGTGTTCAGGTCCACCGGGCCGGCCGGCGCCTCGCTCGGGCCGTCCGCCCCGCCGACCGCACCCGCCACGGGCGGCGGATCCTCCCCCACCCGCGGCACGTACACCCGCTCGCCGTCCGCCACGGGCGCGGCCAGGTTGATGCGGCCGCCGTCGGCGTCGGGGGTGAGGCCGCCTGCGGCCTCGATGGCGTCGACCACGCGGGCCCCGGCGACGAGGTCGTGCACGCCGGCGTGGGTCACGGCGCCGGCGACGTGCACCACCAGCGCTTCCGGCGGGGCCGCGGTGGTGGCAGAGGTGGGCGAGGGGACAGCGGACGTGCTCGCGAACGGCAGGGCGACCTCGGGCGGCGCAGCCGGAGGCCGGGTGACCCAGAGCACGACAAGGGCGGCCACCACGACGAGCCCCGCCCCGACCGCCAGGCGCAGCGGCGTGGAGCCGGTGGCGTCGGCCAGCTGCTCAAGGCGGTCGCGCCACGAGCGCGGCGGCAGGGGGCGGGCCAGCTCCTCGCCGGGCTCGGACGGGGGCGCGGGGGTGTCGAGCAACGGATCCTCCAGGCGCGACGAGACGTCAGGCACCGGGGGAAGCGAGGGTGACGCTAGCGGCCGGCCTCGTCCGAGGGAACGGCCGATGGTCGGCGCGTCAGCGCCGACCGATCAGAACAGGCGGCTGGTGAGCGACTTGCGGTAGGTGGCGGTGCGCTCGTCGTCCGGGCCCAGCACCTCGAGCAGGTCGAGGTACCGCTGCCGGGCCTCGTCGTCGTCCTTCACCCGTTCGAGCAGCCCGTCGAGCTCGGCGGTGACCTCGTCTCCAGCGACCGACGTCCCCACCCGGGCCAGTGCGGCCACCCGCCGCGTCTCCGCGGACTCGGGGATCCGCTCGAGGAGAGCGAGCGCCTCCGCGGTGGCGGCGTCGTCACCCCGTCCGACGAGCAGCTCGGCCAACGCGACGACGGCCCCGGGGTGCCCGGCGTCCTGCTCGAGCACCTGCCGCAGGCTGGCCTCGTCGCCTTGCGCCAGGAGCTTGCCGATGGTGTCCTCGGCCTCCGTGGGCAGCAGCCCGGCCACGAACTCGCGCACGGCCGCCTCGGGCTGGGCGCCGACGAAGCCGTCGACGATCTTGCCGTCGCGCAGCGCGTAGACCGCGGGGATTCCCTGCACCTGGAAGGCCTGGGCCGTCTGCCGGTTGCTGTCGACGTCGACCTTGGCGAGCACGACCTTGCCCTGCGTCTCGTCGATGACCTTCTCGAGGATCGGGCCGAGCGTCTTGCACGGCCCGCACCACTCGGCCCAGAGGTCGACGACCACCGGCACGGTACTGGACCGCTCGACGACCTCGATGGGGAACGTGGCGTCGGTGACGTCGATGGACATGTGCGCAATCTACCGGCGGGGATACCCTCGCCAACCAGGACGGCCTACGGAGGGAGATCGGTGACCGAGACGATCAAGGGCGTCGACGTGCCGAGCGTGACCGCGTGGTTCGAGGCCAACGTCAGCGGCGCCCGGGGGCCCTTGCGCTTCGACCTCATCGCCGGAGGCCACTCCAACCTCACCTACGGCGTCACCGATGCGGACGACCACCGCTACGTCCTGCGCCGCCCGCCGCTCGGCCATGTGCTCGCCACGGCCCACGACATGGGCCGGGAGCACAAGATCATCTCCGCCCTCGGCCCCACCGACGTGCCGGTGGCCCCGGCCCTCGGCCTGTGCACCGACGACGCCGTGAACGGCGCTCCCTTCTACGTGATGGAGTACGTCGACGGGCAGGTGCTACGCGACGGCGCCGCCGCTGAGGCCATCTCCCCCGACGCGCGGGCGAACGCGAGCCGGTCGATCGCCGACACGCTCGCCAAGGTCCACGCCGTCGACCCCGATGCGGTCGGGCTCGGCGACCTGGGCAAGAAGGAGGGCTACATCGAGCGACAGCTCAAGCGCTGGTACGGCCAGTGGGGGCAGTCGAAGACGCGGGAGCTGCCAGCCATCGACGAGGTGCACGACGCCCTGCTCGCCCGCATCCCGGACCAGGGCCCGGCCGCCATCGTCCACGGGGACTACCGGCTCGACAACTGCATGACGGATGCGGAGGGCAACATCATCGCGGTGCTCGACTGGGAGATCTGCACGCTCGGCGACCCCCTCGCCGACCTCGGGCTGCTGATGGTGTACTGGACCGAGCCCGACGACGAGGTGGCCATGCTGCTCACCGCGCCGACCGCCATCGACGGCTTCATGAGCCGCCAGCAGGTCCTCGACCGCTACGCCGAGGTCTCCGGCCGCAACCTGTCGGACATCGACTTCTACATCGCCTTCGGCTACTGGAAGCTCGCCTGCATCGTGGAGGGCGTGTACGCCCGGTACGTCGGCGGGGCGCTCGGCAACGACGCGAAGGGCTTCGAGGGGTTCGCCATCCAGGTCGAGCGCTGCGCCGCGGCCGCCGCCGAAGCCGTCGGACGCCTCTCGTGACGCGGACCGGTCGATGACCTCGCTCTACGCCATGGTCGACCAGCCCGACCTCGACGCACCCGTGCTCGTGGTGGTGCTCAAGGGCTGGATCGACGCGGGCCTCGGCGCGAACGGCGCGGCCGACGTGCTGCTCGAGCACCTCGAGCGGCGCACCATCGCCCGCTTCGACGCCGACGCGCTCCTCGACTGGCGGGCGCGCCGGCCGATCATGCGCCTCGAGGACGGCGTGAACACCCAGCTCGCCTGGGAGGAGACAGAGCTGTCCTGGGCCAAGGACCTGGCGGGCAACGACGTGCTGCTCCTCCTCGGCAACGAACCCGACCACACCTGGCTGGCCTTCTCGGAGCAGGTCGTCGACCTCGCCCTCGACCTCGGCTGCCGCATGGTCGTCGGGCTGGCGGCCTATCCGGCGCCGGCGCCCCACACGCGGCCTCCGCTCGTTGCGGCCGCCGCCTCAGGGCCCGAGCTGGCTGCCGGGCTGGTGCGCTCCACCGTCGAGGTGCCCACCGGGGTGCAGGGGATGATCGAGCGTCGAGCGGCGCTCCGGGGTCTGCCGGCCCTCGGCCTCTGGGCCCAGGTGCCGCACTACGTCGCCGCGATGCCCTTTCCAGCGGCGAGCCTGGCGCTGTTGCAGACGACGAACACCGTCGCCGACATCGCCCTGCCCGTGGCCGACCTCGCCCAGCGGGCCGAGGCGAACCGGTCCCGGCTCGATGAGCTCATCGCCCAGAATCCCGAGCACCTGGCCATGGTCACGCAGCTGGAGGCGCAGGTCGACCAGAGCGTGGCCAACGCCCAGCTCTCCGACACGTCCGGCGACGAGCTGGCCGCCGAGCTCGAGCGGTACCTCCGCGAGCAGAGCTGACGCGAGACCGCCGGAGGACCGCACTTGCCGGAGGACCGCACTTGACCGTGCGGTCAAGCGGCTTGTGTAGGGTCGCCGTCATGAAGATCGACGGGAGCCTCGGTGGAGAGCTGACGAAGGCCGGCACCGCAGCGAGCGAGCTCGAGGAGCGGGGCTACGACGGGCTCTGGACCGCCGAGACGGCGCACGACCCCTTCTTCCCGCTGCTGCTCGCGTCCCAGTGCACCGAACGGGTGGAGCTGGGCACCGGGATCGCCGTCGCCTTCGCTCGCAGCCCGATGAATCTGGCCCAGATCGCCTGGGACCTGCAGGCCGCCTCTGGTGGCCGGTTCCTGCTCGGCCTCGGGAGCCAGATCAAGCCGCACATCACCAAGCGGTTCTCGATGCCGTGGTCTCACCCGGCGCCACGGATGCGTGAGCTCGTCCTCGCCATCCGGGCCATCTGGGCGTGCTGGAACGACGGCACGAAGCTCGACTTCCAGGGCGAGTTCTACACGCACACCCTGATGACGCCGTTCTTCAATCCGGGTCCGAACCCGCACGGCGACGCCAAGATCTTCCTGGCGGGCGTCGGCGAGCGCATGACCGAGGTCGCCGGCGAGGTCTGCGACGGGTTCCTGTGCCACGGCTTCACCACCGAGCGCTACCTGCGCGAGGTCACGCTCCCCGCCCTCGAGCGGGGCGCGGCCAAGGCCGGGCGCGCGGTGACCGACATCGAGATCTCGGGGCCGGCGTTCGTCGTCACGGGCACCAACGAGGAGGAGATGGCGGCGTCGATCGCCGGCACCAAGCAGCAGATCGCCTTCTACGGCTCCACCCCGGCGTACCGCGGCGTGCTGGAGCTGCACGGCTGGGGTGCGCTCCAGGACGACCTGAACCGCATGTCGAAGGAAGGGAAGTGGGCGGAGATGGGCGAGCTCATCGATGACGAGATGCTGGACGCCTTCGCCGTGGTGGCCGAGCCGGAGAAGCTGGCCGACGGGCTGCACGCCCGGTACGGCGACGTCGTCCAGCGGTTGAGCTTCTACGCCCCCTACGCCAGCGATCCGGCGCGGTGGGCATCGGTGATGGACCAGCTGCAGGCCGTCTGACGGGCCGCCGCCCGGTGCGGGCTACGCGTGCTGGAGCTCCGCTCCCAGGTAGCGCACCTTGCAGAGCGAGCGCTGGAGCTTGCCGGAGCTGGTCTTCGGCAGGCTGCCGGGGGTGACGAGGACGATGTCCTTCGCAGGCAGGCCGATGGCCTCGCGCACCCGGGCGGCCACGGAGCGGCGGACCTCCGGGAGGTCGCTGGCCTTCGACTCGGCCACGACCACCAGTCCCTCCTTGCCCTGCGACCCGTCCACGCCGAAGGCGATGACGTTCCCGGCGCGCACGCCATCCACGTCGTCGAGGGCTCGCTCGATGTCCTCGGGGAAGACGTTCCGGCCGCCCACGATGATCATGTCCTTGATGCGACCACACATGACCATCTCGCCGTCGAGCAGGTAGGCGAGGTCGCCGGTGCGGAGCCAGCCGTCGTGGAACAGCTCGGCGTTGACCTCGGGGCGCTTGTAGTAGCCCGACGTGACCGAGGTGCCACGGATCTCCAGCTCGCCGACCTCCCGGTCGGCCAGGACGTGCCCGTCGATCGGGTCGACCACGCGGATCTCGAGGCCATCGACCGCGCGGCCGAGGATGGCGAGGTGGCGCACCCCGGCGTAGTCGGGCTCGACGGGGGCGGCGTAGCGCTCGTCTTCGAGCACCCGGCGATCGACGGCGTCGGTGCGCAGCCCGGACATCGGCTCGGGGAACGTGCCGGCGATGGCCACCTCGGCCATGCCGAACGCGGGGAAGACCGCCCCGGGCCGCAGCCCGTGCCGGGCGCCGGCCTCGATGAACTTGGCGACGGTGGCGGGGTCGACCGGCTCGGCGCCGTTCAGCGCGATGCGGAGGCGGGAGAGGTCGAGGGCGTCGCCCCGACCCAGGGCGCGAGCGGCGAGCACGTACGAGAAGTTGGGCCCTGCGGTGGCCGTGCCGCGGTAGGTCGAGATCCACTCCATCCAGCGGCCGGGGCTGGACGTGAAGTCGGTGGGGGCGCCGAGCACGAGCGCCGTGCCGGTGCTCATCGCCAGGGTGAACAGGCCCACGAGGCCCATGTCGTGATACAGCGGGAGCCATGAGACGAGCACGTCGTCGTCGGGGTCGAGCGACGTCGCGGCGGCGATGGCGTCGAGGTTCGCGCCGACCGTGCGGTGCGGGAGCATGACGCCCTTCGGATCGGAGGTCGAGCCGCTCGTGAACTGCAGGATGGCGAGGCGCTCGAGGTCGTCGGCCGGCCGCACGTAGTCGGGATCGCCGGCCCGGTCCGGCCCCGGCAGGAGGGCCTCCCACCCGACCATGGGCGGGTCGTCCGGGGTGGGCTCGATGAAGGCGGCAAGCTCGGGGTCGACGAGCAGCAGGGAGACGTCGGCGTTGCGCACCCGCACCCGCGTCTGGTGCACGAACTCCTCGATCGAGGAGAGCCGCATCGGGAGCGGCAGTACGACGACGGTGGCACCGGCGAGCCAAACGGCCTGGATGGCCGTCACCAGCTCTCGGGAAGTGGGGCCGAGGAGGCCCACGTGGTCGCCGGGCATCACCCCGAGCCGCTGGAGGTTGGCGGCGTAGCCGCGAGCCTCCAGGTGGAGCTGGACGTAGGGCACGGCGACGTGGTCGCCGCCCACCACGAAGGTGAGGGAGTGGCCTCGCTCGGCCCCCCGCTCGATTCGCTCGTTGAGAGACAGCACGCGACTCCGACCACTGGTTGGGGCCCGCCGTTACAGGCCGTCTTCGCATTCGGGTGGGGATGCGTCGTCCCACTACCGTTCCGGACCATGCGCGATGAGGGTACGGAGCAGGAGGGGGGCCGGGACGACGTTGTCCCCCCGCACCGCTACAACGCCGCCCTCGCCGAGCAGATCGAGACGACCTGGCAGCAGCGGTGGGCGCGGGAGGGGACGTTCTTCGCCCCGAACCCCACCGGGCCCCTGTCCGACGGCTTCGATGGCGTCGCCGAACGCCCCAAGCTGTACGTCCTCGACATGTTCCCCTACCCATCCGGAACCGGGCTCCACGTGGGGCACCCGCTGGGCTACATCGGCACTGACGTGTTCGCTCGCTACAAGCGGATGACCGGCCACAACGTCGTCCACGCGATGGGCTGGGACGCGTTCGGGCTCCCCGCCGAGCAGTACGCCGTGCAAACCGGGCAGCACCCGCGCATCACCACCGACGCCAACATCGCCACGATGCGGCGTCAGCTGGGGCGCCTCGGGCTCGGCCATGACCGCCGGCGGAGCGTGGCCACCACCGACGTGGCCTTCTACCGGTGGACCCAGTGGATCTTCCTGCAGATCTTCGGCTCCTGGTACGACGACGAGGCCGACCGGGCCCGGCCGATCGCCCAGCTCGAGCGCGAGCTGGCCGACGGCACCCGCTCCCCCGCGCCCGGCACGAACCCGTCCGGACGCGCCTGGGCGGAGCTGTCCGACGTCGAGCGCCGCCAGGTCGTCGACGCCCACCGTCTCGCCTACCTCCACGAGGCGCCCGTCAACTGGTGCCCCGGCCTCGGCACGGTCCTGGCCAACGAAGAGGTCACCGCCGATGGGCGGTCCGAGCGCGGCAACTTCCCCGTCTTCCGCCGCCCCCTGAAGCAGTGGATGATGCGGATCACGGCCTACGCCGACCGCCTGATCGACGACCTCGACCGGCTCGACTGGCCCGAGTCGACCAAGCTCATGCAGCGGAACTGGATCGGGCGGAGCGAGGGCGCAGAGGTGCGCTTCGCCACCCGCGGTGGCGACATCACGGTGTTCACGACCCGCCCGGACACCCTGTTCGGCGCCACCTACATGGTCTTGGCCCCGGAGCACCCGCTCGTCGACGAGCTGGCCACCGAGCAGTGGCCCGAGGGCACCGATCCCCGTTGGACCGGCGGTGCCGCCACGCCACGGGCGGCCATCGAGGCGTACCGCGCCGCGGCGTCCCGCAAGAGCGAGCTCGACCGACAAGCCGAGGACCGCGAGAAGACGGGCGTGTTCGTCGGGGCGATGGCCACGAACCCGGTGAACGGCGAACCGATCCCCGCCTTCGTCGCCGACTACGTCCTCATGGGGTACGGCACCGGGGCGATCATGGCCGTGCCCGGACAGGACCAGCGGGACTGGGACTTCGCCACCGTCTTCGGCCTCCCTGTCATCCGCACGGTGCAGCCGCCCGAGGGGTGGGAGGGCGAGGCCTACGCCGGCGAGGGCCCGGCGATCGCGTCCTCGTTCCTCGACGGCCTGGCCATCGCGGAGGCGAAGGCCCGCATCATCGACTGGCTCGAGGAGCAGGGCCGCGGGTCCCGCACCGTCACCTACAAGCTGCGGGACTGGCTGTTCTCCCGCCAGCGGTACTGGGGCGAGCCCTTCCCGATCGTCTACGACGAGCACGACCTGCCGCGGGCCGTGCCGGAGGAGGAGCTGCCGGTCCTGCTGCCGGAGATCGACGACTACTCCCCGCGCCAGCTCGACATCGACGACAACACCTCGGCGCCGGAGCCCCCGCTCGGCCGCGCCACCGACTGGACCGAGGTAACGCTCGACCTCGGTGACGGGCCGAAGGACTACCGCCGCGAGGTCAACACGATGCCGCAGTGGGCCGGCTCGTGCTGGTACGAGCTGCGCTACCTCGACCCCACCAACGAACAGGCCTTCGTGGATCCGGCGGTCGAGCGCTACTGGATGGGTCCCCAGCACGAGGACGACACCGGCGGCGTCGACCTGTACGTCGGCGGGGTCGAGCACGCCGTCCTGCACCTGCTCTACGCACGGTTCTGGCACAAGGTCCTCTTCGACCTCGGTCACCTGAGCTCCAGCGAGCCGTTTCGACGCCTGTTCAACCAGGGCTACATCCAGGCCGCCGCGTTCACTGACGAGCGCGGGTTCTACGTCGAGGCCAGCGAAGTGGAGGAGCGCGGCGGCGGGTTCTTCCATGGAGACACGCGAGTGCGCCGGGAGTACGGGAAGATGGGCAAGTCGCTGAAGAACTCGGTGACCCCCGACGAGATGTACGCGGGCTACGGCGCCGACACGCTCCGGCTCTACGAGATGTCGACGGGGCCCCTGGACCAGAGCCGGCCGTGGG
The DNA here is from genome assembly GCA_030681555.1 of Acidimicrobiales bacterium. Classification (GTDB taxonomy): domain Bacteria; phylum Actinomycetota; class Acidimicrobiia; order Acidimicrobiales; family VFJN01; genus VFJN01. The sequence goes on from JAUXRW010000151.1 coordinate 29,163, forward strand.
AGACCAAGGCCGTCGTCGGTGTCTTCCGGCTGCTCCAGCGCATCTGGCGGAACGTGCTCGACGAGTCGTCAGGCGACGTACGGGTGGACGACGGGCCGCCCGACGACGACACCCGCCGCATCCTGCACAAGACCATCGCCGCCGTCCGGGACGACATGGACGCACTCCGCTGCAACACCGCCATCGCTCGCATTACGGAGCTGAACAACCACCTCACCTCGCGCTACGCCGGCGAAGGGGTCCCCCGGGAAGTGGCCGAAGCGCTGGTGCTGCTGCTGGCCCCCTTCGCGCCGCACGTCGCCGAGGAGCTCTGGAGCCGGCTCGGCCACGCCACGTCGCTCGCCTGGCACACGTTCCCGGAGGCCGATCCGGCCCTCCTGGTCGAGGACACGGTCGAGCTACCCGTGCAGGTGAACGGCAAGGTAAAGGCCCGGATCAAGGTGGCGGTCGACCTGCCCGCGGCCGATCTCGAAGCCGCCGCACGGGCCGAGACGCGGGTCCAGGAGCTCCTGGCCGGGGCGATCCTGCGCAAGGCCGTCGTCGTGCCGGGGAAGCTCGTCAACTTCGTCCTCGGCTGACTGGCGCCGCCTTGGTGGCCGTTGGCGGGTGCCGCCGCCGGTGCTCTACGTTGGTTGCTCCCACGGGGCTATAGCTCAGTTGGTAGAGCGCTTCCATGGCATGGAAGAGGTCAGGAGTTCGATTCTCCTTAGCTCCACTCGTGGAACGCCAGGTCCGGCGTCGTGGGCCCTGGGAATGATGGATTCCGTGGTCATGCTGTCCTCCGAACCGGCCTCCACCGAAGGAGGGACGACCAGGATTGCCGTGTCGAGCTGGTCGTCGTCCATGTCGGCCGGGAGAAGGCGGATGTAGCAGGGCGTCGAGGTCGCGTGCTCATAGCGCCCACGGGCGAATTCCCCCACGGAGGCGTTAGCTCTACGCTCCGAGCGTGAGCGATACAAGTCAAGGCCCGGGGTGGCGGAAGGCCAGCGACGACAAGTGGTACCCGCCGGACCATGAGGAGCCCGAGGAATCGCAGCAGCACTCCACGGCAGCGGCTAACGCAAGCCGCTCCGAAAGGGACGTCAACGAGAAGGCTGAGGCGGCTCGCGTCAAGGGAACGCGGCCCTGGTACAAGCGCTTTCGGAGATGACCCCCGCGGGCACGCCCGCCGGAAGCTCGAGGCCGGTCGGTCGCCATCGCGGAGGTGAGCGCGTGGCCAGTCCCCTTCGACGTTCAGTGCTTCGTTGAGTTCATGTGTCAACTCCCCGTGATGGTTGCCACACGTCTGCCGATGCCCCCTCCACGGTCACCCAGGGCACTGGGGCAGCCCCCCTCCCCATCCCTCGGCAGCGACCATGCGGGGGTGGCGTCTCGCATTGTGGAGGGGTTCGGTGTGTGCCGGCTCCACGCGTGCACGCCAAGGAGTGCCTACGCACACGCCGGGCCGGCAGATCGTCGTGGTCATCGGATCTGCTTCACGCCGGTGAAACCGTGCTCGGTTACTCGCCGGTATTGCGCCTCGTAGGTGGGGAGGCTGGCGATGTACTCGGCGAGCTCTGCGGTGGTTCTCCACCAGTGGAGCGTTGGGTAAGCGAGTCCCATGTCGGGAGCTGCTGATCGACGGTTCGTGCCGTCGCTGATCGCCGGTCGGGTGCTCGAGACGGTGCTGCTGCACGGGCTCCGGCCCGGCCGGCGGTCCACCCGACGCACGGCCAGGGTCGTGTCGGAGGTGACCAGAGGCGGGCGCCTGTGGTTCGGCATCACTGCCGCGGGTGCCGCCGCACCCCACACCCGCGCGGCAGGCCGGGACGGCGTCGCCGCCTGGACCCTCGCATCGGGAGCCGCATTCGGCATCAAGTCGCTCGTGCAGCGTCGCCGGCCCGTCTTGGTGCGGACGATCGGGGCGTCGACGTCGTCCTCGTCCATGCCGTCCTCGCACACAGCCGGAGCGTTCGCGTACGCCACAGCCGCGACCTTGCGGGCGCCGGCGATGGGCGTCGTCCTGGTCCCCCTCGCAGTGGCGACCGGATGGTCCCGGGCCGCCACCGCCCGGCACTTCCCCACCGACGTCGCCGCCGGCGCCGTGCTCGGCGTGGTCGTCGGCGCGTGCGCGCACCGAGCCGCCGACGCGTGGGCGGCAAGAGAGGCTCCCGCCGGGACCGACTGACCTTCCGGACCGGCGCACAGCGGCGCGCCCTACCCTTCCGGGGTGGAGCTCCACCTCGCGGTCGACGACATCGTGCTGCTGGCGGCAGCCGTCATCGTCGTCGGGGTGCTCATGGCCGGGCTCGCCGGCCGTGTGCGCGTGCCCAGCCTGCTCGTGTTCCTCGTGCTGGGGATGGTCGTCGCCGATGACGGGCTGGCGCTCGTCGAGTTCGACGATGCCGAGCTGGCCCAGTCGGTGTCGGTCGTGGCGCTGGTGCTCATCTTGTTCGAGGGCGGGCTCAGCGCGACGTGGAAGGAGCTGAGGACCGTGGCCGTGCCCGCCGCCCTCCTGGCGTCCGTCGGCGTGGCCATCACCGCCGGGGTGGTGGGCGCCATGGCGCTGATCGTGCTCGACGTGCCGACGACGACGGCGCTCCTGATCGGGGCCGTGGTCGCCTCGACGGACGCGGCGGCGGTGATGAGCGTGCTCCGCGGATCTGCCGTCCCGAACCGGGCCCGAGCTCTGCTGGAAGCGGAGTCGGGACTCAACGACCCCGTCGCGGTGCTCCTCACCGTGGGCCTCCTAGAGACGTGGGCCGGCGACGCCTCCGGCCTCGGCTGGGTGGGGTTCGCCGTGCAGCAGCTCGCGGGCGGCGTGGTCGCCGGCCTGGCCGTCGGCATCGGCGGTGCCTGGCTGGCCCAGCGGGCCAGGCTCGCCGGCGGCGGCCTGTTCGCCGTGCTCGCCTCGGGGCTGGCGGGACTGGCCTACGGGGCCGCCACGCAGGTGGGCGGCTCGGGCCTCCTCGCCGTCTACCTCGCCGGCCTGCTGCTGGGGCACCGCATGCCCCGCCACCGCCACGCCCTGCGCACCGTCCACGAGGGCTTCGCCTTCGCTGCGCAGATGGCGCTCTTCCTCCTACTCGGGCTCCTCGTGTTCCCGTCGGATCTCGTAGAGGTGGCCCCGGAGGGGGTCCTGCTGGCGGCGGTGCTGGTGTTCGTCGCCCGCCCGGTGGCCGAGGCCGTGTCGCTCCCCTGGTTCGGGATCCCGCGCAACGAGCTGGCCTTCGTGGCCTGGGCCGGCCTGCGCGGTGGCGTGCCGATCGTGCTGGCGACCTTCCCGCTCACGGTGGCGTACCCCGACGCGACGCTCGTGTTCGACCTGGTCTTCTTCGTGGTGCTCCTCTCCGTGGCGCTGCAGGGAGCGACGATCGCTCTCGTCGCCCGACGGTTGGGGCTGGCTGCCGATCGCACTCCGGCCACCGCGACGGTGATGGGGCTCGACCACGTCGCGGCCGACGTCGTCGAGCTCGTCCTCGAGCCCACCGCGGGTGTCGTCGGCCACCCGCTGGAGGCCGTCCCGATGCCGGCCGGGATCCGGGTGTCGGTGCTGGTGCGCGACGACCGGACCATCGTCCCCGACGGGGCCACCACCCTGCAGTCCGGCGACACGCTGATCGTCGTCGCCCACAGCTCCGTCGGTGCGGAGCACGCCCTCGAGCAGTGGGTCCTGGGACCTCCTGCCTGAGGACGGGCCGATCGGGTAGAGACGGGACATGACCGAACCCCAGCAGAGGAACCCGTCCGAGGCCGACGGCGAGGGCATCGACCCCGAGGCGCAGCCGGGCGACGCCGCCGAGGAACCGGGCATCGTCGATCAGCAGGCCGTGGCGGTCCAGGCCGTCCACGAGGCCGAGGCCGACGAGGACGGCTCCGCCTGATCCGGTCAGGCCGGAGCGCTCAGCTACGCAGCGTCGTCCGCCCACTCGAGGCGGGGCACGTCTGCCCACAGCCGCTCGAGGTCGTAGAACTCGCGCACGTCCTGCTGGAAAACGTGCACGACGATGTCGCCGTAGTCCATGAGGACCCATTGGCGCGTGTCGAGGCCCTCGATCCGCTTCGGCTTCGGCCCGCCGGACGCGTGCACCTGCTGCTCGACCTCGTCGCAGATGGCCTTCACCTGCCGCTCGTTGCCGGCGCTGGCGATCACGAACCAGCCGCAAAGGGCCAGGACCTCGGCCACCTCCAGCACGACGACGTCACGAGCCTGCTTGGCGTCGGCCGCCCGGGCGGCGGTGATCGCCCACTGGCGGGTCTCGTCGGGTGCGGTTCGGTCCGTCAGGGCTGCTCCTCGGATCTCGTCGCCTGACGGTACAGCCCGCGCCGGGCGATGCACTCCACGACCTCGCGCGGCACCAGGTAGTCGAGGGGACGTCCTTCGGCGACCCGGGCCCGGAGATCGGTGCTGGAGACCTCGAGGCTGGGCACCTCCACCCGTTCCCAGCGCCAGCCCGGCAGCGGTGGCGTCTCGGGCGAGCCCGGTCGCTCGACGACCACCACGCTGGCCCGATCCCGCACCTCGTCCGCCCGCTCCCAGGTGAGCAGCCCGGCCGCGGCGTCGCTGCCGAGCACCACGAACAGGGCCCGGGACGGATCCTCGGCAAGCAGCGTGCCCAGGGTGTCGGCCGTGTACGAGAGGCCTCCGGCATCGAGCTCGAGCCGACTGGCCTCGATCCCCTCCACCTCGCCGACGGCCGCCTCGACCATGGCCAGCCGGTCGTCGGCGGGGCTGATCTCCCGCGACCCGACCTTCTGCCACGGCACGTTGTTGACGACGAGCAGCACCCGGTCGAGCCGTAGCTCGTGCCGCACGTTCACCGCCGTGGCCAGGTGCCCGACGTGCGGCGGGTCGAACGTGCCGCCGAAGAGGCCGACGCGCTCGCCCGGAGCAGGGGTTCCCATGCGTCCACCGTATGCGGCGGGCCGAACGAGCCCTGAAACCCTGGCAGGAGGTGACATGGGTCACCCGCACCCTGGGAATCCCCGCCCGCCTTGGACGGTTGAAGGAAATTCCCCTACGGCGGTGGTGGAAATTCGCTTATGAAGGGAAGACCGAGGGGCTACCAGTCGTTGAGGAGAGTGACATGACAGATTCCGTTGGTCAGTACCTCAATGAGATCGGCCTGGTGCCCCTGTTGACGGCTCAGGAGGAGCGAGAGCTCTCCCAGGTCATCGAGAAGGGCGTCCTGGCTCGCACCGCCATCGAGAACGGCGAGGACACCCCCGAGAACCGCCGCGCCGCCCGCAAGGCCGCGGAGGCCAAGGACCGGTTCATCCGGGCCAACCTCCGCCTCGTGGTCTCGGTGGCCCGCCGCTATCCGCTGCCGCCCGCCATGGAGCTGCTCGACCTGATCCAGGAGGGCAACCTGGGCCTCGAGCACGCGGTCGACAAGTTCGACTGGCGCAAGGGGTTCAAGTTCTCCACCTACGCCACCTTCTGGATCCGCCAGGCCATCGGCCGGGCCCTCGACCAGAAGGCCTCCCTCGTGCGACTGCCCGGCGACCGATCGGCCAGCCTCCGGGCCGCCCTGCGCCAGGTCTCCGGCGATGGCGACGAGCTGGACGACGAGAACGCCCGCCTCTACCGGCTCACCACCCCCACGTCGCTCGACCGCACCGTCGGCGACGACGACGGCAGCGAGCTGATCGATCTCATCGCCGATGACAAGCCCAGCCCGGAGGCCATGCTCGTCAACGCCGAGGAACAGGCCCTCGTTGGTGAGCTGCTCGACGTCCTCGACGATCGGGCCCGGTCCGCCGTGGAGCAGCGGTTCGGCCTTACCGACGGCCGCAAGCGCAGCTACCGGGAGGTCGGCGAGGAGCTGGGCGTCACCGCAGAGGCAGCTCGCCGCCTCGTGAAGCGGGCCGTGACGGCGGTGCGCGAAGAAGCGCTCGCCCGCAGCGACGCGGCCTAGCCGTCCGACAGGAGCACCCCCGCTCCGTCCCCCCTCGGGGAACCGGCTTTGCCTCGGCAGGGGCGGACGGGCACGCTTGTCACCGATGACGGACCCCTGGACCCCCTCCTCGTGGCGTGACCGTTCGGCTGCCCAGCAGCCGAGCTGGCCCGACGAGGCCGTCCTCGAGTCGGTCCTGAAGCACCTGGCCACGCTTCCTCCGCTCGTCTTCGCGGGCGAGGCCCGGGCCCTCACCTCCGCGCTCGGCGAGGTGGCGGACGGCAAGGCGTTCCTGCTCCAGGCGGGTGACTGCGCCGAGTCGTTCGAGTCCTTCTCGGCCGACGGGATCCGCGACTCCCTCCAGGTCATCCTGCAGATGGCCATCGTGCTCAGCTACTCCGCCGGGGTGCCGACGGTGAAGGTCGGGCGCATCGCGGGGCAGTTCGCGAAGCCCCGCTCGTCCGACACCGAGCGCATCGGCGACCTCGACATCCCCTCGTTCCGGGGGCACCTGATCAACGACATCGCCCCCACGGCCGCCGCCCGGGTGCCGGACCCCAACCGGCTGCTGCAGGCGTACCATCAGTCGGCGTCGACGCTCAACCTGCTGCGGGCGTTCGTGAAGGGCGGCTTCGCCGACCTCGGCCGGGTGCACCAGTGGAACCAGGAGTTCGTCGCCTCGAGCCGGGAGGGCCAGCGCTACGAGCGGCTCGCTCAGGACATCGACCGGGCGCTGCGTTTCATGCGGGCCTGCGGCATCGCCTCCGAGACGCAGCCCAACCTCCACGAGGTGGACTTCTTCACGAGCCACGAGGCCCTCATCCTCGGCTACGAGGAGGCCCTCACCCGCAACGACTCGCTCACCGGCGAGTGGTACGACTGCTCGGCTCACATGCTCTGGATCGGGGAGCGGACCCGCCAGCTCGACGGCGCCCACGTCGAGTTCCTGCGGGGCGTAGGCAACCCGCTCGGCTGCAAGCTGGGCCCCTCGGCCACGCCCGACGAAGCGCTGGCCATCTGCGAGGCCCTGAACCCCGCTCGAATCCCCGGTCGGCTCACGCTGATCTCCCGTATGGGTGCGGACACCGTCGAAGACGCCCTCCGGCCGCTCCTCGCCGCGGTGCGCGACGCCGGTCATCCAGTCGTGTGGGCCTGCGACCCGATGCACGGCAACACGTACACGGCGGTGGGGGGCAAGAAGACCCGCCATCTCGACGCCGTGCTCAGCGAGATCGCCGGCTTCTTCGCCGCCCACCGTGCCGAGGGCACGTGGCCCGGGGGTGTGCACGTCGAGCTCACGGGTGACGACGTCACCGAGTGCCTCGGGGGGGCCGAGGAGATCTTCGACGCCGACCTCGACGACCGCTACGAGACCATGTGCGACCCCCGCCTCAACGGCCGGCAGTCCCTGGACCTCGCCTTCCGCGTCGCCGAGCTCCTCCAGCGCTGACCACCCAGGTGGGCTGACCACCCGGCCCGGCGGCCTGCAGGGTGCCCGAGCGGCCACCCGGCAGCGGGAACGAGCGAGAAGACAGCCTCGACCTTCGGCGGCGGCGCCCGTCGAACGGGTCGGGAATGTTGACCCGCCCAGTCGGGTTTGAAAGCATTGACGCTTGAGAGCGCACGTCGCCCCTACCCAACGCAGGAACCCGTGACCACCATGCTGCAAGAGCGCGAGATCGATCCCGAGATGCGAGCGGACATCGAGAAGTTCGAGGCGCAGCTGGCGCGGTATCACGCCGGTGACCTGGAAGAGGACGCTTTCCGAGTCTTCCGGCTGAACAACGGCATCTACGGCCAGCGCCAGGGCGGCACCAACCAGATGGTGCGGGTGAAGATCCCCTACGGCGCCGTCGCGCCGGAGCAGCTCGACATGTTCGCCCACGTGGGCGACACGTACAGCCGGGGCTGGGGCCACCTCACCACGCGCCAGAACGTGCAGTTCCACTTCGTCGAGCTGGCGGACGTCCCCGCCGTGCTCCGCGACCTCGCCTCCGTGGGACTCACCACCCGCGAGGCCTGCGGCGACACCGTCCGGAACGTCATGGGCTGCTTCCTCGCCGGGGCCTGCCCGTACGAGGCGCTCGACATCAGCCCGTGGGCCGAGGCGGCGTTCCAGCACTTCCTGCACCACCCCCTGGCCCAGCGCCTCCCCCGCAAGTTCAAGATCAACTTCTCCGGCTGCGAGACCGACTGCGGCCAGGCCATGTTCAATGACGTCGGCGTTATCGCCACGGCCCGCACCCTGCCCGACGGCACTCGCGAGGCCGGCTTCCGGGTGTTCGTGGCCGGCGGCCTCGGGGCCAACCCGCACCCTGCGCTCGCGCTCGAGGAGTTCACGGCCCGGGAAGACCTGATGACCACCCTCGAGTCGATCCTCCGGGTGTTCTCGAACCACGGCAACCGCGACAACAAGCTCCGAGCCCGCATGAAGTGGCTCGTCGACACGATGGGCTGGGAGGAGCTCCAGGCCCGGATCATCAAGGAGCGCAAGCTGCTCGTGGCCTCGTCGACGTGGCCCGGCGGCATCCCCGCCGCTGTCGAGAAGGCGGGTGACGCTCCCGCCGGCCTCGGTGTCAACGTCGTACCGACCCCGATCGGGCAGGGCACCCCGGTGACCCTTCGGAGCAACGACCCGTTCACGTCCTGGGACGACGCCAACGTCGTGCGCGGCGTGGCCAAGGGCACCGTTTCGGCCATGGCCTACGCCAAACTCGGCGACATCACCTCCGCCCAGTGGCGGGCACTCGCGTCCATCCAGCGCGAGCTGGCCGCGGAGGTGCGGATCACGAACCGCCAGAATCTCGTGTTCCGCGGCCTCACCGAGGTACAGCTCCCCGTGCTGCACCAGCGGCTCGAGGCCATCGGGATGGCCGAGCCGGGCGCCGAGCTGGCCCGTGACGTCGTCGCCTGCCCCGGCGCCGACACGTGCAACCTCGCCGTGACACAGAGCCGCGGGCTCGCCGACGCCATCGGCGCCGCTCTCACCGACGCCGGCCTGGCCGACGTCGGCGGTGTCCGCACGAACATCTCCGGCTGCACGAACAGCTGCGGCCAGCACCACATCTCCGACATCGGCTTCTTCGGCGCCGAGCGCCGGGCCCACGGCCAGTCCGCCCCGGGCTACCAGCTGCTTCTCGGCGGCTATGTCGGCCAGGAGCGGATCCACTTCGGCGAGAAGGCTCTTCGCCTCCCGGCCAAGAACGCCCCCGAGGCGGCGGTGCGGGTCGTCCGACGGTTCAACGACGAACGACAGCCGGGCGAGGCCTTCCGAGCGTGGATGGACCGGTCTGGCGGCGTCTCCGCCATCGCCGACGGCCTCCGCGACCTCGACGAGTTCCCGCTCCCCGACGACGCCCCCGACTACTACGTCGACTACGGCGAGACCGGCCCCTACGTGGCCGAGACCGGCGCATCGGAGTGCGCGACGTGAGCATCGTCGAGCTCGCCGACTTCACCGACGAGGAGCTGGCCGAGCTCAACCGAGAGTTCGAGCACCTCCCTGCGTCGAAGATCATCCAGTGGGCGGTCGACAGCTTCGCCCCCCACCTGTCCCTCAGCGCGTCGATGCAGGATGCCGTCCTGATCGACCTCGCCACGAAGGTGCACCCCGGCGTCGAGGTCGTGTTCATCGACACCGGCTACCACTTCCCGGAGACCCTCGACACGGTCGAGCGCATCCGCCGGCACTACGGGCTCAACCTCCGGATGATGACGGTGCCGCACCACGCCGAGGAGCTGTGGCGGGTCGATCCCGAGAACTGCTGCTCAGCGGTGAAGGTGGGCCAGCTGGACCGCGCCCTCGAGGGCAAGGCGGCGTGGATGAGCGGTCTGCGCCGCGTGGAGGCCGCCACCCGTGGTCAGGCACCGATCGTCGCCCGCGACCTGCGGGGGCTCGTCAAGGTGAACCCCATCGCCACCTGGACCGACCAGGACGTGAGCGGCTACATCGCCGACCACGACGTCATCGTGAACCCCCTGCGCGAGCGAGGCTACCTCTCGATCGGCTGCCAGCCCTGCACCCACCTGCCCACCGATCCCGACGACCCCCGTTCCGGTCGATGGGTCGGCAAGGACAAGGTGGAGTGCGGCATCCACGACTCCTAGGTCACGGCCCTAGAGTCAGGGCGTGCGGTCGGGCCCGACGGACACCCTCGTCGGTCGCGGCGTCGAGATCGCCTTCCTCCAGGGCCTCGTCGCCGCGCTAGCCGACGGCCAGGGCGCGGTCGTCGTCGTCGAGGGCGAGGCCGGCATCGGCAAGACCCGCCTCCTGGACGAGATCTCAGATGCTGGCGGCGACCTCGGCGCCGCCGTGCACCGCGGCGAGGCGCATCCCTTCGACCGCGCCCGCCCGTTCGGGCCGATCGTCGACGCCTTGGGCCTGGTGCGATCGTCGGCCGACCCGAGACGGGCCGAGTTGGCCGCGCTGCTGGCCGGTGCCGCCGGGCCGGCCGACGTGGGCCATCGCGTGATCGAGAACGTGGTCGACCTCCTGGAGACCGCGTGCCGGGCGACCCCGGTCGTGCTGCTCGCCGACGACCTTCAGTGGGCCGACCGCTCGACGCTGCTCGCCCTCGACGCCGTGGCCCACCGGCTCTCGCACGTCCCCTTCCTGCTGGCCATCTCGTTGCGCCCCGCTCCCCGGCGGGGCGAGCTCGACCGGCTCGTCGAGCGGGTCCTGCGGGTCGGCGCTTCGTCGGTTGCGCTGCGGCCGCTGCGGCCCGAAGAGGTGGAGGAGCTGGCCGCGAGGGAGCTGGGCGGTGTCCCGGGTCCCGAACTCGCAGTTCTGCTCCAGCGGTCAGGGGGCAACCCGCTGTGGATCGTCGAGATGGCCCGCTCGCTCGACGCCGACGGACGCCTCGAGCCCGGCACCGCCGGCATCGACGCTCGCGCCTCGGCGCTCCTCCCCGACTCCTTCCGAGCGCTGGTCCTCCGCCGGCTGGGCGACCTGCCCCCGCCAACCATCCACCTGCTGCGCACCGCCGCGGTGCTGGGAGACGCGTTCTCCGTGCGCCACCTCGCGGCTGTGGCCCAGCGGACGACGGCGGAAGTGGTCGAGGGCCTGGGGCCCGCGTACCGCGCCCGCATCCTGCAGGAGGAGGGTGACACGGTGGCCTTCCGACACCAGCTCGTCCAGGACGCCATCTACCAGGATCTTCCCCGACCGCTGCGTCGGGCGGTCCACCGGGAGGCCGCCGCCATCCTCGCGACCACGGGCGCGTCGAGGTCGGAGGTCGCCGACCACGTCGTGCTCGGCGCCGACCGTGGCGACATGGAGGCGATCGCGTGGCTGCGAGAGGCAGCCGTCGCGGCGGCCCCGAGCGCGCCCGCGATCGCCGTCGACCTGCTCCGGCGTGCCGAATCCCTCCGCCCCGGTGGCCATCCGGACGCCGAGTTGGTGACGGTCGAGCTCGTCGTCGCCCTCTTGCAGGCCGGCGACGTGGCCGAAGCTGCGGCCCGGGCCGAGGTGGTGCTCGACCGCCAGCACCGCCGCGACGTCGACCTGCCGCTCCGGCTCGCCCTCGTCTCGGCGCTGTCCCTGCAGAACCGGGCCGGCGACCTGATCGCACGGGCCGAGGCCACGCTCTCGATCCGACCGGACCTCACCCCGGCGGACCAGTCGCTGGTCCTCGCCCAGGCCAGCTACGGCCGCACCTTCTCGGGTGATGTCCTCGGTGGCGAGGAGATGGCCAGACGAGCGGTCGCAGCCGCGGAGCGGGCCGGCGACGTCGCCCTCACGACGTGGGGGCTCACGACGACCTCGGTGGCGCTGAAGCTGCAGGGCCGGTACGCGGAGGCGTTGGCGCTCAGCCGCCGTGCCGTCGACCTCGCGTTCGGAACCGATCACCGGGACGCCCGGCTCCGGCACCCCCTGTTCTTCCTCGGCATGGCCCTCGCCGACGCCGACGACCTCGTGGGAGCCCGCCAGGCATTCGACCGAGCCATCGACGAGTGCGACGAGCTCGGGTCCTCGTGGTTGCTGCCGGACATCCTCCTGATGTCGGCCGAAGCCCGTCTCGTGGCGGGGTCCTGGGACGACGCCCGCTCGGAGCTCGAATCCGGCCTGCTCCTCGCCGACCAACACGGTCAGCGGGTGCTGGTGGCGCAGTCGCATGCGCTGCTCGCCCTCCTCGACCTCGCCCAGGGCCGCGCGCCCGACGGCACGCCGCCCGCCGATCTCGCAGAGCTTCCGGACGGAAGCTACGGCGCATCGGTCGTCCGGCTGGCCGCCGCCTCGCGGGCCGCGGAAGCAGGCGACGACACCACCGCGTACGAGCTCCTGCTCGCCGCGGGCCGCGCCGACGACGCCCGGTCGATCCGGCATCACGTACGACTCTTGGCCCCCGCCCTCGTGCGGCTGGCCATGGCCCGAGGCGAGCACGACTCGGCCGCGTGGACGGTTGCCGTCGCCGAGGCCGCGGCGGCAGCCGCGCCCACCGTGCCGTCGGTGCGACAGGCCCACCTCCGCTGTGCGGCCCTGCACCGCACCGATCCGGAGGCGGCGCAGGCCGCCGCCGACCTCGCCCGAGCGAGTCCGAGGCTGGCCGAGGCGGCGGCGACGCTGGAAGACACCGCAGCGGTGATGGTCGCCGCCGGGCAGGCCGAGGCGGCCAAGGAGCACCTGCTCGAAGCCCTCGCGACCTACGACGCCCTGGGCGCCGCGGCCTGGGCCTCGAGGGCGGCCTCGGGGCTGCGGGCCCTCGGCGTGCGACGCGGCGCCACCGGTCCGCGGCATCGCTCCCGAACGGGATGGGCCAGCCTCACGACGACCGAGCGGTCGGTGTCCTGCCTGGTGGCGGAAGGGCTCACCAACCGTGAGGTGGCGCGCCGGCTCCACCTCTCGCCCCATACCGTGAACTCGCACCTGCGGCATGTCTTCCAGAAGCTGCAGGTCTCGAACCGCACGGCGCTGGCCGCCCGGGTGCTGCGAGAGGACGGGCCGGGCCCCCCCTCGGATCACTCGATCAAGTGTTGTCTTGCAACCCGCGGACGACGCACGATCGGAGGAGTCCACGACCAGGAGGGTCTCCATGCAATCCATCGGGTTCGTCGTCCCACTGCTTCCCGGCAAGGCCGAGGCCGACCGAGCCGCTCTGGCCTCGTGCTGGCACGGTGATCGGCAGGCGGCCTACGAGGACGCCCGCCGCCGCGCCGGCGTCACGCGCGAGTCGGTCTGGCTGCAGTCGACTCCGTCCGGCGAGGTCGCGGTCGTGGTGATGGAGGCGGACGACATCGGGGCCGCGCTGGGCGTGATCGGTGGCTCCGGTGAGCCGTTCGACGTCTGGTTCCGCGAGCACGTGATGGAGGTCCACGGCATCGACCTCTCGGCGGGGTTCCCGCCGCCGGAGCCCGTGCTCGACTTCCGGGTGGAGGCCTGAACCCCTGGTCAGGCCAGGTAGTCGACGAACTTCTCGAGCTGGCGGAGGTTGCGGCACTCGAAGGTGCCGTCGCAGTGCACGGAGTACTCGCCGACGATGGAGTCGCCGGTGTCCCAGTAGGACTTGGGCTCGGGGTTGAGCCAGTAGAGGTGGCGGGCCCGGCGCTCGATGTCCTTGAGCACCCAGGACTGGGACGCGTGGTAGTTGTTCCGGGCGTCGCCGAGGATGATCACCGTGGTCTTGGGTGAGATCTCCTTGGCGAACCGTTGGTGGAACACCTCGAACGCGTGGCCGTAGTCGGAGTGCCCGTCCACCCAGACGACGTCGGCCTCGGTGTTCACCCGGTGGACGGCCTCGGAGATGTCCTCTACGCCCTCGAACATGCGGGTCACCTCGTCGATGCCGTCGATGAACACGAAGGCCCGCACCTTCGAGAACTGGCCGGAGATGGCGTAGACGAGGTGAAGCGTGAAGCGGGCGAACGCGGCGACCGATCCCGAGATGTCGGCGACGACGAAGATCTCGGGCTTGGAGGGCCGCGGGTACTTGAACTTGAGCTCGGCCGGCACGCCACCGAACGACAGGGAGTGGCGCATGGTGTTGCGGAAGTCGAGCGGACCCTTGCGTCCGTGGCGGCGCTTGCGGGCCAGGCGCACGGCGAGCTTGCGGGTGAGCGGGTAGATCGCCTTGCGGAGCGACGCCATCTCCTCGCGGGAGGCGTGCATGAAGTCGACGTCCTCGGGCAGCGGCTTGCGGAGGGTGCGGGCCATGGCCTCGACGCCGCGGTCGGCGACGAGGGCGCGGCGGATCTCCGCCTCGATCTCCCGCTTGAGCTGGTCGACGCGCGTCTGGAACTCGTCCTGTTCGAGGCGCTCCTCGAGCGGCGTGAGCGGCTCGGGCGCCTGGCCGCGGGCCTGCTCCATGAGACGGTCCATCACGCCGTCGAGGTCGAGGTTTCGAAGCGTGCGGTACAGGTAGTACGTGCCCCCCACGGGACGGCCCGGCTCCATGCCGGCGAAGCGGCGCACCGACTGGCGGGCCACCGCCCTCATGAGCGCGTCGTCACCCTTCTGGAGGGCGCGGAAGAGCATCTCCGCGATCTCCTCGGGCGTCATGGACTCGCCGCCGCCCGCACCCGACCGGGCACCCTCGCCCTGCATCTCGTCGTCGCCCTGCTCGAGCTGCTCGAGGAGCTGCGCCAGCTCGTCGTCCGCCTCGCCGATGCGGTAGCGAGAGCCCCGCATCGAGAAGTACACCTCGAAGACGGTCTCGAAGGCCCGCCAGTGGGTGTTGTTCTTCACCAGGGTGGCGGCCAGCGCGTACTTGAACGCCTCGCGATCCTCGAGCGGGATGTGCTTGACGGCCTCCATGGCATCGAGGTTCTCGGTGAGGCTCACCGGGAGGCCGGCCTGCCGGAGCTCCTGGATGAACCCAGCCAGGAGCTCCGTGATGGCGAAGCCCGCAGCGGCCTCCGGGGAGGCGCCGGGGCCGGGGGCGGCGACGTCGGTCATGGTGGGCGGACCGCTACTTGCCGGCCGCCGCCTTCTGGATCGTGCCGTGCTCCTGCTCGAGCTCGCGTACCGCCTTCGCGATGTCGCTCTGGTACTTGAGGAGGATGTTGATGGTCGCCTTGGCCGTGTCAGCATCGACGTGCTCCACGCCGAGGAGCAGGAGGGTGCGGGCCCAGTCGATCGTCTCCGACACGGACGGGGCCTTCTTCAGCTCCAATTGGCGGATCGAGCGCACGATGCGGGCGACCTGGTCGGCCAGCGAGTCGGTGATGTCCGGCACCTTGGTGAGGACGATCTCCTTCTCCCGATCCAGATCCGGGTAGTCGACGTGGAGGAACAGGCAGCGGCGCTTGAGGGCTTCGGAAAGCTCGCGCGTGTTGTTCGAGGTGAGGAACACGAGCGGGATCTGCTTGGCCTCGATGGTGCCGAGTTCGGGGATCGAGACCTGGTAGTCGGAGAGGATCTCGAGCAGCAGGGCCTCGGTCTCGACCTCCACGCGGTCGACCTCGTCAATGAGGAGTACCACCGGTTCGTCGGCCCGGATGGCCTCGAGCAGCGGTCGGGACAACAGGAAGTCTTCAGTGAAGATGTCGTCCTCCAGGTCCGACCAGGAGGTCCCGCTCCCCTCGCCGGCCTGGATGCGCAGCAACTGCTTGCGGTAGTTCCACTCGTACAGCGCCTTGGACTCGTCGAGCCCCTCGTAGCACTGCAGC
>JAUXRW010000154.1 GCA_030681555.1 Acidimicrobiales bacterium
CGTCAACGGCGACGACCCCGAGGCCTGTGTCCGCGCTGCCCGGCTGGCCTTCGCCTTCCGCCAGCGGTTCTCTCGCGACGTCGTGATCGACATGGTCTGCTACCGCCGCCACGGGCACAACGAGGGCGACGACCCGAGCTACACGCAACCGATGATGTACGCCAAGATCGAGCAGCGGCGGTCGGTGCGCAAGCTCTTCACCGAGTCGCTGGTGAAGCGGGGCCAGCTCTCGCTCGAGGAGGCAGAGAGCGCGCTCGACGACTTCCACCACCGGCTGCAGACCGCCCTCGACGAGACGCGGCAAACCGCTCCCACCACGGAGGTGATCGCCAAGCCGCGCCCGCCGGGCGCCGGCGTCCTCCCTCCGGTGGAGACGGGCGTCGCCCAGGAGGTGCTCGATCGAATCTACACCACGCTCTCCACCTTCCCGGAGGGGTTCAGCGTCCACCCGAAGCTGCTGAAGCAGTTCGAGACGCGAGACAAGATGTGGGCCGACGGCGAGGTCGACTGGGCGCTCGCCGAAGCGCTGGCCTACGGGTCCCTCCTCCTCGAGGGCACCGACCTGCGCATCGCCGGCCAGGACACCCGGCGGGGCACGTTCAGCCACCGGCACGCCGTGCTGATCGACCACACCAACGGCAACGAACACGCCCCGCTCGCCCACCTCGGTTCGGAGCAGGGCAAGTTCTGGATCTACGACTCGTTGCTCTCGGAGTACGCCGCGCTCGGGTTCGAGTACGGCTACTCGGTGGTGGCCAAGGAGTCGCTCGTCATCTGGGAGGCGCAGTTCGGCGACTTCTGGAACGGCGCGTCCACCATCGTCGACCAGTTCGTCGTCGCGGCCGAGGACAAGTGGAACCAGACGTCGGGGCTCGTGCTCTACCTGCCCCATGGGTACGAGGGGCAGGGGCCCGAGCACTCCTCGGCCCGCCTCGAGCGCTTCCTCTCCCTCTGCGCGGAGGACAACATCCAGGTCGCCAACGTCACCCAGGCGGCGCAGATCTTCCACCTTCTGCGGCGCCAGGTGCACCACAACGTGCAGAAGCCGCTGGTCGTCTTCACCCCCAAGTCCCTGCTGCGGGCCAAGCCCGCTCGCTCGAGCACGTCCGAGCTGTTGAGCGGTTCCTTCCGCGAGACACTCGACGACGCCCAGGTGGCCGACCCCGGCGCGGTGCGGCGCATCGTGATGGCGTCCGGGAAGGTTGGCCAGGAGGCCCTCGCCGCCCGGGACACGGCCGGCGCACCCGTCGCCGTCGTGCGCGTCGAGCAGATGTACCCGTGGCCCTACGACCAGCTCGACGAGATCGTCGCTCGCTACCCGGCGTCCGAGGAGATCGTCTGGCTGCAGGAGGAACCCGAGAACATGGGCTCCTGGAACTTCGCGAAGGGCCGTCTGTACGAGCGCTTCGAGGGTTCGCACAAGATCCGCCGCGTGTCCCGAGTGGAGTCGGGCAGCCCCGCCAGCGGCTCACATGCGATCCATGGGCAGGAGCAGGCGCAGATCCTGCAGGCGGCGATCGTCGACGAGACGGTCTAGGAGAGGGCGAAGCCCACCACGGCCTCGAGCTCGTCGATGGCGAGGTTCGGGTCGGCCACCTTGATGGTCGTCATGCCCATGGCCCGGGCCGGCTTGAGGTTGACGCCGAGGTCGTCGAGGAACACGACCTCGTCCGCTCGTACGCCAGCGAGCTCGCAGGCCAGCTCGTAGAAGCGCGGATCGGGCTTGCGCACGCCCACCTTGCTGGACTCGACGATGTGGTCGAACAACGCCAGCACGTCGTTGCGGCCGGCCTGCACGCGCTCGGCGGCGCGCTCGTCGTGGCTCACCCAGTTGTTGGTGAGGAGCGCGGTCACGAGGCGCTCGCCGCAACGACGCACGGCCTCCACCATCGCCGGTCGGATGGCACCGGCGAGCAGCGGCATGACCTCGCGCGCGTCGACCCGGTGCCCGCGTGCCTGGCATTCCCTCTCGAACTGATCGCAGAACTCATCGAACGTGAGCTCATTGCGTTCGAAGCGCGCCCACGCGTTGGTGTCGGGGTCGGTGGCGTTGACGTTGCGCAGCAGATCGCGCGGGAGGCCGTGCGTGTCCTCGTAGCGGTTGAACGCGTCGAACGGGCTCGAGAGGATCACGCCGCCGAAGTCGAAGAAGACGGCGCGGATCTTCCTCGTCTCGTCGCGCATGCACCGAAGCTAGGCGCGGACGCGCGTGTCACCATGCAACGGCACGCTGTTCAAGCGGCGTGATCTGTTGCAACATCCCCCGGTGCGCGCGAACGAACTGGTTGACTTGCTGACGGCATGACCTTGCAGCACGTCGTCGTCGACGGATCCAACCTCGCTACCGAGGGACGCACCCTGCCGAGCTTGCAACAGCTCGACGAGGCCGTTCGCGCGTTCCTCGATGAGTTCAAGCCGGAGAACGTGACGGTCGTCGTCGACGCCAGCTTCCCGAACCGCGTCGACGAGTCCGAGCGCGATGCGTTCGAAGAGGCGATGCAGGCGGGCGAGATCATCTCGCCGCCCGCGGGCGTGATCGGCCGCGGCGACGCGTTCCTCCTGCAGATCGCGGACCGCGCCAGTGCGGTCGTGCTGTCCAACGACTCGTTCCAGGAGTTCCACGGCCAGTACGGCTGGCTCTTCGACCAGGGCCGGCTCGTCGGCGGGAAGCCCGTGCCGCACGTCGGCTGGGTGTTCATGAACCGGTCGCCCGTGCGCGGTCCTCTCAGCCGACGATCGGTCAGCGACGCGAAGAAGGCGGCCAAGAGCGCGGCGGTTGCGTCGGGCGCCGCGCCGGCCGCTGCGGCCTCGGCGGCGACAGGTGCCACGAAGACCGCCACGAAGCGAAGCCGGTCGCGCGGCGGTGCAGACCGCACATCCGACGCCGCGCCGCCCACCAAGCGGGGTGGCCGCCGGGCGGACGCCGAGCCCGCAGCACCCGCGCGCGAGGCCGCACTGGCCAGCGCGAGCACCGACGACGGCGGCCGCCGTGGGCGCCGCCGCGGCGGCGGGGGCGGAGGGGGAGGTGGGGGCGGTGGGGGCGGTGTCGAGCCCTACAACGACGCGCTCCCGTTCATCGAGTTCGTGGCCACGCACAAGGTCGGCTCGGCCGTGCAGGGTGAGGTCGAGCGCTTCGCGTCGCACGGCGCCTACGTGATGGTCGACGGCACGCGCTGCTACCTCCCCCTGAAGCACCTCGGCGACCCGCCGCCGCGCAGCGCGCGCGAGGTCCTGAGCTTCGGCCAGCCCTATTCGTTCGTGGTCCATGCGTTCGACACCCCACGCCGCGGGGTCGACCTGACCATGCCTGGTGTCGTGCCTCTGAGCACGGCAAGCGATCCCGTACACCAACTGACAGAGGAGGCACGGGTGGCACCTGCAAAGAAGAAGGCCGCAGCCAAGAAGGCTCCGGCACGCAAGAAGGCCGCGGCGAAGAAGGCTCCGGCGAAGAAGGCCGCAGCGAAGAAGGCCGCAGCGAAGAAGGCTCCGGCCCGCAAGAAGGCCGCGGCGAAGAAGGCTCCGGCGAAGAAGGCCGCAGCGAAGAAGGCTCCGGCCCGCAAGAAGGCCGCGGCCAAGAAGGCTCCGGCCCGCAAGAAGGCCGCGGCGAAGAAGGCTCCGGCCCGCAAGGCGGCCAAGCGCCGCTAGCGCAGTCTGCTGAGGTGTCGCCCTGCACCGTCAGGGTGGGTCGGTCCGGGGTTCCGGCCGCGCCCGCCCTGCTCGGTGCGGGGGCGTCGTCGCGGCGCCGATAGCGTCGGGCGCTGTGCGCCTCGTCACCTGGAACGTGAACTCCCTCAACGCCCGGCTCGGCCGGGTGGAGGAGTGGATCGCCGAGTGTCAGCCCGACGTCGCCTGCCTGCAGGAGACGAAGCTGGCCGACGCCGCCTTCCCCTCGATGGCCTTCGCCGCGCTCGGGTACGAGTCGGCCCACCACGGTGAGGGCCGATGGAACGGCGTGGCCATCTTGAGCCGCGTCGGGCTGCACGACGTGGTCCCCGGCTTCGCCGACGGGGAGTCCGACGACCCCGAGGCGCGGCTGCTCACGGCCACCTGCGGCGGCGTGCGCGTCATGAGCGCCTACGTCCCGAACGGACGCAGCCTCGAGCACGAGCACTACCAGTACAAGCTGCGCTGGCTCGAGCGGTTGCGACGCCATCTGGACGTGGTCGCCGACCCGACGGCGCCCACCGCCGTCTGCGGGGACTTCAACATCGCGCCCACCGATCTGGACGTGTGGGACCCAAAGGCTGTGCATGGTGCGACACACGTCAGCCCTCCGGAGCGCGAGGCGCTGGGCCGACTGCTCGCCTGGGGCCTGGCCGACGTGTTCCGCGACCGCTTCCCCGACACGGGGCGTCTCTTCTCCTGGTGGGACTACCGGGCCGGCAACTTCCACAAGGGGCTGGGCATGCGGATCGATCTCGTGCTGGCGTCGGGCCCGCTCGCCCGGCGCGTGAGCTGGGCCCTCATCGATCGCAATGCCCGCAAGGGCAAGCTGCCGTCCGACCACGCGCCGCTCGTCGTGCAGCTCGAGGACGAGGACGCGGCATGACAGGCGACGCAGAGACAGGCGACCCCGGCCCGTCGCGCGAAGCCAGTCCGGGCTCTACGGGGTGGGCGCATCTGCTCGGTGAGCTGCGCGACGCCGAGCGGTCGCCCCGCCGCTCCGAGCTCCGCCGGCTCGCCAACGGGATGCGAGGCCTCCTGCATCGGCTGGTGCAGACGACCGCGCCGGTGCCGGTCATCGCCGAAGCGGCCGATCAGCTCGAAGGCCTGGCCGCGCGGTTCGAGGAGCACCCGAACGCCTCGATCTACGAGGGGTTCGCCGAGGCGGCCAACTCCGGCGATCCGTTCGCGTTCTTCGACCACAGCCCGATGCTCGGCGTGGCCAACCCGCTGGCCCCGCCGATCGAGCTGTGGCTCGGCGACGAGGGTGACCGCATCGTCGGGCGCGCCACGTTCGGGGCGGCCTACGAGGGTCCGCCGGGGTGCGTGCACGGCGGCTACATCGCGGCGGCGTTCGACGAGGTCCTCGGTTGCACGCAGTCGCTCTCCGGCTCGCCCGGCATGACCGGCCGGCTCACCGTCAACTACCGCTCGCCCACGCCGCTGCACACGGAGCTGCGGTTCGAGGGGTCGCTGGAGCGGGTCGACGGGCGGAAGATCTTCACCCTCGGTCAGCTCTGGGCCGGAGACACGCTGTGCGCGGAGGCCGAGGGCCTCTTCATCTCGATGGAGGGCACCCGCTTCGCCGACCTCAAGGAGCAGCGGGACTTACGCCGTCGTGCGCAGGGCCTCGACGGCCCCACGGACGGCTCGTAGTCAGCCGGCGGATCTGGAGCGAAGGAACGCCTCGACCACCGGCACCTCGTCCGTGAGGTGCTCCTGCAGCCCCGACACCAGTGCCCGCTCGACCGCCCCGCCCACGAGGGGCGCCCGGACCCGCAGGTCGCCCTGGCCGCGCCGGACCGTGCCATCCCCGGCTGCCTCGAAGCGGACCGCCCCGGAGCAGGTGAACCGGCCGGCGTAGTGGTCCGGCCGCAGGACGAAGGATGTCGTGAGGGCCGCGAGGTCGTGGTCGGAGTGCTCCACCCAGGTGAGGTGGGCCGGGTCGAGGATCGCTCGCGCCGCGGGGGAGATGTCGCCGACGAAGCGGTAGCGCAGCTGCAGCCGGACGAGGTCGGCCTCCTCGACGCGATCCACGAGCTCCGGTCGGGACAGCTTGGGCAGGTCGCCGAAGCTGGCGTAGAGGTCGGCGTCGGCGAAGGCTCGCGCCACCTCCTCGGGCGAAGCCGTGAGCCGCTGCTCGATGGCGAACCTCATGGTGCCGGGCTCCCGACGGGCGGGTGGACGAGCGCGGCGAGGACGTCCGCCCCGAACCGCGCGGCGAGGATCTCGCCCACTCCGCGGATCCCGCCGAGGGCTGCGACGTCGGTTGGGCGCACCTTGGCGATGCGGGCCAGCACGTGGTCGGGCAGCACCGTCTCGGGCACGACGCGGGCGGCCCGGGCCACGCCGTCCCGCCAGCGGTGCAGCGCCTCGAGGTCGGCCGAGGCTCCGGAGCCCCCGGGCCGGAGGGCCGCTCGTTGCCGGGCCACCTCCTCAGCCCAGTCGTCCACAGGTGGCGTGGGCAGCGACGGCACGGGGTCGTCCTCCCCGGGCACCCGGTCGGGGATAGGGGCCAGCAGGGGCGAGCGGCGACGGTCGACGACCCGGGCGGAGAACGTCCGCTGCTGCGCCCAGGTGATGCGCAGCTCGCGCTGGGCCCGGGTCATGGCGACGTACAGCAGGCGCACCTCCTCGGCCCGGGCCGCCGGCGTCCGGGCAAGGGCGATCGGGACGTAGCCGTCCTCGATGCCGGCGAGGTGCACGGTGCCCCACTCGAGTCCCTTGGCCGCGTGGAAGGTGGCGATGTCGACGGCATCGCGATCCGGGGCGGCACTGTCCGCCTCGGACCGCACCGTGGCCGTGAGCCAGCCCGAGAAACTGCTGGCCCCGCCGACGGGGTCGAGGCGGAGGTAGTCCCGGCCCATCCGGACGAGCGAGGCGAGGACGGCACGGTCCTCGTCGTGCTGGGCCAGGCGCAGGCGCTGTTCCTCGATGTCCTCGTCGTCGGCATCGATGTGGACATCGACGACGCCGGGTACCACGCCGTCCTCCAGCGACAGCTCCAGATCGGCCAGCGCCGTGCCCAGCGGCGCGCCGCCGGAGCGCAGCTCGCGCATCGCCCGTCGCACGGCCGGACGCTCCAGGAAGTCGGCACCGCCTCGCAGCCGGTGCGGGATGCCCGATTCGCGTAGCGCCTCGGTCAGCAGCTCCGTCTGCGCGTGCGTGCGCACGAGGATCGCCTGGTCGGACCACGGCCGCCCGGGGGCGTGGCCGCGCCGCACCGCCCGGGCGACGGCGATGGCCTCGGCCCGGTCGGTCGGGTGGGAGGCGACCGACGGGGCGGGCCCGTCCGGGCGTTGGGAGTGCACCTCCCGGGCGGCTTGGCGGCCTCCCTGCAGCACGGCGACCGCGGCTGCCAGGATCTGCGGGCTCGAGCGGTAGCTGCGGTCCAGCTCGATCACCGACGCCGGCGGCCAGTGCCGGTGGATCTCGAGCAGGAACGAGGCGTCCGCGCCGTTCCACCCGTAGATGGCCTGCTGCGGGTCGCCGACGGCGGTGACGTCGTAGCCGTGTCCGCGCCATGCCTCCAGCAAGCGGAACTGCAGCGCGTTCACGTCCTGCAGCTCGTCGACGTACAGGTGGCGGAAGCGCCAGCGTTGGGCGCTGGCGAAGCGCTCGTCCTCCTCCAGCGCCCGCGCGCAGAGCGCGAGCAGGTCGTCGAAGTCCGCCAGACCGGCCCGCTGCTTGCGCGTCTCGTAGTCCTTGTAGCCCTGCACGACCAGCTCGGACCGCAGCGCGCTCCGCCGGCCAGCCGCGACGACGGCCTCCGGGTACGCCTCGGGCGTGATCATGCGGGCCTTGGCCCACTCGATCTCGGTGCCCAGGTCGGCGGCGACGGAGCGCTGGTCGCGACCGACGGCCCGCGGCGCCACCTCCACGAGCAGTCGGCCCTTGCGCTCGAGCAGAGTCAGCGGGGTGCGACCCTGGTCGGCCCACCGGGCCCGCAGCGCACCCCAGGCGACCCCGTGGAATGTGCCGGTGGTGGCGTCGCTGCGCAGGCCGAGCCGGCCGAGGCGTTCGCTGAGCTCGCCGGCCGCTTTGCGTGTGAACGTGAGGGCCAGGACGTGCCTCGGATCGGCGGCCCCCATGGCCACCCGGTAGGCGATGCGGCGGGTGAGCACCCGGGTCTTGCCCGAGCCGGCCGGAGCGAGCACCACGAGGGGCAGCGCCGTGGACGTCACCGCGAGGCGCTGCCGATCGTCCAGTCCGTCGAGCAGCGCCTCCGGGTCCATCCTCGCCGAGGGTAGCCAGCGCTCGGGCCGAGGGCCGCCGCCGTACGCTGCACCGGTGATCGAGGTCCCCTTGGCCCGCTTCGAGGAGCTCGTGGCCGACGCACTGGACGGGATCCCGCCAGAGCTCGGCCGCCTCATGGACAACGTGGCCATCGTGGTGAAGGACGGCAGCCCGCGGTCGTCGCTGCTGGGCCGGTACGACGGGATCCCGCTCACCGAGCGCAGCCAGGGCTACGACGGGATGGTCCTTCCGGACCGGATCACCGTCTTCCGGCTGCCGATCCTGGCGATGTGCTCGGACGAAGCGGAGGTGGTCGAGCAGGTGAAGGTCACGGTGGTCCACGAGGTGGCCCACCACTTCGGCATCGACGACGATCGCCTCGACGAGCTCGGATGGGCCTGAGGAACTAGAGGTACCCTGCCGCCGTGGCGTTCTCGAGGAAGCTCCTCAACGACGACGAGGACATCGTCCTTGACCTGCACCCGCACTGGTTCTTCTTCGTCCAGCCGCTCGCGGGGCTGCTCGCCTCCATCGTGTTGGGCGCCTACGTGCTGACGCGCGGCGACCCGCCGGCGGCGGTCGAGCTCGTCGCCGCCGTGGTCGTCCTGGTGAGCCTCGTGTGGTTCGGACTCACCTACGCCAGGTGGGCGACGACGAACTTCGTCGTCACCACCGACCGGCTGATCTACCGCCATGGCGTGCTGGCCAAGCACGGCATCGAGATCCCCCTGGAACGGGTGAACACCGTGTTCTTCTCCCAGTCCATCTTCGAGCGCATGCTCGGGTCGGGCGACCTCATCATCGAGTCCGCCGGCGAGATGGGTCGGCAGGCGTTCTCGAACGTCCGCAAGCCGTCGGCGGTGCAGAACGAGATCCACCGCCAGATGGAGGACAACGAGAACCGCAAGTTCGACCGCGTGGGCCAGGCCGGCGACCGAGCCGAGAGGTCGATCCCGGACCAGATCGAGCAGCTGGACGACCTCCGTCGTCGCGGCGTGCTCACCGACGCGGAGTTCCAGGCCAAGAAGGCGGATCTGCTCGATCGCATGTAGCCGTCGGGCGCCGGTGGCGTCCTTGACCGGTCGGTCAACCCCCGCCAGGATGGCGCCCGTGCCCACCGCGCAGATGGCCCATACCAATGGGATCGAGCTCTGCTACGAGACGTTCGGCGACGCCGATGGTGAGCCGCTCCTCCTGGTGATGGGCATCGGGGCCCAGCTGATCGTCTGGCCCGTGGAGCTCTGCGACGCCCTCGCCGACCGGGGCTTCCACGTCATCCGGTACGACAACCGTGACGTGGGCCTCTCGACGAAGCTCGCGGACATGGCCGGCGGGTTCCTCCCCGCCTTCCTGGCTGCGGTGCAGGGCGAGCCCGTCGACGTGCCCTATCTGCTCTCCGACCTCGCGGCGGACGCGGTTGGACTGCTCGACGCCCTCGGCATCGACGCCGCCCACGTCGTCGGGGCGTCCATGGGCGGGATGATCGCCCAGACGATGGCGATCGAGCACCGCTCCCGGGTCCGTACGCTCACGTCGATCATGTCGACGACCGGTGAACCCGACGTCGGGCAGCCGACGCCGGCGGCCGTCGAGCGCCTGCTCCAGCCACCGCCGGCGAACCGCGACGCAGCCATTGCGGCCGGCGTCGAGGCGCGTCGGATCCTCGGTAGCCCTGACGAGTTCGACGAGGAGCGGGCCCGTGCGCTCGTCACCCAGTCCTATGACCGCTGCTACCACCCCGCCGGATCCGCCCGGCAGCTGCTCGCGGTCGCGGCGTCCGGCAGCCGCGCGGACGGCCTGCGCCAGCTCGACATCTCGACGCTCGTGATCCACGGCGACGCCGACCCGCTCGTCACGCCCAGCGGCGGCATCCGCACGGCCGAGCTGGTCCCGGGCGCTCGGCTGCTGATGGTGGAGGGCATGGGCCACGACCTGCCCGCCGCCCACCTCGGGCCGATCGTCGAAGCCATCACGGCGCTGGCCGCCGGCCGTCCCGCCGCCACCTGACCCACCCCGACGAACAAGGACGACGCATGCCCGGACCGCTCGCAGGCACGAAGATCATCGAGATCGCAGGGATCGGTCCCGGACCGTTCTGCGCCATGATGCTGTCCGACATGGGGGCAGACGTCATCCGGGTCGATCGGGCCCAGAACGTCCTGGGCGGGAACCCTGCGTCACCGCCCGCCGACCTGCTCACGCGGGGCCGGCGCTCGGTGGGCGTCGACCTGAAGCACCCCGACGGGGTCGAGACCGTGCTGACGCTCATCGAATCGGCCGATGGCCTCATCGAGGGGTTTCGTCCGGGCGTCATGGAGCGCCTCGGCCTCGGTCCGGACGCCGCCCTCGGACGCAACCCGCGCCTCGTCTACGGGCGCATGACGGGGTGGGGCCAGGACGGCCCCTACTCGTCCACCGCCGGGCACGACATCAACTACATCGCCCTGGCCGGCGCCCTCGACGCCATCGGCAACAAGGGCGGCCCGCCGGTGCCCCCGCTCAACCTCGTAGGCGACTTCGGCGGGGGCGGCATGTTCCTCGCCTTCGGCCTGGTGTGCGGCATCCTCCGGGCTCGCGAGACCGGTGAGGGCCAGGTGGTCGACGCGGCGATGGTCGACGGATCCGCCGTCCTCATGACGATGTTCCACTCCCTCCGGGCCATGGGCATCTGGGAGGACGAGCGCGGGAGCAACATGCTCGACACGGGCGCCCACTACTACGACGTCTACGAGTGCTCGGACGGCACGTACGTCTCCATCGGGTCCATCGAGCCGCAGTTCTACGCAGAGCTCCTCCGCCTCACCGGCCTCGAGGGTGAGGCCCTACCCGGCCAGCACGACAAGACGCAGTGGCCGGCGATGAAGGCGCGCCTCCGCGAGATCTTCGGCTCGAAGACGCGCGACGAGTGGTGCGCGCTGATGGAGGGCACGGACGTCTGCTTCGCCCCGGTGCTGTCCTTGGCCGAGGCGCCCGGCCACCCGCACAACGTGCACCGGGGCACCTTCCTCGAGCTGGATGGCGTGGTGCAGCCGGCGCCGGCGCCGCGGTTCTCGGCCACGCCGGTCGAGGTGCAGCGGCCGCCCTCCCACGCCGGCCAGCACACCGACGAGGTGCTCATCGAGTGTGGCCTCGACGCCGATCGCGTGGCCAAGCTGCGCAACGCCGGCGCCGTGGCCTGATCGCCGGTGGCGACGCTCGTCTCGTTCCACGCCCATCCCGACGACGAATCCATCCAGACCGGCGGCACGATCGCCAAGGCGGCGCTCGACGGCCACCGCGTCGTGCTCGTGTTCGCCACGAAGGGCGAGCACGGTGAGGTGGACGAGGGGTTCCTCGATCCCGGCGAGACGCTCGGCCAGCGCCGCGAGCAGGAGTGCCTCCGCTCCGCCGAGGTGCTCGGCGCGGAGCGCGTCGAGTTCCTCGGCCACGTCGACTCCGGGATGATCGGCACGCCTGAGAACGACCTCGACGGCTCGTTCTGGTCGATCCCCGTCGACGTGGCGGCCGAGCGGCTCGCCTCGATCCTCCAGGAGGAGGAGGCGGACGTGCTCACCGTCTACGACTCAGACGGCGCCTACGGCCATCCCGACCACATCCAGGTCCACCGGGTGGGGGTGCGGGCGGCCGAGCTGGCCGGCACGCCACGCGTGTTCGAGGCGACGATGAACCGCGACCACTTCCGCCGTGTCGTCCAGCAGGGCATCGAGTCGGGGGCCATCCCGGGCGACGAGGTGCCCGACGTGAGCGACACGTCCACGTTCGGCCGTCCTGAGGCCGTCATCACCACGTGCGTCGATGTGCGGCTCCACCTACCGACAAAGCGTGCGTCGATGGCGGCCCACGCCAGCCAGATCTCCGAGACCTCGTTCTTCCTGCAGATGCCGGAAGAGGCGTTCGAGGCGAGCTTCGGCTGGGAGTGGTTCATCCGCCACGGCGTCGAGCCGACCGGCGAGATGGACGACGACCTCTTCACCGGCCTCGCCTGACCCGTCGTGACCACCGCCTGGACGCACACCGCGCTGGCGCAACAGATCGTGTTCGGGGCGGGCGCGGTCGACCGCCTGCCCGAGCTGGTGCGCTCCGTTGGCGCCCGCCGGCTGCTCCTCGTGACGACCGAGGGTCGGCTCGCCTCAGCTGATGGAGCCCGCGTCGTGCGCAGCCTGGGCCGGGCCGTCGCCTCGACCTTCAGCGACGTGCGATCCCACGTCCCGACGCCGCTCGTGCAGCAGGCCCTCCTCCAGGCCCGCCGAGACGGCATCGACGGGGTGGTCTCGTTCGGAGGCGGTTCGTGCTCCGACCTCGGGAAGGCGGTGTGCTTCTTCCTCGAGCAGGAGGCCGGTGTGCCCGGCGCCAGCCACGTCGACCGTCCCGCGATCCCGCACGTCAGCATCCCTACCACCTACTCGGGGGCGGAGCTCACGCCCTTCTTCGGCATGACCGACCCCGGCACCCGGCAGAAGCAGGGTGCCGGTGGCCCCACGTCGGCGCCGCTGATCGCGGTGTACGACCCGGTGCTCACGCTCTCGACCCCGCCGGCCGTCAGCGCCGAGACGGGGATGAACGCGCTGGCCCACTGCGTCGAGGCCGCCTGGTCCCGGGCGCGCACACCGGAGGCCGAAGCGATCGCGCTCGCGGGGATCGTCGCGATCGCCGCAGCGCTGCCGGAGGTCGTGGCCCGGCCCGACGACCTCGAGGCCCGATCGGCGATGTTCTCGGGCGCCTGCCTGGCGGGCCGGTGCCTCCAGAACGCCGGGATGGGCGTGCACCACGGGTTGGCCCAGCTCGTCGGCGGCCGCACGGGGATCCCGCACGGGTTGGCCAACGCCGTGCTTCTCGCCCACGCCGTGCGGTTCAATGCCCCGGCCGTCCCCGAGGCGGTGGCCCGCATCGCTGCCGCCCTCGGGGCCGACGATGCGGCCGCGGGCGTCGACCGCTTGCGGGACGGGCTCGGCCTCCCGGGTCGTCTCTCCGAGGCCGGGGTCGACGATGGGGAGCTCGAAGCCGTGGCTCGCCTCTCCCAGTCCAACCACAACGTGGCCGTGAACCCTCGACCGGTGAGCGAGGCCGACGCCCTGGAGATCCTTCGCGCTGCGTGGTGACCCCGCTCCGCCCCGTGCTCGTGGACCTACGGGGCGACCTGTCGTACGGTGCATACCATGCTCATGGCCGGGGGCATGGGGGCCCTCCTGCTCATCCTCTGGGTGGTGATGTACCCACCCAGGGGCGCTCGACGATGGCGGAGGCACACGCGCTGGCTGCGCCGGCGGCTGCGCCCTCGTCACTACCGCGGTTGGTGACCCCTCTAGGGTGACGGGCCCGACCTGCAGGAGGACCCGGTTGACCATCATCAAGATCAACGCCATAACCGTCGCGGCCGACAGCGGCGACGAGCTGGCCAAGCGGTTCGCCGCCCGGGCCGGGGCGGTCGACGGCCAAGACGGCTTCGAGGGCTTCGAGCTCCTGCAGCCCACCGACGATCGCACCACCTGGCTCGTGATCACGCGGTGGCGCGACGATGCCGCCTTCGACGCATGGGTGAGCGGCCCGGCGTTCAGCGCCGGGCACAAGAGCGAGGGAGGCGGGTCACCGCACGCGGAGGGCGGCGCACCCCAGGGTGCGGACGCGCCCCGGCGCCCCGTCGGCGTGTCCTCGGAGCTGTGGAGCTACCAGATCGCCGGCGGCTCGGCCGGCGCCTCCTGATCCAGCCGTCGTGACGCTGCGGTCGCTCCACGCGGACTTCGCGTGGGTCGTCGTCGCGACGAACGCCGTCGTCGGCCTCTGGGCCCTCGGGGCCCACCGGGAGGAGCGGCTGCGGACCCCGTGGCTGTGGCGCAGCACGCTGGTGGCCGAGCTGACGATCTTCGTCGAGGTGGCCCTCGGCGCCGCGCTGGTGGCGGTGGAGGACTACGAGGTGGCCCAGTTCCACGCTTTCTACGGCTTCGTGGCCATCGCCACCGTCGGCATCGTCTACAGCTATCGGCAGCAGGTCGCGCCGCACCGGCACCTGCTCTACGGCCTCGGTGGCCTGTTCCTGATGGGCCTGGCCCTGCGGGCCCTGACCATCTCGCCGCTGCCGACCTAGAGGTGCACGACGGGGCAGGTGAGCGTGCGGGTGATCCCGTCGATCATCTGGACCCGGCTCACCACCATCTTCCCCAGCTCGTCGACGGTGGGCGACTCGGCGCGCGCGATCACGTCGTACGGCCCGGTGACGTCCTCGGCGGAGACCACGCCGTCGATGGAGCCCACCTCGCTGGCGACCTGCGCAGCCTTGCCCACCTCGGTCTGGATCAGGATGTACGCGCTGACGCCCATGACGCCTCCTCGTGTGTCGGTGGTCCGGACGGTGGCGGGCCTCAGCCCTGGAGCCGCTGCCCGAGCTTCTGGAGCTCGGCCCGCAGCTCGTCGGGCAGGGTGTCGCCGATGCTGGCGTAGTGCTCCTCGATCTGCGGGAGCTCGGCCTGCCACGACCGGTCGATGACCGAAAGGAGCTCCCCGAGCGCAGCGTCGGTGAGGTCGAGACCGGTGGTGTCGAGGCCCTCGACGGACGGGACCCGTCCGATCGCGGTGTCGACGGCGTCGCCGCCGCCGGCGACGCGCTCCACGACCCACTTGAGCACGCGGCTGTTGTCACCGAAGCCGGGCCACAGGAACTTGCCGTCGTCGCCCTTGCGGAACCAGTTGACGAGGAAGAGCTTGGGCAGCTGTGCGCCCTCGCGGCGGCCGACCTCCAGCCAGTGGGAGAAGTAGTCGCCCATGTTGTACCCGCAGAAGGGGAGCATGGCGAAGGGGTCGAAGCGGAGCTTGCCGACCGCACCGGCTTGGGCAGCGGTGGTCTCCGAGCTCATGATCGAGCCGAGGAACACTCCCTGCTCCCAGTCGTACGCCTCGGTGACGAGGGGGACGTTGGTCGCCCGGCGGCCGCCGAAGAGGATCGCGGAGATCGGGACGCCCTTGGGGTCCTCCCACTCCGGCGCGATGGATGGGCACTGCTCGGCGGGCGCCGTGAAGCGAGCGTTCGGATGGGCCGCCGGCGTGTCGGCGTCGGGCGTCCAGTCGTTGCCCTTCCAGTCCGTGAGGTGCTCGGGGGCGGTCGACAGGCCCTCCCACCAGATGTCGCCGTCATCGGTGAGGGCGACGTTGGTGAAGATGCAGTTGGCGCGCAGCGACTCGACGGCGTTGGGGTTCGTGTCCCGGCCGGTGTTCGGCGCAACCCCGAAGAACCCGGCCTCGGGATTGATGGCGTACAGCCGGCCGTCGTCACCGAACTTCATCCACGCGATGTCGTCGCCGACGGTCTCGACCTTCCACCCCGGCAGGGTGGGCACCATCATCGCCATGTTCGTCTTGCCGCAAGCGGACGGGAAGGCAGCGGCGACGTACACCTTCTCGCCGCCGGGAGGGGTGACACCGAGGATGAGCATGTGCTCGGCCATCCAGCCGCCGTCCCGGGCCATCGTGGAGGCGATCCGCAGGGCGAAGCACTTCTTGCCGAGCAGGGCGTTGCCGCCGTAGCCCGAGCCGTAGCTCATGATCTCCCGGGTCTCTGGGAAGTGGACGATGTACTTGTTGTCGGCGTCGCACGGCCACGGCACGTCGGGCCGGGTGGAGCCGTCGGCCAGCACGAGCGGGTAGCCGACGGAGTGCACGCAGGGCACGAACTCGCCCTCGGGCCCGAGCTCGTCGAGGACCGCCTGACCCATGCGGGTCATGATCCGCATGTTCACGGCGACGTAGGCCGAGTCGCTCAGCTGCACGCCGATGTGGGCGATCGGCGACCCGAGGGGGCCCATGGAGAACGGCACGACGTACATCGTCCGGCCCCGCATCGCCCCGGTGTAGAGGCGCTTCATCTCGGCCTTCATCTCGCCCGGGTCGCGCCAGTTGTTGGTGGGTCCGGCGTCGATCTGGCGCTCGGAGCAGATGAACGTGCGGTCCTCGACGCGGGCCACGTCGCCGGGGTCGGAGAGGGCGAGGAAGCTGTTGGGCCGCTTGCTGTCGTCGAGGCGGGTGAGCGTGCCTCCATCGACCAGCAGCGTTGTCAGGCGGTCCCACTCCTCCTCGGACCCGTCGCACCACTCGACCGCATCTGGCTGGAGCACGTCGGCCCAGTGGTCGACCCAGTCCTTCAGCTGCTCGTTGGTGGTCGTCGCCGGCATGGGTGTGCCTCCGTGGCAGGGGTCGGGGTCAGTCCGTCTGCGTTGGGATCTCGGGGACCGCACCGAACCCGGGGGTCCCCATGTCGACCTCGGAGCCGAGTCGCAGGCGGGTGGCCCTGGCGTGCGCATCTAGGTCGAAGATCACTCGTTGACCCTGGCGCAACATCCGGAAGACGGATCCCACGAGGGCGTCCGAGGAGAGGTCGTACTCCTTGAAGTCGGTGTCGCAGAGCACCACGCCGTCGCCCGATCCTGGGTCGTACGACTTGATCACTCCCTGCATCGCCGCCGCTCCTAGAGAAGGCTTCCTCGGGTAGCCGAATACCGTATCGGAGCGTCGCGCGTACCAGCGAAATCGGTCGGTCTCGAAGCAGAGCTTCTCGACTGAGCTGAGAGGTCGCCCTGCGGGCGGCTCGGTCGAGGAGCTCCGCTCCGAGACCGACTTAGCGGACGGCTTTGGTGACCTTGCCGGCCTTGATGCAGCCGGTGCAGACGTGGAGGCGCTTCGGGGCGCCGTTCACGATGGCCCGGATCTTCTGGATGTTGGGGTTCCAGCGTCGCTTGGTGCGACGATGCGAGTGGCTCACGTTCATCCCGAACGATGGGTGCTTCCCGCACACCTCGCACACTGCAGCCATGACGTGGACCTCGCTCAGGGGGACCGGCCGTAGGAACCGGTCGTAGGACCCGGTGAGGTTAGCGGTGCGCTTGGGACCCCGCCAACCCAGGCGGTCCGTGGGGGCACCTAGGATCCTCGCCCGATGACCTCCCTCACGCGCCTGGGCGCGGAAGAGCTCCGCGCCGTGGTCACGGGCTACCGCGATGTGCTGCGCGCCCACCAGGAGGGCATCAACCGCCTGAACGTCTACCCCGTGCCCGATGGTGACACGGGCACGAACATGGCCCTGACCCTCGGCGCGGTCTGCGAGGAGGTGGACGGGGCGGGCACAGATCTCGCGTCCGTGTGCAAGGCGATCAGCCACGGGTCGCTGATGGGTGCCCGGGGGAACTCGGGGGTGATCCTGTCGCAGGTCCTCCGGGGCATGTCCGGTGTGGTGGCCGAGGCGGAGGGCGTCGACGGCAGCAGCGTCGCCGCTGCATTGCGGGCCGCGTCAACCGCCGCCTACGAGGCGGTCATGCGCCCGGTCGAGGGCACGATCCTCACCGTCGTGCGGGAGGCGTCCGAGGCGGCCGAGGCCAGGGCGGCCGAGGGGGCCGATCTGGTGGGGGTCCTGGAGGCGGCGCACGAGCAGGGCACCGACGCGTTGCGCCGCACGCCCGAGATGCTGCCCGTGCTGGCCGACGCCGGCGTGGTCGACGCGGGCGGCACCGGGTTCCTGCTGCTCCTGGACGTGCTCCTCAACGTCGCCGACGGGCGCCCGGTGCCGGAGCCCACCGAGGTGGAGGCACCCGTCCTCCCGGCGGCCCTGCCCGGCCACGGAGAGGGCGAGCGCGGCGGCGTGTCCGACCTCCGCTACGAGGTCATGTACTTCCTCGAGGCGCCGGACACAGCGATCAGCGCCTTCAAGGACGTGTGGGCCGGGATCGGCGACTCGATCGTCGTGGTCGGCGGCGACGGGATCTGGAACTGCCACATCCACACCGACGACATCGGGGCGTCGATCGAGGCGGCCATCGATATCGGGCGGCCCCGGAAGATCCGGGTCACCGACCTCATCGAGCAGGTGGAGGAGGAGCGGTGGGTCCGCGATGCGGCCGATGCGGGTGCCATCGACGAGGTGCCGGAGCACCTGCGCACCCGGGTGACGTGCGCAGTGGTGGCGGTGGCCACCGGCGCCGGCATCAAGCGCATCTTCCACTCGCTCGGGGTGCAGGGCATCGTCCGGGGCGGGCAGTCGATGAACCCGTCCACCGCCGAGCTGCTCGCCGCCGTCGAGGCCGTCCCGGCCGACCACGTCATCGTCCTCCCGAACAACAAGAACATCATCCCGGTGGCCGAGCAGGTCGACGCCCAGACGGACAAGACCGTCGTCGTCGTGCCCACCAAGGGCATCACCGAGGGCTTCGCCGCCCTCCTGGCCTACGACCCCGAGGCCGACGCCGGGGAGAACGGCGCGGAGATGACGGACGCGGCGACCAACGTCGTGGCCGGCGAGGTCACCCAGGCAGTCCGGGACTCGAGCTGCGACGTCGGGCCGATCGCCGCAGGGGACTGGCTGGGTATCGCCCGGTCCGGGATCGTCGCCGTCGAGGGGCAGCTCCCCGATGCGGCCACTGCGCTCCTCGACGTCCTCGTCGGCGAGGAGCACGAGATCGTCACGATCATCGAGGGGGAGGGCGCCACCGCGGCCTGCACTCGTTGCATCACGGAGTGGCTCGGGGAGCACCGCCCGGGCGCCACCGCCGAGGTGCACCACGGCGGACAGCCGCTCTACCCCTACCTGTTCGGCATCGAATAGACGGTGGGCTAGGTGGCGAAGCGCCTTCGGGAGCTCGACGACCTCCCGGTCACCAAGCTCACCGGCGTCGGGCCGGAGCGGGCCAAGGTGCTCGCGCAGATCGACGTCTCGTCGATCTTCGACCTGCTCACGCACTACCCGAGGCGGTACCTCGACAAGACGAAGCAGACGTCCATCCGCGACGCCCGCGTCGAGGAGTCCGCGTGGGTGTTCGGTCGGGTCGTGTCGTCCGCCACGGTCCCCGGACGGGGACGGGGCAAGGCCCGCACCGAGCTGCGCATCTCCGACGGGTCGGGGTACCTGCGCATCACCTTCTTCAACCAGCCCTGGCGCGCCCGGCAGCTCCCCGAGGGATCCGAGGCGATGTTCTTCGGGAAGCTCACCGACTACCGGGGGCGGCTGCAGCTGGCCAACCCGGAGATCGACCTCCTCGACGAGGAGGACCGCCTCCAGATCACCGCCATCTACCCGCAGTCCGACAAGCTCCGGCTCTACTCGAAGGACTTCCGCAGCTGGGTCGGGGAGGCCCTGCGGCGCAGCACAGAGCTGGTGGAGCCGCTGCCCGCGTGGCTGCTCGACCAGCACGACTTCGTGGATCGCACGGCGGCGTTCCACGGCATCCACCGGCCGGAGTCGATGCGCGAGGCCGAGGAGGCCCGCCGCCGGCTGGTGTTCGACGAGCTGCTCCGCATCCAGCTGACCCTCGTGCTGCGCAAGCGGCGCATCGAGGCGACGAGCCAGGGCATCGCCCACGATCCGTCGGGTGCGCTGGTCGAGCACCTGCTCGGGCGGCTGCCCTTCGAGCTCACCGGCGACCAGCGCCGGGTGATCGCCGAGATCACGGAGGACCTCACCCGCACGATCCCGATGCACCGGCTCCTGCAGGGCGACGTCGGCTCGGGCAAGACGGTCGTGGCCGTGACGGCGCTCCTCACCGCCGTGCAGGGCGGCCACCAGGGCGCCTTCATGGCGCCCACCGAGGTGCTGGCCGAGCAGCACCTCACGGGCCTGCGCCCGCTGCTCGCCGGGATCACCGTCCCCGACGCCGGGACGTCGCTGTTCGGCGAGCGGCCGCTCACCGTGGAGCTGCTCACGAACAAGGTCGGGGGCAAGGAGCGGCAACGGATCCTGCGGGCCCTCGCCGCCGGCGACGTCGACCTCCTGGTCGGCACCCACGCGCTGATCCAGGAGGCGGTCGCCTTCCGGAGCCTGGGGGTCGTGGTCATCGACGAGCAGCACAGGTTCGGTGTGGAACAGCGGGCCGCCCTCAAGGACAAGGCGGGCGGCGGCGCCGTCCCCGACGTGCTGGTGATGACGGCCACGCCGATCCCGCGCACCGCAGCGATGACGGTCTACGGCGACCTCGACGTCTCGGTCC
The DNA here is from genome assembly GCA_030681555.1 of Acidimicrobiales bacterium. Classification (GTDB taxonomy): domain Bacteria; phylum Actinomycetota; class Acidimicrobiia; order Acidimicrobiales; family VFJN01; genus VFJN01. The sequence continues at coordinate 19,857 of JAUXRW010000154.1, forward strand.
TCCAGGAGAAGCCCGCCGGACGGCAGCGCATCGAGACCGTCTGGGCCAAGGGCGACGACGAGGCCGAGGTGTGGGCCAAGGTGCGCGAGGAGGTGCTCGCGGGCAGGCAGGCCTACGTCGTGTGCCCGCTCATCGGCGAGAGCGACAAGCTCGAGGCGGCTTCGGCGGAGGAGACCTTCCAGCGCCTCGAGGCCGACGAGCTGTCCGGCCTCTCGCTGGCCCTGCTGCACGGCCGGCTGCCCGCAGCGGAGAAGGAGGCGACGATGGCCCGCTTCCGGGCGGGCGGGATCCAGGTGCTGGTCGCCACCACGGTGATCGAGGTCGGGGTCGACGTCCCCAACGCGACGGTGATGGTCGTGCTCGACGCCGATCGCTTCGGCATCGCCCAGCTGCACCAGCTCCGTGGCCGCGTCGGCCGGGGCGCTGAGGCGTCGTACTGCTACCTGGTCACCCCCGCGGCGGGCGCCGCGGGGGACGAGGACGAGCGCCTGGTCGGGAACGCACGGCTCGAGGCCCTGGTCCGCACCGACGACGGCTTCGAGCTGGCCGAGGTCGATCTCGACATCCGCGGCGAGGGCACCGTCTTCGGTGAGCGCCAGAAGGGCCGCAGCGACCTGAAGCTGGCGTCGCTCCGCCGCGATCGCGAGGCCGTGCAGCATGCCCGGGACGCCGCCGAGCGCATCGCCGACGCCGACCCGACCCTCGCCGACCACGAAGAGCTAGCCCACGAGCTCCGCTTGTTCGTCGACCCCGACGACGAGGCCTTCCTCTTCAAGTCGTAAGGAACGGGGTTTGCCCAGGTCACAAGCGTGGTTCTCGTGCCGCGACCCGGTCGTGCGCCGGATCGGGACCGCTCAGGCGTCGTCGTCGAGATCGTCCCCGTCGATCTCGAGGAACCACTCGTCGTGGCAGTCGGTGCACCGGTAGCGGACGACGTCACCGACCTCCCAGCCCAGCTCGGGTGGGTCGAAGGGGAGGCGATGGCACCGCCCGCCGCAGTCCACGCACTCGATCGTGTCCGCGACGGCCATCCCAGACGATGTCACGCCGTCGCGTAGCGCGCCGCCAACGCCGCTGCGGTGCCGACCATCTGGTCTCGCAGCTGGGACGGGGCGAGCACCTCGACGTCCCCACCGAAGCGCAGGAGCTCCTCGGCGGCCATCTCCAGGTGCTCCACCAGGATGGTGGTGGTCACCCACCCCTCGACGTCGGGCGGTTCCGCCCCGTCGATGGCCGCCTGCGCGGAGGCCGGGTCGAGCACGTGGCGGAGGCCCCGGAGCCGCTCGGCACGGATCCTGATCCGCACCTCGACGCGAGCGATCGCCTCGAAGAAGGCCTCGCCGGCGTCGGCCCAGTGTCTGGCCAGGTCGAACCCCTCGGGGCGGGCGACGGGGGCGTCGAGCTCCTGCACGCCGACCACCCGGCTGACGCGGAAAGTGCGGGGCGACCGGGTGCGCCCGGAGAGGGCGACGAGGTACCAGACCCCCGCCTTCAGCACGAGCCCGAGCGGGTCGACCGCCCGTCGCACCTCGCCGTCCCGCTTGGCGTACCGCAGCTCGAGCCGGCGTTCCTCCCACACCGCTCGGGAGAGCGTGGCCAGGTGCGGCACCTGCTCCCCC
>JAUXRW010000157.1 GCA_030681555.1 Acidimicrobiales bacterium
CGGGGACCGTGAGACCACGGGAGCGGGCCAGGACCCAACCGTCGGTCGTCGCGCGGAGGTCGCCAGCCTGGACCATCGCCGCCAACAGCTCTTCGACGAGAAAGGGCAGCCCGTCGACCCTCGCCACAAGCACCTCGGCCAGCTCGTCGGGAATCGCGCTCTGCAAACAGGCCGCAGCGACCGAGACAACCTCGTCATCGGTCAGCCTCCGCAGCTCCACGATGGATGCCGACCGCCGGGCGGCCAACGTGCGGACACACGACAAGGCCGTGCTGGGTCTGTCGCTGCGGATCGACACCAAGATGAGGATCGGCGCCTCGGCGGTGTTGTCGGCCAGGTACTCGACAACCTCGATGGTCTCGCTGTCCGCCCACTGCAGGTCCTCGAGCAGGAGCACACAGCCACCGCTTCCACCCACGGCGCCGAGCAGCCTGAGCACCGCCTCGCCCATGGCGACGAGCGTCTCGTCCCCGGGAGACTCGCCCGGGAGGTGCCAGTCCGGCACCAGTCGACCGAGGAGCGGCCGAAACGGCGCCAGTTCCGGGAGCGGTGGCGGACCCGATCTGCGAAGGTGGGAGAAGAGCGCCTCGGTGATCGGCCGGAAGGCGAGAGGTCTCCCGCGCTCGACGGCCCGCCCGGTCAGCACGTGCGTCTGGCGACGACCAGCTTCCGCGGCAGCCTCCCGGAGCAAGCGCGACTTGCCGACTCCGGCCTCGCCTGCGACCACCAGCGCGCCACCGTGACCTTCGGCCAGGCGATCGAGACCATGGCCGACTTCCCGGAACTGCTCGTCGCGTCCCACCACGACAGGGCACAAAAACCTCGGCACGGATCCGAGCATGCCACCGCGGCCGGTGGAGAAGGCTGTCCCGAGCGCCCGCTCGGGGCAGGTTCGGTGCTGACTGGTCAAGCGTCGGTCGAGCCGGCTCGGTACCGACCTCACCGACCCGCCACCCAGATCCTCACAGTCAGCCGAGTCCGGTCAGGGCCGGGTCCCGGTACACGACCTGGCCGCCGATCACCGTGGCCAACACCGCGATGGCATCGAGGTCCGCCACGTCGACTTCGAGGGGGTCGGCGCTCAGCACGACGAAGTCGGCCGGTCCCCCGATCCTTAGAGAACCGCCGCCGGTTCCCGAGGCTGCCGCCGCGTTCGTGGTGACCATGGCCAGGGCGGTGCCGGGGTCCACCCGCTCGCTCGGATTCAGGTCGCGATCAACGGCTGCGGCCATGGACTCCAGCGGGCGTGCCGATACCACCGGCGCGTCCGACGACGCGGCAACGACGACGCCCGCGTCGAGGAGGGACCTGACCCGGTACAGCCAATCCAGCTCTACCTCAGTGAGCTGTTCCGCGTACTTGGCGCTCCTCCGTCTCACGAACGCAGGTTGGGTCACGACGATGGCGTTCGACGCCGAGATCATGGCCACCTGTTCGGGCAGGCACAGCGACACGTGCTCGAGCCGATCGCACCGACCGGTCGAAGGGGAGGCCGCCAGTGCGGTGAGGGCGCGGTCCAGGGTGTCCACATCGGTCACGTGCAGCGCCACCGGAACTCCTAACGCTCGACTGCGGGCCACGATCTCGACCAGGTCAGGGGGGTCGTCTCCCTCCACCACGACCTTGGCGTACACCGGTCGGACCCGGTCGGGGATCGAAAGCGACCGGCGCGACAGGAAGGCTGCACCGATCATGACGGACAGCCGCGGCCCCGGGGTGCCGTCAGCCCACCCGGCCAGGACCCCGATCGCATCGGGATCGTTCGTGACTGTGGCATCGGTCACCGCGGTCACCCCGGCCGACAGCAGGGCGTAAGCGGTCTCGTCCAGCGCCGCGTGACGATCTCGCTCATCGAGCACCGGTACTCCGGCCAGGACCTCGGAGCGCTTGTCGACCCGACCGGTCGCCGACCCGTCACCGGCGCGCTCCACCCCGTCGGTCCCGTCGTCCCGCTCGGGGTCCACCCCCAGTGTCCGTAGGGCCTCGCTGTTGCAGTAAGCGACCACGCCGGCCGCGTGGTGGATGACCAGCGGGCGCCCCGGCCCCGCGCGATCGAGCAGCAGACGGTCAGGAGCGCGCCGCTCGGCCACCAGGGCGTCGTCGAATCCCGCCCCCCGCAGCCACCCGTGCCCTCGCCGGGCACGGGTGGCGATCCTCAGCTCGAGCGAGGCGAGGTCCGGTACGGCCGGCGCGCCGCAGTCGATCGACCGGCGGGCAGCCGCCGCGGCGAGGAGGTGGACATGAGGATCCTCGAAACCCGGCACGACGACGGCACCGGGGGGCAAACGCCAAGCCCCGGGCGCCGACGTGAGGGCATGGACCAGACCGTTCTCGATCACGAGGCCGTCAACGCAGGGAACCGCCGGATCCAATGTGCGGACGCGGCCGGCCAGAGCCAGGCGCCCTTGCCGTGTCGGACCCGCCATAGTCACAGCGCGCCCGAGAGCCCGGGTCAGCCGCCGAGCGCGGCCACGACTACGGGGAGCAGGTCTCGACGGACGAGCTTGCCCGTACTGGTGCGAGGCAGCTCGTCGAGCAGCACGACCTGTTCCGGGCGCTTGAAGGGCGCGAGGCGCTGGGCGCAGAACTGGACCAACTCCTCGGACGACACGCTGTCGTCCCGAATGACGGCCGCGGCCACTACCCGCTCTCCCCAGGTCTCATCCGGGACACCGACCGCCGCGGCCTCCACGACGCCGGGGTGTTCGTACAGGATCGATTCGACCTCCTCCGGTGACACGTTCTCCCCGCCCCGGATGATGAGGTCGCCGGCCCGGCCGGTCAGGAACAGGTATCCGCCTTCGTCCAGGTAGCCGAGGTCTCCCGTGTGGACCCAGCCTTCGTCGTCGAGGGTCACCCGGGTCTTCTCCTGGGCGCCCCAGTAGCCCTGCATGGCCCGGTAGGTTCGAAGCTGGACCTCTCCGATCTCGCCGGGATCCAGCGTGCGGCCCCCGGCATCGACCATCCGCACCTCGACGTCATCGAGCACCCGTCCGACCGACGAGAGCCGACGCCGACGGGTCTCCATCTCCTCTTCGGTGCCCTCGATCCGATGGTCGTCGGGGCCCAGGACGGCGACCGTGGAGGTCGTCTCGGTCTGGCCGTACGCCCCCGACCACGACACCGTCTTGGGGAACACCTCCACGGCCCGTCGGATCAGGGCCGGGGGCATGGGAGCCGCCCCGTAGCTGACCATCTCGAGGCTGGTGAGGTCCGTGGTGGAGACATCGGGATGGTCGAGCACGTGGGCCAGCATCGTCGGGACCAGAAACGCGTGGGTGACCTGGTGACCCTCGACCGCCGCCAGCCAAGCCCCGGCCTCGAATGTCGGGAGCAGCGCAGTGGTGCGCCCGGTGTAGAGCGGGTTGAGCAAGGAGGTGAGACCAGCTATGTGATAGAGGGGAGCGGCCAGGAGCGACACGCCCTCGGTGGTCCCGTCGGCGGCGTCGTTGCTGGACATCACGTAGCCGGCCAGGGCGCCGTGGCTCAGCATGACGCCCTTGGGCATGGCCGTGGTGCCACTGGTGTAGAGGAGGATGGCGAGCTGGTCGTCGTCCACGTCCTCGACGGCCTCGTCGCTCTCGGCTCCATCCCGGGCAGCCGGGTAGCCGTCGGGGTCGTCGAGCACCACCACGTGGGCCAGATGGTCCGGCCGGACCCCCTCGACGGCCTCCAGGTAGCGGCTCTCCACGAAGAGCGCCTTGGCCCCGGAGTCGGACAGGAGGTGGGCCAGCTCGGCCCTCTTGGCCCGGTAGTTCATGGGCACCACGGTCGCGCCGCGGGCCGCCACCGCGAACAGAACCTCGATGAGCTCCCTGCGGTTGGCCGACAGGATCGCCACCCGGTCGCCGGGGTCGACGCCCATGCCGGCAAGGAGACCCGTCGCTTGAGCAACCGCGGCCCGCAGGCTCCCGTAGCTGTGGCCCCCGGCGTCGTCGAGGAGGGCACAGTCCTCGTCGACGATCATCGCCGGGATATCGAGCAGCATGGCCAAGTTCACTTCGTCGCACCCATGTTCGTCGTGGCCCCCCGGTGACTCGACGGCGTCGGCGCGAGGAGATCACCGATCTCGTCCTCGTCAATTCCGAGCAGGTCGACAGGATGGTGTATGTGTCCTCCCCAACACAAGGCCCGGGCTTGGAGAGCCGCCCTGGAGTGCGCGGGAGGGTGGCCTGCAAAGCGTCGGAGGGGCTCGCTCCCATCTCGGTGTGCTCCAGGGTCACGAAGTATCCGCGGTGCACGATCTTCTCGTCCTCGTGGAGTCCCGTCTGGTCGTGCACGGGGCCGGCGGGGACATCCGGCTCAGGGCCTTGCAGCTCGTTCAGGCCTGGCTACACTCCGGCCGACCCCGGCGGCCCTGCCGGGATCGTGTGGGCACGAGGGGGGCGCCAGATGCAGGATCTCGAAGGACGGGTCGCAGTGGTCACGGGGGGTGCCAGCGGCATCGGTCGCGCCGTCGCGGAGGGGTTCGCCGCGGCGGGCATGCGAATCGTGCTCGCCGACATCGAACAGGGCGCTCTGAACAAGGCCGCCGAGCAACTCAGTTCGGCGGGTCATGAGGTTCTGGCGGTCCGCACCGACGTCTCCGATGGCGCATCCGTCCAGGCCCTGGCCGACGCCGCGGTCGCTCACTTCGGTGCCGTCAACGTGGTCCACAACAACGCCGGGGTGGGTGCTGGCGGTCCCATCTGGACCCAGACCGAACGCGACTGGCAGTGGGTACTGGGCGTGAACCTTTGGGGGGTGATCCACGGCATCCGCGTGTTCGTGCCTCTGATGCTCGAGCAGGGGGAACCCGCCCACATCGTCAACACCGGCTCGATGGCGGGACTCATCTCGGTCCCGTACATGGCGTCCTACAACGTCTCCAAGCATGGCGTGGTCACGTTGAGCGAGACGCTCTACCGAGACCTGCGGGCCGCCGGGGCCAACATCGGGGTGTCGGTCCTGTGTCCGGGGATGGTGCAGACCAACATCTTCGAATCCGAGCGCAACCGTCCCGCCCAGCTCACCGATGAATCCGGTCCGGTCGGACTCGCGTCGATGCTGACCATGGAGGACGGCGGCATCGGCGTCGAGGAGGCCATCGGCTCCTTCGGCACGTTCCTGGCGCCCGAGGAGGTGGCGGCTCAGGTGGTGGACGCGGTGCGCACCGACCGGTTTTACATCCTGACCCACCCCGAGGCCACCCGAACGCTGGTCCAGATGCGATGCGACGACATTCTCGAGGGGCGGCCACCGTCGCAGATGGGTGCCAACGCCGCCGTCGGACCATGACGTCGGTTGCCGCGCGGGCGGGCTGAACGGAATTCGGCTCATCCTGCCCGCTTCGTCGCGCTCCGGCTCGGTGTCTACGATCCGCCGGCGGGACGGCACGCAAGGGGGCAAGATGGGACTGGTCGAGGGTAAGGCCGTCGTTATCACCGGCGGGGCACGAGGGGTCGGACGGGCCCACGCACTCGCGTTCGCCAACGCCGGCGCCCGGGTCGTGGTCAACGATCTGGGGTGCGAGGTGGACGGAACGGGCTCGTCGGTGGGTCCGGCCGGTGAGGTCGTCGACGAGATCCGCGCCATGGGCGGCGAAGCCGTGGCCAACGGCGACGACGTAGCCGACTGGGAGGGGTCGAAACGGATGATCGATACCTGCATCGAGACCTTCGGCTCGCTCGATGTCCTGGTCGACTACGGCTTGGTACTGACGTGGGGGACACCCGTTCGGAGCGAGCAAAGGGCGCTCGAGGTGTTCATGGAAGCCCGACCGAAATGGCAGTTCGTGCCAGTGGTCGCCGACGCGCAGATAGTGTGCCCCAGATCAGGCCGGCGAGATCTGCTGCGAGCAGATTTCCGCGGACCCCAGGGGGAACCAGATGAGCATTCTCGGCAACCGCGTCCTGCGCGTTGAGGACCCCAAGCTCCTGACCTCCGGCGGCACCTACGTGGCCGACGTGCGCGTCCCCGAACTCGACGGCGCCGCACACATCACCTACGTCAGGTCCACCATCGCCCACGCCAACATCACCGGGATGGAGGTCGACGAGGCCCGCCAGGCCCCTGGCGTGCTGGGTGTCTTCACGGCCGCCGACATCGACCTCGGCGTACCGCCGCTGTTGCCCATGTTCAATCAGGCCATGGCCCGGCCGTTGCTGGCCGACGGTGTCGTGCGCTTCGTGGGCGAGCCGGTGGCGGTCATCGTCTCGGAGCGACCCGAACAGGGCGCGGATGCAAGCGAGTTGGTGTGGCCGGACTACGACCCCCTCCCCGTCATCGTCGACCCCATGGAGTCGGCCCGCGACGAGGTGCTCCTCCACCCCGCTGCGGGCACCAACGTCGTCCTGGCGTTGACCTACGGCGAGGACCCGAATCTGTTCGACGGCTGCGAGGTCGTGGTCAGCGAGGACATCGTCAACCAGCGGGTCGCCGTCGTTCCCCTGGAATCCAGGTCCGCGGCGGCGGCCTGGGTGGATGGTCGGCTGTGGCAATGGTCGAGCACCCAGAACGCCCACGGGGTCCGCGACGTGCTGGCCGGCCAGTACGGGCTGGACCCGGCCGCGGTCCGGGTCATCGCCCCGGACGTGGGTGGTGGTTTCGGCGCCAAGATCGGCGTGACGCCCGAGGAGGTGCTGCTGGGCTGGCTGGCCCGCCGCGTCGGGAGGCCCGTGCGCTGGTCCGAGACACGCAGCGAGAACATGGTGGCCATGGGCCACGGCCGGGGCCAGTGGCAAAAGATCGAGATCGGTGGACGCCGAGACGGGACCGTGGAGGCCTACCGCTTGACCATCCTGCAGGACGGCGGCGCCTACCCGAACATGGGAGCGCTCCTCCCCTGGCTAACGAGGGTCATGGCACCGGGTACCTACGTCATCCCCCGGGTCGAGGTTGCCAGCCGGGCCGTCGTGACCAACACGACGTGCACGGTGGCCTACCGGGGGGCGGGTCGGCCCGAGGCCACCGCCGCCATCGAGCGGGCCATGGACATCTTCGCCTTCGAGGTGGGCATGGATCCGGTAGAGGTTCGCCGCAAGAACCTGATCCCGGCCGATGCCTTCCCCTACACCACCGCCACCGACGCGGTCTACGACAGCGGCGACTACGAGGAGGCCCTGGACCGGGTGCTGGAGGGAGCCGGCTACCAGGAGCTTCGGGCCGAGCAGGCCCGCCGTCGTGAGGCCGCCGACGTGGTCCAGATGGGGATCGGCGTGGCCCTCTACGTCGAGATCACCGCTGGCCCGACCGCTGGGTCCGAGCACGCCCGGGTCGTCGTCGACGTCGACGGGTCGGCGACCATCTACACGGGCACGTCGGCTCACGGCCAGGGCCACGACACCGCTTTCGCCACGCTGGTGAGCTCCCGACTGGGCATCCCCATGGACAAGATCACGGTCGTCCATGGCGACACCGATCTCGTGGAGCGAGGCCAGGGCACCATGGGCTCCCGATCGCTTCAGCTCGGCGGCTCGGCCGTGTTCGAGGCCGCCGCCGAGGTGATCACCCGGGCCACCCAGATCGCGGCCCGCCTGCTCGAGGTCACGCCGGGCGAGATCGCGTTCGACGACTCCAACGGGGCCTTCAGGGTCGCCGGCGGAGACGAACCCGGGGTCGGTTGGCCCGATGTGGCCGGCGCGTCGAAGTTCGACGGCACACCCCTGGCCGCGTCGGTCGACTTCCAGGCCAGCGAGCCCACGTTCCCGTTCGGGGCGCACCTGGCGGTCGTGGATGTGGACACCGAGACCGGACAGGTGAGGCTCGTTCGCTTCGTGGCCGTGGACGACGCCGGCCGCATCCTCAACCCGCTCCTGGCCGAGGGGCAGCGCCACGGCGGGATCGCCCAGGGGTCGGCCCAGGCCCTCCTGGAGGAGGTCTGCTTCGATGCAGACGGCAACCCCGTCACTTCCAACCTGGCCGACTACGCCGCCATCTCGGCCACGGAGCTCCCCAGTTTCGAGTTGATCGCCATGGAGACGCCGACGCCGATCAACCCGCTGGGAGCCAAGGGCATAGGCGAGTCCGGCACGGTCGGCTCCACCCCGGCCGTGCAATCCGCGGTCGTCGACGCGCTGGGTCACCTCGGCGTGCGCCACCTCGACATGCCCGCGACCGCAGAACGCGTCTGGCGGGCCATCCAGGACGCCCCGAGCGGCAAGGGAGCCTGATGATGGAAATGACGCTGACGGTCAACGGCACCTCACACACGGCCGACGTGGAACCGCGAACCCTGCTGGTGCACCACATCCGCGAGGGCATAGGGCTCACCGGCACCAACGTCGGGTGCGACACCACTTCGTGCGGAGCCTGCACCGTCCTCCTCGACGGCCAGTCGATCAAGTCCTGCACCGTGCTCGCGGTACAGGTCGACGGCCAGTCCGTCACGACCATCGAGGGGCTGGCCGGGGCGGACGGGACGATGCACCCGGTGCAGGCCGCCTTCCGCGAACACCACGGTCTCCAGTGCGGCTACTGCACACCGGGGATGGTGATGGCGGCGGTGTCCCTGCTGGCCGAGCAGCCCAACCCCGACGAGCGCGCCGTGCGCGAAGGCATCGAGGGCAACCTGTGCCGTTGCACCGGCTACCACAACATCGTCCAGGCCGTCCTCTCCGCAGCCTCCGCCCAGGAAGGTGGGTCGTGATACCGGCGGCCTTCGACTACCAGCGGGTCGATTCGGTCGACGCCGCCGTGGCCGCCCTGGGCGAGCACGGCGACGAGGCCAAGCTCCTGGCGGGCGGTCACTCCCTGCTTCCGCTGATGAAATTGCGCCTGGCCACGCCGTCGGTGTTGATCGACCTCGGTCGCGTGCAGGAGCTGTCCTACGTGCAGGATCGGGGGGACCACATCGCCATAGGTGCACTCACTCGGCACCACGTCCTGCACACCAGCGGCCTGCTGGCCACCGACGCCCCCCTCCTCGCCCATGCCGCGGGGCAGGTGGGCGATCCGCAGGTGCGCCACCGCGGCACCCTGGGAGGGTCCATCGCCCACGGGGACCCGGCGTCGGATCTCCCCGCTGTCCTGCTGGCCCTGCGGGCCACGCTCGTGGCCCGAGGCCCGGAAGGCAATCGGAGCATCGCGGTCGACGACTTCTTCGTCGGCTTCCTCGAGACGGCTCTGCGTCCCGACGAGGTCCTCACGGAGGTGCAGGTCCCGAAGGTCACCGGGCAGGGCTGGTCGTTCCAGAAGATGAACCGACGGGCACAGGACTGGGCCATCGTGGGTGTCGCGTGCGTGCTGTCGGGGACGGCGGCGGGCATCGGACTGGTGAACATGGCGTCGCGGCCGTTGCGGGCCAGTGCCACCGAAGCGGCTCTGGCGGGCGGGGCGTCTCTGGCCGACGCGGCCCAGGCCGCGGCCGAGGGGGCTGAGGCCTCCGCGGACCTCAATGCCAGCGCCGAGTTTCGTGAGCACCTGGCCCGCGTGCTCGTGCGGCGTGCCCTGGAGGAATCCGCGGCCGGCGGCCGCTCGGCCGCGCGGGTCTGATCGACGGTGCGGGAGCTGCTCGACGACCTCGACCGCTGGCGGACCGCAGGTCACGCCGTGGCGCTGGTGCGCCTGGTGGACGTCGAAGGGTCGGGCTCGCGCATGCCGGGTGCGGCCATGGCGGTGAACGACCTGGGCGAGGTGGTGGGCTCGGTCAGCGGGGGCTGTGTCGAGGGTGCGGTGGTCCTCGAAGCCCAGGAGGTGCTGGCCACCGGCGAGGCGCGCCTGGTCACCTTCGGCTACAGCGACGACGATGCGTTCGCGGTGGGTCTCACCTGCGGTGGGACCGTGCACCTGTTCATCGAGCCCCTGGACTGGTAGCGATGGAAGTGCGCTTCGAAGCACTGGCCCAGGCCCTGCGCGAACGGCGCCCCACGGTCCTGGTCACCATCGTCGACGGTCCGGGCACGGGGACGAAGCTCCTCATCGTGGACGGTGCCGATCCCGCCGGAGAACTGGAGGACCCTCGCCTGGATCGGGTGGTGCGCAGGGATGCCGTGGCCGCCCTGACCTCGGGCGTCACGACCGTTCGCCGCTACGGCGCGCACGGTGAGACCAACCAGCCGGCGGTGGTGGTGTCCTTCGAGGTCCACGCGCCGCCACCCCGCCTGTTGATCTTCGGCGCGGTCGACTTCACGGACGCTCTGTCGAAAGTGGCCAAGGTGTTGGGATACCACGTGACGGTGTGCGACGCCCGGGAGGTATTCGCCACCGCGGCCCGGTTCCCCATGGCCGATGAGGTGGTCGTGGACTGGCCCCACCGTCTGGTGGACAAGGTGGGAGGTTCCCTGGGCCCTCGCGACGCCATCTGCGTCCTGACCCACGACGCCAAGTTCGACGTGCCGGCCATCGTTGCCGCCCTGCGTACCAAGGCTGGCTACGTGGGGGCCATGGGATCGCGCCGGACCACAGAGGATCGGGCCGCGCGCCTCAAGGAGCAGGGCTGACCGACGCCGAGCTGGACCGTCTCATGGCCCCCATAGGACTCGACCTCGGCGCCCGAACACCGGAGGAGACTGCCGTGGCCATCTGCGCGGAGATCATCGCCATCCGCACCGGTCACACTGCCCCCAGCCTGAAGCACGGGGACGGACCGATCCACGCTCCCGACCGCCTTCGGTGACGCTGCTGGCGGTGGTCTTGGCCGCGGGTGCGGGACAGCGTTTCGCGGCGTCCGGGGCCGGCGAACACAAGCTCGTGACCTCGGTGCGGGGCGAGGCCCTCGTCAACCATGCGGTGCGTGCGGCCACGGCGGCCGCGGTGGGCGAGGTAGTGGTGGTGCAGGGCGCGGTCGACCTCACCGAGCACGTTCCGGCGGGCACCACCCTGGTCGACAACCCCCGATGGCCCGAGGGCATCTCGACCTCTCTGCAGGCGGCGCTGGATCATGCCAGGGCTCGTCGCTGCTCGGCGGTGGTGGTGGGGCTGGCCGACCAGCCCGGCGTCGGCCCGGCCGCCTGGCGCGCCGTCGCGGCCTCACCGTCGCTTCCCCCCATCGCCGTGGCCACCTACGACGGGCGTCGAGCCAACCCGGTGCGGTTGGCCGAGGCCGTCTGGGACCTGTTGCCCGAGACTGGGGACGAGGGCGCCCGGGCAGTGATGCGGGACAGGCCCGAGCTCGTCCGCGAAATACCGTGCTCGGGCGAACCCTGGGACGTCGACACCGTGGAGGACCTCGAACGATGGAGCTGACCAACGACTTCAGGGTGACCTTGCCGGTGGAACAGGCCTGGGCCGTGCTGACCGACCTGGAGCTCATCGCCCCCTGCATGCCCGGGGCTCAGCTCCAGGAGGTCGAAGGTGACATCTACCGCGGCATCGTCAAGATCAAGGTGGGCCCGATCACCGCCCAGTACAAGGGCCAGGTCACCTTCCTGGAACAGGATGTGGAGCGTCGGGTGGCGGTCCTTCGAGCGGAGGGTCGGGAGACCCGGGGTCAGGGCAGCGCGAACGCGACCATCACGGCCACCCTCACACCCGACGGCGACGGGACCGCGGTGTCCGTGGGCACGGACCTAACGGTGACGGGCAAGGTGGCTCAGTTCGGTCGTGGTGCGCTGGCCGAGGTGAGTGCGAGCCTGATGGGCCGGTTCGTGACCACGCTCGAGCAAACGGTCCTGGCCGAGGTTCGCACCGCTGCGCCCGCACCCTCCGCCAACGCCTCGACCGAAGCTCTGCCACAGGTCCCCGGTGCTGGCGATGCAACCGGGTCCGACAGATCGGCGACGCACGCCGCGGCCCAGGCCCCTCCCGCGACCACATCCCGTCCCCCCCAGGAGGCGGATCGTCCCGAGGTGCGAAAGATCGACGCACCCGAGTCCGTACCGGTGGACCTTCTGGGCGCGGCGGGATCGCCGCTGGCCAAACGGGTCGCTCCCGTGCTGGCCGTGGTCGGTGTCGCCTGGCTCGCTCGCAGGCTCCTGCGCCGCCGCAGGTAGATCACCATCGGCCACTGGTTCTCCTCGACGGCGACGAGATCCCGGAGCATCGCGTCCATCGCCGCCGTCTTCCTGGCGTACAGCGCGTGGATGTGGCGCCCCTGGGGCACACCGCGCCGCGGCTGCGCGTCGTCGGCGAAGGTGTCGCGTTCGACGATCACGACCCCGGCATGGCTGGACTTTCTCATGGCCACGGACATCGGTGACCGAGATCGCAGCCTGATGGAGGTCTGACGGCGAGCTCGCAGCACGGAGCGCCGCGACGTACTACAAAGGGGGTCGAGTGTCAGATGACCGAGGGGGCGCATCTGACCGCAGCGACCCCGTGACCGACCAACAGGCACAGAACCACCGCCCCGCGAACGGTGACGAAAGGTAGGTCAGCGTGGTCGACCGCGAGCTCACGATAAAGGGAAGGACCGCCATCGCCGGGATCGGCGAAACGGTCTACTACAAGCGAGCCCAAGCGCCGGATCCGGAGTTCCGGATGTGCCTGGACGCCATCCTGGCCGCAGCCGAGGACGCCGGGCTGGCGGTCGACGACATAGACGGCTTCGCCTCGTACAGCAACGACCGCAACGAACCGAGCCACATCGCGTCGGCCCTTGGACTGCCCGAGCTCCGCTTCTCCAACATGGTGTGGGGCGGCGGCGGCGGCGGCGGGTCCGCGGCGGTAGCCAACGCGGCGGCCGCGGTAGCGGCCGGCTACGCCAACTACGTCGTGGTGTTCCGGGCCCTGGCCCAGGGGCAGTTCGGCCGGTTCGGGCAGGCCCCGCCGCTGCGAGGCATCTCCGGCCCGATGGCGTACACGATGCCCTACGGCCTCGTCTCGCCTGCGCAGATGTTCGCCATGCGAGTTCAGCGGTTCATGCACGAGTATGGCGGCGGTCAAGCGGCCCAGAAGGCCGTCTCGATGGCCAGCTACCACCACGCCCAGGCCAACCCACGGGCGGTGATGCACGGCCGACCCCTCACCGAGGAGGCCTACGACGGCGCCCGCTGGATCGTCGAGCCGTTCCGCCTCTACGACTGCTGCATGGAGAACGATGGAGCGGCGGCCATCATCGTGACCTCCGCCGAAAGGGCCGCGGACCTGCGCCACCCGCCCGCCCACATCTGGGCCGCCGAACAGGGTTCCGACCTCGGCCAGGGCTTGCCGGTCCACAACGCGCCCGATTACGCCACCTCGAACTTCAAGACGTTGGCCAAGCACCTGTACGACACCGCCGGGGTCGGACCCCACGACATCGATGTGATCCAGTCCTACGAGAACTTCACCGGGGGAGTAGTCATGTCATTGGTCGAACACGGGTTCTGCGAACCCGAGGAGGTCGACAAGGTCCTCACGTTCGAGAACCTCACGGCCCCCAACGGGTCCCTGCCCATCAACACCAGCGGGGGCAACCTGGCCGAGTGCTACATGCACGGTCTCGAGCTCATCATCGAGGCCGTCCGCCAGGTGAGGGGAACCTCCACCAGCCAGGTGGCCGACGTCGAGCTCTCGCTCGTCACGTCCGGGCCCATGGTCACACCCGTCAGCAACCTGCTCCTGTCGGCGTCACGATGAGCGCCACCGACGCCTACCTCCCGGCCGGGCTCCCCGCCCCGGCGTCCGAGGCCCTCGATGAGACCTACTGGTCCGCGGCGACCGACCACCGGCTCATGATCCAGTGCTGCCAGGGTTGTGGCCGTCACCAGTGGGGGCCGGAGTGGATCTGCAACAAATGCCGGTCGTTCG
This sequence comes from Acidimicrobiales bacterium, assembly GCA_030681555.1. Classification (GTDB taxonomy): domain Bacteria; phylum Actinomycetota; class Acidimicrobiia; order Acidimicrobiales; family VFJN01; genus VFJN01. The sequence goes on from JAUXRW010000157.1 coordinate 13,648, forward strand.
ACCTGGAATGGGTCGAGGTGGAGCCTCGGGGAGTCATCTACAGCTGGGAGCGGATCTGGCACCCGGTGCACCCCGCGCTGGTCGAGGCCTGCCCCTACGTGGTGGTCCTGGTCGAGCTGCCCCACGCCGACGGCGTTCGGATGGTCGGGAACCTGCTGGGTGATCCGACCGAGGAGGTGCAGATAGGCAGTGAGGTCGAAGGGGTGTTCGAGGACCACCCCGAGTGTGAGCCGCCGTACACCTTGGTGCAATGGAGGAGACTGCCATGAGCGTGACGACCGATGCCCCCAACGCCTGGCGACTCGACACGCCCGGGCCAGTCGGCTGGCGGCGCACGACGCGCCCAGGTGACCCCAACAAGTACTTCATGGTCTCCGCCGACTGCCACGCCAACGAGCCCGTCGACTGGTTGTCGTCACGAATCGAACCGCAGTACCGCGAGCGGATCCCCCACATAAAGGTGGACGAGGACGGCGTGGCCTGGTTCATCACCGAGGGCTGGCGCCCTCAGAAGCTACGCACCACCGAGGCCAAGGACACGATGGCCGAGGAGGACCTCGTCCGCAGCAAGGCTGGCGCCGACCCCCTCGACCGCATCCGTGACCACGATCTCGACGGCGTCGACGTCGAGATCGTCTTCCCCAACAAGGGCCTGGTCAACTGGGGCACACCGGACCCGGTGTTCGCAATGGCGATGTGCCGGGCATGGAACCGGTGGGCCCATGAGACCTACGCCGCCCACTCGGACCGGATCCTTCCCATGGCCGCCGTCTCCCCCGCTGACCGGGAGGGCACCGTGGCCGAGATCACGTGGGCGGCGGATCACGGCTACCGGGGGCTGACCCTGCCGTGCAAGCCCTACTGGGGCGCGCATGATGCCGAGACCCCCAACTACAACCTGCCGGACTACGACTGGCTCTGGGCTGCCGTCTGCGACGCGGGACTACCGGTCACGTTCCACGTCTCGACCGGTCGCGATCCTCGCGCCGCGCGGGGCAACGGCGGTGCGGTGGTCAACTACGTGAGCCACTCGCTCGCTCCCACCATCGAACCGCTGGCGAACCTGTGCGCCTCCGGTGTCCTCGACCGGTTCCCGAATCTTCGCTTCGCCACCATCGAGGCCGGCATCGGATGGGTGGCCTGGGCACTGGACGCCATGGACGAGGCCTACCGCAAGCACCACATGTGGGCGTTCCCGAAGCTGTCGATGCTGCCCTCGGACCACTACCGACGGGCCGGGTTCAGCTCGTTCCAGGAAGACCGGGCCGGTCTGGCCACCGCCGAGGAGCTCGGTCTGGTTGACAACTTCCTGTGGGCCAACGACTACCCGCACCACGAAGGCAGCTGGCCCCACTCAGCCGAAGCCATCGAGCGCCAGATGGGTCACCTTTCGGAGACCTCACGAGCGAAGATCCTCGGCCTGAACGCGGCCCGGCTGTTCGGACTCGACCCGAGCTGAATGACGAGGGGGCCGGGCCCGGCCGTGAAGCTTCCGGGCAGCGCGTGGTCGCGCTCGTCAACCGTGCGGGCTGTCACCGCCACCGCGGCGCCATCGGACGCGAACCGTCGCGCCATCGCTTCACCGATGCCGCGGTGGCGCCGGTGCTGATGACCACCCTGGACTCGAGACGTGCCGTGTCGATGTGCTCAAGCAGGGTTGACCAGGGCCCCTAACCGCCCGGGCGGCGTCGGAGTGCGAACAGCGATCAGGTGAACGTCGCCCGCCCCTGATCGATGACGATGTCGCCGTTCTGGCGCTCGGTCCGGAAGATGCACTCCTTGCCCTCCACCCACATCTTCACGGTCAGGGTGTCCCCCGGGAACACCGGGGTGGAGAAGCGCGCCTCCATGGAACCGAACCGGCTCGGGTCGTTGTCGCACAGCGCGGCCAGCAGGCCCCGTCCGGTGAACCCATAGCTGCAGAGCCCGTGCAAGATGGGTCTGTCGAACCCACCCATGCTGGCGAAGCTGGGGTCGGAGTGGAGCGGGTTGAGGTCGCCGGACAGCCGGTAGGTCAGGGCCTGGTGGGGCGAGGTCTCGTAGGTCACCTGATGGTCGGGCGCCCGGTCGGGGGCTACGTTGCGGGGACCGGACGGCCCGCGGTCGCCACCCCAGCCGCCTTCCCCACGCAGGAAGATCGATGAGGTGGTGCGCCAGCGGACGTCGCCGGTGGCCGGGTCCACCGCGGTTCCCTCCATGGCCACCACGGCGCCGGAGCCCTTGTCGTACATGCCGACGATCTTCGAGGTCACCATCGCGGTGCCGTCGGGCGGGATCGGAGCCTCGAGGGCTACGCCCTGCTCGCCATGGACCAGCATGGCAAAGTTGAAGGTCCCCATCTTGGAGAACAGCCCCGCCTGAGAGGCCATCGGGTTGCTGTCCTTCTGCCGGGCCCGCTCGCCGCCTCCGGCCACCACGGCGAAGGTCGGCAGCACCTGCTGCGGGAGGCTGGCGGTGTCGTGGGTGGCGAACTGGAGCTCGTCGGTGCCGCAGCCCACACCAAGCGCGTAGATGACCGCGTCCCACTTGGTCCATGAGATCTCGCTCGGCTCGGACTCGGCCCCCACAGCATCGGGGTTGATCGGCATGTCGTGTCCTCTTTCGTTGTACTGATCGTCCCCTCATGCGAGTGTCGCGCTCTCGGCGGGAAGATCTCCTGTTGGTGCTGGCCAACCGTGGGAGCCGGCCTGCTCATGCGCCACGGTGATCGTGGCAGGGCGACGGCGCGCCCAGGTAGATAATGCCGCGCCCGATCAGGTCGTGCCGAACCGACACCGGGAAACCCCGGCCACGAGATCCGACCCCACCTCCTCGGGGCGAGTAGATGTCCCGCAGGCAGCCCGCGTGACTGCGCTCCGACGAAGGAGTCCTAGGCCTCGCCCGGTCACGTCCCGTCCGGCTCGTCGTTCAGCCACCGGTGATTTCGACGGCCTCGGCGGCCAGGAGGTCACCGATCTCGTCCTCGTCCATTCCCAGCAGGTCCGAGAGGATGGTGTATGTGTCCTCCCCGACACAAGGCCCGGCCTTGGAGAGCCGCCCTGGAGTGCGAGAGAGGGTGGCCTGCAAACCGTCGTAGGGGCACGCTCCCATCTCGGTGTGCTCCAGGGTCACGAAGTATCCGCGGTGCACGATCTGCTCGTCCTCGTGGAGTCCCGTCTGGTCGTGCACGGGGCCGGCGGGGACATCCGGCTGCAGGGCCTTGAGCAGCTCGTTCTGGTCCCAGCCGGCGGTCCAGGCCGCAATGTGCTGGTCGAGCTCCTCCTCGGCCGACTTGCGGCCCAGGAACGTCAACCACGTCGGGTCGCGGGCCCAATCAGGGTCACCCATGGCTCGGCGGAGGGCCAGCCAGTGATCGTCGGTCTCACACGCGATTGCCATCCATGCCTCGTGGTCCCGGACCGGCAGGGTCGGGTAGACCCCGTGCGGGCACGCCAGGTCGGAGCGGTTGCCTCGGCGGGTAGCGACGCGCCCGTTGACCTCGTAGTCGAGCAGCTCGGTCCCCAGCATCTGAAGGGCCGCCTCGTACTGGGAGAGGTCGAGGTGCTGCCCCTCGCCGGTGCGCCGCCGATGGTCCAGGGCCGCCACGAGAGCAGTCGCCGCGAAGCGTTGGCTCACGAAGTCGGTGTAGGCGCCGTAGACCGGTACGGGGTCTCGGTCGGCGTAGCCGCAGATCTCGTAGAACCCCCCGAGGGCGGCCATGATGTTGCCGAACCCCCGGTAGTCCTTCCGGGGACCGGTCTGGCCCTGCATGCAGGTGGACAACATCACCAGCCCGGGATTGCGTTCGCGGAGCTCGTGATAGCTCATCCCCCAGTTGGCCATGGTCTTGGGGGTGAAGCTCTCCAGCAGGACGTCGCACCAGTCGACCAGCCGCAAGGCGACCTCACGTCCCAGGGGGTTCATGAGATCCAGTCCGATCCCGAGCTTCGACGCGTTGTAATCGGCGTAGAACTGGGAGTTGTTGATGCCGGGGACTCCGTCGCGGAAGGGCGGTCCGAGGCGCAGGACGTCGGGCCTGATCGTGGAATCGAGCCGGACCACGGTGGCGCCGTAGTCGGCCAGGTAGCGGGCCGTCAGGGGCCCGACCCCCACCCAGGACATGTCCCACACCTTCAGTCCTTCGAAGACCTGATCGGTGGTCATCTCACACCACCCCCTTGGCATGGAGCGCCAACAACTCATCCGATGCGAGACCGATCTCGCCCTCGTAGACGTCGCGGTTGTGCTCCCCGACCCGTGGCGCGCGAGCCCCGGCGATCAGCGGGGTAGCCGACAGCTTGACCCACGGTCCGGGGTACGCCACCGGGCCGTCCCGCTCGGGATGATCGACCTCCACGAAGAAGTCCCGTGCCGCCAACTGCTCGTCGACGCGGATGTCGGCCACGGTGTTGACCGGCGCCAGCAGGAAGCGGCGAGCCAGCGCCTCGGCGTAGAGCTCCGCCTTGGTGCGGGTGACGAAGAAGGCCTCGATCGCCGTTGACACCTTCCCGAAGAACGCCCTGCCCTCCTCGTCCTTGTTCAGCTCGGCGAAGTCGATGTTGAGCCAGTCGACCTCGGCCAGCCACTCGGGCACGCCCTGCTCCTCGTTGATCCAGCCCAGCAGCGCCTTCACGATCATGGCGCCGAGCGCGCCACCCATCAACAACACGCTGACGTGTCCGTCCTTGCAGGGGTAGAGCATCCGAAACTTCGCATGACCGTAGGGGATCTCGCGTCCCTGACGACTCAGCTCGCCACCCTCGAGGTACGGGAACGACGAGGCGTTCATGATGGTGCGGATGGCGGCCAGCTGGCACGACACGTCGACGTGCTGACCCTGCCCCGTCGCGGCTGCGTGATAGAGCGCGATAGCGGTGGCCACGGCTCCTTCGGCGGCGCCGTGCATCTCGTACTGGGGGACGCTGACCCGCACCGGTGGACGGTCCACATCGCCGGTCAGCCACATCGGCCCCCCGGTCGCCGACAGCACCAGATCGGGGCCGCTGTAGTTCGCGTGCGGCCCCGTCTGCCCGAACGGGGTGATGGAGGTGACCACCAACCTGGGGTTCAGCTCGCGCAGGTCGTCGTAGCCCAGCGACCGCTCGGCCAGATGAGCCGGATCGAAGGATTCGATCATCACGTCGGCGTCGGCCAGCAGCCGGCGGGCCAAGGCGACGCCATCGGCTTGGTCGAGGTCCAGCGTGAGCCCCCGCTTGCCCCGGTTCGAGACCCACCAACGCAGGTTGGTCTCGGGGTTGGGTTCGTCGTCGGCAAAGGGCGGAGCCCGTCGGCCTGGGTCCCCGCCAGGCGGTTCGACCTTCAGGACGTCCGCGCCGAGATCCGCCAGCATCCGGCCGGTCAGCCATGCCCGCGAAGTCGAGAAATCGACGACCCGGTAAGGGGAGAGGGCGCCGACCGAGGTCGTTCCCGAGGCGCCCGCGGGGGTCACAGCGGGGTCCCGTCGGGCGCCAGGTAGTCGAGCGAGAGGTGGCCCTCCGCATCGAGCTGCTCGAGCTCGGCTTCGGACAGGCCGGCCACTTCACGCCACACGTACTGGTTGTCCTGACCCATACCCGCGATGGGTCCCCAGTTCATCTCCGGCCCGGTCCAGTGCCACAGGTGAGAGGGGTAATCGTGGGTCCCGGCGTCGGAGCTCACGTTCTCCCGGAAGAAGCCACGGTCTCGCAGGTGCGGGTCGACGAAGGCGTCCGCTTCGGTCATGACCGGACCGGCCGGCACGCCCTCGGCCTGGCACCGGTGGAACACGTCGTAGGGGTCAACCCCCGACGTCCACGAGGAAATCCGATCGTCGAGCTCGTCATGGGCGTCACGGCGACCCTCGGCGGTGGCGAAGCGAGCCTCGGCGGCCCACTCCGGATCGCCCATGGCCTTGCGCAAACCGCTCCACTCCTGGTCGGATCCGACGGAGATGACCGCCCAGCGGTCCTCACCCGCACACGGGTAGCAACCCTGGGGGGCACGGGTGGGATGCCGGTTGCCCAGGGGCTCATGGGCACGGCCCGTACGGGCCGCGTCGACGAACAGCTCGCCGATCTGCTGCATCACATTCTCCGCCTGGGGTAGCTCGATGAAGCAACCCTCTCCCGTGCGCTCCCGCCTGCGGAGGGCGGCCATGATCGCGAACGCGCCGGTGGCCCCGCTGGCCGGATCCATGTGGAAGACCGAGGTCGTCGAGGTGGGGTCCGCATCCCGGTAGCCACGGACCGCGGTGAGGCCCGAGACGGCCTCGAAGTGCGCGCCAAAGCCGACGAAGTCGTGGTACGGACCGGTGAGGCCCATCGGCGGCATCCTGAGCAGGATGAACCGCGGGTTACGGGCATGGAGCACGTCCCAGCCGATGCCCAGCTTGTCCAGCACACGAGCCGCGTTGTTCTCTACCAGCACGTCGCTGGCCTCGACCAGTCGCAGGACCGCCTCGCGGCCGGAGTCCTTGGACAGGTCGACGGTAGCCATCCGCTTGCCCCTGGCGTGGCAGTTGAACATGGCGTGACGGTTCCAGGGCCGCTCGCCGGGGTCCTTGTCGGGAAATGCCCCCACGATGGGACCCAGAGCCTCGGCCATCTCCTTGGACACCCGCGGGGCGAAGCCCTTGGTGCTGGATGGGAACAAGTACGGGTTGTCGAGCCGGATCACCTCGGCGCCCAGGTCTCCCAACAACATCGTGCACCAGGGACCGGCCCACACCACGGTGAGGTCGAGCACCCGCACCCCTTCGAGCGGCAGTCGCGCCATAGCCAGCGTCCTCCTTCGGCTCAGATGGCGCCAGCGGCGCGCAGATCGGCGAGCTCGGCATCTGACAATCCGAGCTCTTCTCGGTACACCTCGTCGTTGTGTTGACCCAGCAGGGGTGCCGGGCGCCTCAGCTGCCAGCCGTCGGCCATCCTGAACGGGGCCCCCGGCTGGCGTATCGCGCCCGCGACCGGGTGCTCCACATCGACCAGGAAACCCCGCTCCATGAAATGGACGTCGTCCACGACATCGGCCGGTGTGTTCACGGCGGTGATCGGCCAGGAGTGGGCTTGAGCCTCGATCATCGCATCGTTGCGCGTTCGCTCGACGAGCCAGGGGTAGAGGACCTCGTCGGTGGCGTCGGGGACGTCGGGGTTGAACAGCCAGGCTGGGTCGCCGTAGAGACGCTCCATGTCCTCGTTCTGGAGCGTGGCGAGCATCCTGGGCACCCACGTCGGGATGGTGATGATCTGGACGTAGCCGTCGGCACAGGGGTACACGCCCATCGGTGCCGGCGTCAGCCGTTGGGTCCCTTCGCGTTTGGGTTCACCGCCGTTGTATGCGTAGCCGGTCAGGAAGGCCAGGCGACGGTCGACCGAGCCCTCCTGGCTCTCCAGGCTCGAAACGTCCACGTGGGACCCCTCCCCCGACTGTTCGGCCACCAGCACCGCGGCCAGCGTGGCAGTGGCGGCCAGGTTCCCGGCCTGGTAGCTGATGACCGACCCGGCCATCTTGACCGGTTCACGCTCCTCGAGGCCGGTGCTGTTCATCGGCCCGCCCATCGCGTACTGGACGATCTCCTCGCCCTTGTACTGCGCGTAGGGCCCATCCTGGCCGAAGGGAGTGATGCTGGTGAACACCAGGGCGGGGTTGATCGACCGCAGGGCCTCGTACCCCACTCCCCAGCGATCGAGCGCTCCGGGCGCCTCGGACTCGACTATGACATCGGCCCGGCCGACCAGGCGACGCAGCAGGTCCTGACCGCCAGGGGTGGAGGGGTCCAGTGTGATCCCGCGCTTGTTGGTGTTGCAGTGGAGGAACAACGCGCTCTGCTCGGGGTCGGCCACCTCGGTCGGGAACGGCCCCAGCGTGCGGGCGACGTCACCGCCCGGTGGCTCGGCCTTGACGACCTCCGCGCCGAAATCGGCCAGGAGCTTCGAGCAGTACGGCCCTTGGATCCCCTGCGACAGCTCGAGGACCCGGATTCCCTCCAGGGGCTGGCCCGGACCGGTCGCCGCGTCAGCCATTGGTCGGAAGATCTGCCGAAAAGGCCGCCACCCGTGTGGGACGGTCCCCGAAGAGCTCCTTGGACGCCTGCTTGAGCTCGTCGAGCTCCCACCGGCCGTCCTTTTCGATCTTGCTCACCGCGGTCGGCATCTGCACCAGCTCGACCGATCCTCCGCCCACGATGAAGCACTGCCCACTGATGTCCGCGCCCTCGTCGGTACACAAGAACACCACCCACGGGGCGATGTTGTCCGGGTCCCAGATGTCGAACTCCCCCTCCCCGACGTTGAAGGCTCCGAAGGTGTTCTCGGTGAGGCGGGTGCGGGCGCGCGGGCACAGGGCGTTGGCGGTGGCGCCGATGCGTTCGAACTCGCGGGCCAGGACCATCGCCATTGATGCGATGCCCGCCTTGGCGGCCGAGTAGTTGAGCTGGCCGGCGTTGCCGTACAAGCCTGCCTCCGACGCCGTGACGATGACTCGCCCCCCGGTGGGCTGCCCGGTGGCCTTGAACTGCTCCCGCCAGTGGGCTGCGGCGAAGCGCACCGGGACGAAGTGGCCGCGCAGGTGGACGTTGATGACCGAGTCCCACTCGTCCTCGGTCATGTTGAAGGCCATCCGGTCCCGGAGGATGCCGGCGTTGCATATGAGAATGTCGAGACGACCGAAGGTGTCGATCGCCTGTTGGATCAGGCGCTGACCCCCCTCCCAGTCCGCCACGTCGTCGTAGTTGGCCACTGCCGAGCCGCCGGCGGCCACGATCTGGTCGACAGCCTGCTGGGCGGGCCGATCGTCATGGCCGGTGCCGTGCCAGTCGCCGCCCAGGTCGTTGATCACCACGGACGCGCCTTCGTAGGCCAGCAGGCGTGCGTGGCCGAGTCCGACTCCCCGTGCTCCCCCGGTGACGACCGCGACCTGCCCATCGAGCTTTCCCATGATGATTCGTTCCCCTCGTGTGACTGGTTTGGCAGATGTTGCGTTGACGGCTCGTAGCCGCCATGGCGCTCGGCCGGCTGGAGCCGGCTCACTCCCCCCGGAGTGCGGGCATCACCTCAGCGGCAAAGAGCTTCGTGCTGTTCGCTGCGTCCTCGTACGACAAACCCGCGTACCGGAAGCATTGTGTCCCCTCCCCGTGCTAGCCGCGGCCGCAGGCACCGCTCCCGCGACCGAACCTCAGTACACCTGACGGGAAGTGTCTCATGGATTGGGGGTGGCCCGCCGAGCGAGTCGGCGTTCGACGTCCAGACCCCCCGCCAGTGGTAGGTCGACCGCCGCCCGCAGCGCCCGACGTGTGGCCTGGGCCACCGCCGAGGGCAGTCCGGCCAGGCGGGACGCCACCGCCCTCGCCTCCACTTCGACGTCATCCACCACGGCGGTGAGGACTCCTCGCCGAACCGCGTCCTGAGCATCGATGGTGGCGGCGGTGAGGATGAGGGGAAGGGCGGCCGCCGGACCGATGGCTCGGACCAGGCTCTGAGTCCCCCCGGCCGAGGGCAGCATCCCCAGCCGGGTCTCGGGCAGGCCGACCTTGGTATCGGAGGCGGCCAGCCTGACGTCGCACAGCAACGCCATCTCCAGGCCCGCGCCGAGCGCGTAGCCGTGGAGGGCCACGACCGTGGGCTGAGGCAGCGTCCAGAGCGGTATCCACGGATCGCGTCGCCACCGGATTGCCCGAGCCGCCATCACCGAACCGGCGGAGCCGAACTCCGAGAGGTCGGCCCCGGCGGAGAAGTGCCGTCCGTCGGCCCTGAGCAGCAGGGCACGCACCTCCGGATCGTCGGCTACGGCCGTGAAGGCCTCGATCAGCGCGTCCCGCATGGCCAGGTTGTAGATGTTGAGCTTTTCGGGACGGTGGAGCGAGACCACGGCCACGCCGTCGGCCTCGACCTCGAGTCGAATGGGCTCGTCGGAGTCCCTCATCGTGGCCAGTCCAGCACCAACGGTGACGAGGGCAGCCCGTCCTCGTCGAAGAACCCCCGCTCCCGCAAGGCCGTAGCCAGATGCTCGGCCACTGGCTCGATCGCACGCCCGAGCCCGGCGGGCCCCGCCCAGGGGGCCAGAGGAGCCACCGCGTCGACCAGCGAAGCGTCGACGTGGACGGCCCCCGGGGCCGCCAACAGGCCGTGCACCACCGCCCGAAGGCCCGCCAGCCCGGCCAGCGGGTCGGGGTAGGTCACCGCCGGAGCGGCGTAGCGCTCACCGCCCAGGTCACCCAGACCGCAAAAGGCGTGCACCCCGGTTCCGTAAGCCCCCCAGGATCGCTGCGGCGATCCGGCCGGAAAGGCGGGGATGGCCACGTGCACGAGCGACGGGTTCAGCCTGGCCAGCGCCTCGGCGCCCAGGCCGAGATTGGGCATCACGCGGGGCGAGAAGCTGTCGACGAGGACGTCCGCGGCTGCGATCAGTGCCCGGAGCTCGCCCTGGGCCGCGTCATCTCGCAGGTCCAGGTCCGCGTGGGTCTTGCCGCGGTCGAGGGCGGCGAACAGGAAGGGCTGACCTCGCAAACCATCCGGGCGCACGGCGTTCTCGACCTTGGTCACCTCAGCCCCGAGCTCGGCCAGCAACCAGGTGGCGAGGGGGCCCGCCCACATGGCCGTGAGATCCACGACCCGGATCCCCGACAGCGGCGGAGTACCCGACCCGGCAGCCCGGCGCCGCGGGGTGGGCCTTGTGGTCCGAGCCCGTGGGGCGAGCCCGTGCCGGGGAGGGCGCCGTGGGCCGGTCGAACGAGGTCTGTAGGCCACTACCGGCAGGCGCCACAGCTGGGCGGCGTGTTCGACGGCACCTGCGTCGGCCGGCGCCGGAATGGTGGACAAGAGGCGGGCGAAGGCCTCCTCGTCCCCGGGCGCCCCCAGGTCGGCAGCGACGAAGCCGCCCCCGGGAGCCGGGCGCGGGGGTGCCGGTCGCGCCCACTCCGACTGACCGTGGTGAGCGGCCATAACCGCCGGCAAGAGCACGTGAGCCGCCACCCCGTCGGTGTCCACCTGAACCCTTCCCGACCCGCCGGCCAGTTGCTCCAGAGCCCGGGCCGCCGAGTCGGCTAGGGCGAGGGCATGAGCGATGGTGCCGTCCGGAACACCCGCGTCGAGGCTCCGATCCGGGCGGCTCACCGACCAGAGAACCGCGGTTCACGCTTCTCGAAGAAAGCCTGGAGACCTTCGGCGCGGTCCTCGGTGGTCTGCAGGAGGTGATTGAGGTCACCTTCGAGGCGCAGGCCGTCGGCCATCGGGATCTCCGTACCCCGCGACACGGCCTCCTTGGCCAGGGCCAACGCCAGCGGGGCAAGGGCCGCGAGCCCTTCGACGAGGGCGGTCAGGGCCTCGTCGAAACCTTCTGCGTCGACCACGTCGTGCACCAAGCCGATCTGGGCCGCCGTGGTGCCGTCGACCCTCTCCCCGAGCATGAGCATGGCCAGGGCCCGAGCCGGACCCACCGCCCGCGGCAGCCGTTGCGTCCCACCCCAGCTCGGCACCCGACCCTCGGTCACGTCGGAGACCGAGAAAAGGGCCGTGGTGTCGGCCAGGCGCACATCGGCCGCCAACGCCAACTCCAGACCGACCGAGGCCACCTCCCCCCGGCAGACGGCTACCACCGGCGGGCGCAGCGATGCGATGGCCGCGGCCGGATCAGGGAGGAAGGCCAGCGGATCCAGGCTCGAGCCCGCCCCGGGACAGAAGTGGGCTCCCTGGCTTCCCAGCACCACAACCCGAATGGCCTCGTCCTCCGCCAGCTCAGTCGCTACGGCCACGAGCTCGGCCGCCTCGCGGGCGTCGAGAGGCTCGCCGCTGAGTTCGACCCAGGCGACGAAGCCTCGCCGCTGGAGGCGCAGACGTTCGAGGTGCACGGCCGCGGACGCCCGGCGTCAGTCCGCCGAAGCGGTCTTCTTGGGCGTGAGCTGCTGCATCGTCACGACACAGCAGGACAGGTCTCCCCCGCTCGGTTTGGTGACCAGAACCTCAGTGCCGCACTGCTCGCATTGGTAGCGCTTGCCAACCTTCAGTGCCATCGATGTCGGCCTCCTTAGCCTCGCGGGTCCAATCGAGTTCGCGCCTGCGCCACCGAAACGCCTACTTCGGCGCCATCGGCTTCTGGCAACAGGCGACGGTGCCGTTGCCGCCCTTGGTCACCACCACCTCCGCGCCACAGGCGTCGCATTTGAGGCGCTTGCCAGCCTGATTCGACATCGTGGTCCACCTACTGTCGTTGAAGGATATGGATGATGCAGACGGAACCGGCCCCCATCATGTGGGCCATCCCGGTGCGCGCCCCTTCGACCTGGCGGGAACCCGCCTGGCCACGGACCTGAACCGTAGTGTCCCAGATCTGGGCCAGGCCCGTCGGGCCGACGGGATGGCCCCGCCCGATCAGGCCACCGTCGGTCGAGAAGGGTATCCGGCCACCGATCTCGGTGGCACCCTCGGCCACCAGCTTGTCACCCTCTCCTTCGCCGCAGATCCCCAGCAGCTCGTAGTAGAGGAGCTCCTCCACCGGGAAGGCGTCGTGAACATGAACCAGGTCGAGGTCGGCCGGTCCGAGACCCGACTCCTCATAGGCCGCCTGGGAGGTGGAACGTGTCAGCTCCGACGGGCCTACCACCGCTCCCATGAAAAGGTGTCCGGGGGTGTAGCGCTCGGACTCGGACCGGCTACTGACCACCTTCACCAACGGGTGACCCATCCGATCGCGGACCTGCTCGGCCAGCTCCCGGTCGGCCACGATGGCGCAGGCTGCCCCACCACCCACCGCGGCCGCCATCATCGACGTGTGCGGGTAGGCGATCATCGTCGAGTTCAGGACCTCCTCGGCGGTGATCTGGTGGTCGGCCTGGCGCTGGGCGTAGGGGTTGAGCCGTGCGTGATTCCAGTTCTTGGCTGCGATCTTGGCGTAGGTCTCGACCGTGGTGCCCGCCTCGTGCATCCTGCGCACCGCCCACAAGGCGAAGAACGCCGCCGGGAGCAGTGTCCCCTCGACCGAAGGCTTGAAGAACGCCGACAACATGCCTGCGCTGAGGGCGCCGCCACCACCACTCATCATCGCCCCAGGGCTGGGGTCGAACCCCAGGGCCATCGCGCAACGGGAGTGCCCGCCGGCGACAGACAACACCGCCTCCCGGAAGGCCGAGGAACCCGTCGCCGAGGCGTTCTCGACATGGGCCACCGGTACACCCGTGAGCCCGAAGTCCTTGGCCAGTGTTACCCCGACGGTCATGCCTCCGCTGGCGTAGCCGTTGTAGAGCGCCCCCACCGTGTCGAACTCGATGCCGGCGTCGTTCATGGCGTTGATGCCAGCGTCGAACGCCATGTCCCGCACCGGTGTGGGCGCGGCCGAGATCCGGTGCATCCCTACACCGATGACGTAGACGTCATGTTCTAGGGCCATCAGCCCCTGCCTCCTTGATCCGGAACGCGAACGTGCACAGCTCGGTCCCGGCTTCGTCGGTCGAGATCGGCAGTAGGTCGAGCACCATCGGCATGCCGATCTCCCAGTCGCCCTGGGAACCGAGAAGCCGGGACTGGACCCGCACTCCCTCGGGCAAGTCCACCTGGCCCACGCCATGGGGCTTCCCGCCGGTGGTCATGGCCCCGTACTTCAAGGTCACGAGCCAGGTCCAGGAGTAAAGGACGCCTTCGCTGGAGAGCAGCCGATCCTCGACCGGCCCAAACGTGATCGGGCAGCGCTTGCGGCGGGGAAAGAAGCACTCGTCGGCCTTAGGGCTGTACGACCCGATGAGCCGCGGGTGCTGATGAGCTGCATCCGGCATGACGAAATAACCCTCTTCGAGCGGCTGTCGCTCGGCCATGGGCCCCCCTTCACCGTCGTGGGACGACATGCTCGCGGGCCGAGACACTGCACGCAACTTGATGCTTGTATACGGTACGAAGACCAATGCGACCAAGATGAAGTGGGGCGACATGGCCGACCACACCGTGCAGGACGTCACCGCGGAGCAGGCGGCGCTGAGGACCCAGATCCAACGGTTCCTGGAGTCCAACGCCCGGGCCCGCAGCCGGAGCGACGACGAGGACGACCCGGGCGGGCTGTTCGACGAGGTCGACGAATCCACCGAGCGCGAGCGGATCGCCCAGTCGCAGTCGTTCCAGGCTCGGCTTGCCGATGCGGGGTTCGCCGGGATCACCTGGCCGAAGGAGTACGGCGGCGCGGGGATGTCGCCCCGCGAGCTCGAGATCTTCAACGAGGAAGCGGCCGGCTACGAACTCCCCACCCGGATCTTCATGATCGGCCACGGGATGTGCGGCCCCACGTTGCTGGCACTGGGAACCGAGGAGCAGAAGCGCCACTACATACCCCCGATGCTGCGCGGGGACGAGATCTGGTGCCAGCTGTTCTCCGAACCCGGCGCGGGATCCGACGTCGCCAGCCTCCAGACCCGCGCGGTCCGTGATGGTGACGAGTGGACGGTCAACGGTCAGAAGGTATGGACCTCGGGCGCCCACTACGCCGACTACGGGATCCTGATCGCGCGTACCAACCCCGACGCCCCCAAGCACCGCGGCATCACCATGTTCATCGTCGACATGCGCTCCCCCGGGATCGAGATCCGACCTCTGCGCCAGATCACCGGCGGCGCCAACTTCAACGAGGTGTTCTTCACCGACACCCACATCCCTCATGCCAACGTCGTCGGCGACGTCGATGAAGGGTGGCGCGCCGCGATCACCGTGTTGATGAACGCGCGCATGGCCGGGGTCTCGGCCCAGGGCGGTGGTGGCGGCATGGGTGGTGCCAGCGTGCGCTCCCTCATCGCGCTGGCCCGCGAACGCGGGGTCGATGGTGACCCGGTGGTACGCCAGCTGCTGGCCGGCCTCTGGATCCGATCCACGATCCAGCGCTACACGGGTATCCGAATGCGCGAGACGGCTCGGAGTGGGCGCGTGCCCGGACCGGAGGGTTCAATCGCGAAGCTCTACGGTGCTCAGCTGAGCAGGGACATGGGTTCGGCAGCGGTCGCCATCGCCGGGACCGGCGGCCAGGCCTGGGACGAAGGGGCGCGGGGAGGGGACCGGTGGGCCATGGCGGTTCTCTCCGCCCCGGGTAGCGGCATCGCCGGTGGCACGGACCAGGTCCAGCGGAACATCATCGGCGAGCGTGTGCTGGGGCTGCCCAAGGAGCCCCAGGTCGACCGGGAGACGCCCTTCCGCGATCTGCTCGTGGGGACCCAGCGCGTCAGCTGAGCCACCGTTCATCGTGGTGTTCATGCCGACCCGACTCGGAACAGCTTGGTGGCGTAGCCACCGCCCACCCCCGCCGCCCATCAAAGACCGGGCCCCGACGAGCGCTGCCTAACCAGCGAGTTGACGGCCTGAACGAGCGCGACCACGAGGTCTCGCCGTCGGATCCGTGGACCCGGGTCAGTAGCTGATGACCGAGCGGATGACCTCGCCCGCTTGCATGGCGCGGAAGCCGTCGTTGACCTCGTTCAAGGAGATCGTGCTGCTCACCATGGCGTTCAGATCCAGCTGCCCGGATTCGACGAGGCCGACGAGTCGGGGGAAGTCCCACGACACCTGGGCCGAGCCGTACAGGCTGCCCTGGATGATCTTCTCGCCGAAGATGAGATCCCCGATCGGCACCTCGAGCAGGGCGTCGAAGGCAGGCACCCCCACGGCCACCACCATCCCGCGACGACGGACCATGTTGTAGGCCTGAGTCAGCGTGGCCGCGTGACCGATGACCTCGAAGGCGTAGTCGACACCGCGACCTTGGGTCAGGGCCTTCACGGCCGTGACCGGGTCCTGACCTCCACCGGCCAGCACGCCGTGCGTCGCGCCCAGCTTCATCGCCATGTCGAGCTTCGATTGCACGGTGTCGACGGCGACGATCATCGACGCGCCGGCGATCCTGGCCCCCTGGATGGCGGCCGTACCGACGCCACCGCATCCGATTACCGCCACGGTCGAGCCCGGCTCCACCTTGGCGGTGTTCAGTACCGCACCGGTACCCGTCGTCACGCCGCATCCGATGAGCGCGAGCTGCTCCACCGGGACATCGGTCTCGACCTTCACGACCGAGCGCTCGTGGATCACGGTGCATTCCGCGAAGGTGGCGCAGCCCCCCAGCGCCCCACCGACCATGGCACCGTCGGATCGGGTGAACTTCGGCGGAGCGAAGAAGCCCACCTCGCACAGTTGGCTCTGGCCGCGGACGCAGTGGAAGCACTGCCCGCAAACCGGGATGAAGCTCACCACGACCGTGTCGCCGGGCTTGACCTTCTCGACGCCGGGGCCGACGGCCTCGACCGTGCCGGCTCCCTCATGGCCCAGGATGCTCGGGCCCGGAATCGGGAGCGTCCCGTTCAAAACCGAGAGGTCGGAGTGGCACAGGCCACTGGCGCCGTAGTGAACCAGGACCTCACCCACACCCGGGTCGGTGAGCTCGAGGTCCTCCAGCGGCATCTCGCTGCCCTGACCCACGAAAATCGCACCTTTGACCTTCATCGTCCCCCCTTGGTCGACTGGACTCCCACCGACAGGCCGGGGCCCTATGAGACACAGGCACATCTTGTCGTACGCCGGGCGGTCCTGCCATCGCCTCGGGCTCGACCCGTTCTGGGCGCACTCGGCGCGGGCAGTCGGTCCATGGCCGTCCCGACCCCACAACTGACCCGTAGGTCCGCAGCCGCCCAGATGGCCCACCGGCCCTCGGCCATCCTCAATCGTCGGTCATGGTGGCCGCATCTTCTTCCCATCGCTGTTGGAGCGGCGCCGGCGTATCGATCGATGTTCGAGGTGCCTGACGCCATCGTCGTCGTCGGGCACCTTCCCGACTTCACCGAGCCGTCGTCGGTAGAGCCCTGTTCAACTAACGTCCCCGGTCGCCGTCCATGCGAGCCGGGCCCGACCTCTCGGCAGTGCCGTACCATTTGACGACCAACCTTCGGCCTCCCTCGAATCCCGACCAGGAGAACCACGTGGCTCAGCTCCTCCCCCGCCGTGCCCTCCACGCTGCCCTCCGCGCCCTCGGCCCGGCGGTGCGCTCCGAGCGGCTTCCCCTGCGGTTCCGGCGGGCCATCACCGACCGGGCGTCGATCACGGGCTCTCCCCCAGGAGGTGTCAGCCATGCTCCGCGAGGCCTCGGCGGCGTCAGCGGTGATTGGGTCGAACCCCAACAGGGCGTCGGTCCGGGCTGCGTACTGTACCTCCATGGCGGGGGCTACGTGCTCGGGTCGGCCGCGAGCCACCGCAATGTCGTGGCCCACCTGGTGGACCGGCTCGGCGTCCCTGCCTTCGTGGCCAACTACCGGCTTGCGCCAGAACACCCCTGGCCGGCGGCACTGGACGACGCGGTGGCGGCTTACCAGGCCCTGCTCCGAGAGCGCCCCGGCGAGCCCATCGCGGTGATCGGCGACTCCGCCGGTGGCGGTCTGGCCCTGTCGCTGGCCATGGCCGTGCGCGACCAGGGCACCCCAGATCCGGCGGTGATCGCCATGATCTGCCCGTGGCTCGATCTGGCCTCGCCTCGAGACCCGGGCCGAGGCGACGGCGTGCTCGACGCCTCCGCCCTCGACCGCTGGGCGCACGCCTACGCACCGCGTGGGACGGACCGCTCCGATCCCTCGGTGTCGCCCCTGCTGGGCCAGCTGGCGGGCCTCCCACCGCTCGTGGTCCACTCCGCGTCGCTCGATCCGCTGGTGGAGGACGCGCGACAGCTCGACATCCGTGCCCGCGACGCCGGCGCCGACATCACCACGACGGAGTACCCCGGGCTCTGGCACGACTTCCACCTGTTCGCCGGGCGGCTCCGCGACGCAGACCGTGCCGTCACCGACCTCGCGGCGCAGCTGTCGCGCTACGTCGGCGCTCGTCGCGACCCGCGGGTGGTGGTGGTAGGGGCAGGCATGTCCGGGCTGTGCATGGGAGCCAAGCTCCGGGCCGCGGGGATGTCAGACTTCACGATCCTCGAAAAGGCCTCGGACATCGGGGGGACCTGGCGCGAGAACACCTACCCCGGTCTGAGCTGTGACGTGCCCTCACGCTTCTATTCGTACTCGTTCCTCCCGAACCCGAGCTGGACCAGCGTCTTTTCCCCCGGTGGCGAGATTCAGGGATACTTCCAGCGAGCGACCGACGAGCTCGAGCTGCGACCCCACATCGAGCTCGGGGTCGAGGTCGACCAGGCGACGTGGACGGGCGTCGAGTGGGAGGTGGTCGCCGCCGACGGCCGCCGCTGGTCTGCCGATGCACTGGTCACCGCCACCGGTGTGCTCCATCACCCGCGCTTTCCGGACATCGACGGCATCGACTCCTTCGAAGGCGCTGCATTCCACTCGGCGCGCTGGGATCACTCGGTCCCGCTCGACGGGCGACGGATTGCCGTCATCGGCACCGGCTCCACTGGAGCGCAGATCGTCGCGGCGATCGCCGGCGACGTCGAGCAGCTCTACGTGCTGCAACGCAGTGCTCAGTGGATCCTCCCGGTCCCGAACCTGCGCTACTCCGAGCGCTCGCAGCGCCTGCTCGCCAGGCGGCCGATCCTCAACCGGGCGTCGTACAGCGCCTACCGAGTCGTGTTGGGCAACGTCTTCGCCCGGGCCGTGACCCAGCCCGGGCTCCTCCGCCGAGCCGTCTCGGCGGCCTGCCGGTGGAACCTCCGCCTCGCAGTGCGCGACCCGGCCCTGCGCCGCACGCTCACCCCCGATCACCAACCGATGTGCCGTCGCCTGATCATGTCCGCCGGGTACTACCCCGCCGTTCAACGACCGAACGTGGAGGTGGTCACGACGGGTATCGAACGCGTCGAGCCCACCGGCGTCCGGCTCAGCGATGGCAGGCTGCTCGAGGTCGACGTCATCGTCTTTGCCACCGGCTTCGATGCCCACGCCTACATGCGCCCCATGAAGGTCACCGGTCCGGACGGGTGGACGCTTGACGAGGAATGGGCCGAGGGCCCGCGCGCCTACCGGACCGTCGCGCTGCCGGGCTTCCCGAACCTGTTCACGCTCATGGGCCCCCACAGCCCCATCGGCAACTCCTCCCTCATCTCTGTGGCTGAGGCGCAGGCCGACTACATCGTGGGTTGGCTCGAGGAGATGCGCCGCAGCTCGCTCCAGGCCGTGGCGCCGACGCGAGCGGCCACCGAAGCGTTCAACGCCGAGATGCGGGCGGCGATGCCAAACACCATCTGGACCTCGGGGTGCACGAGCTGGTACCTGGGCAAGGACGGGCTGCCCGAGCTGTGGCCCTGGACTCCCGAGCGCCACCGGACGATGCTGGAGGACCTGCATGCCGAGGAGTTCGAGGTCGTCTCGGCTCCGGCTCCTTCAGCCTGAGAACCGCTTGGTGAGCAGGAACGCAGAAGGCCCCACTCCGAGAAGTGGGGCCTGACCTGCGATTCCGTTGGTGGCGGGGGCGAGATATGCCCACTAGCGGCAACACTGGAATTGCCCCGCTGACCTGCTCGTTTTCTACCGCGCGCTGACGCGCTCGTGCAGGTCTTCGCGCGTCCAGTTGCGTCCATCGCGGTCGACGGCGATGCGAGTCGCTCGGAGGGCTCGTCGCATCGCGCGCCGGTACCGAGCAGCGTCGACGACAGCGCGGATCACGGGATCAGGTGCCCCCGTCTTTCCATCGATGCGGAAGAAAGTTCGCTGAGAGACCGGATAGTGGAAGAAGCTCCGCCGAGAGCACTCTCGTCGTTCAGGCCGCAACGGGTTCGAGCCGGTGAGTCCGAGGAGCTCGGCGCTCGTGTACAGACGACTGGGCCGTCCTCGCCCGCTCGGTTGCACCGTTCCGTGCTCCACGAGGATGCCGGCAGCGGCGAGCTCTGCCAGCGCCGCGTTCGCGGACTTCAACGGGATGGCGAGCTCGCTCGCCACGGTCGGACCCGTGAGCACGAGATGCCGAGGCAGGAGGTCGAGCACGCGCCAGGCCGCGGCATCGCTCCGAACGCGCCTCGAGTCCGCTCGAGGCCCGGCGAGTCGCTCACGCCACTCGCGCTGCAGTCGCCCGACCGATGCGACCAGCTCCTGTTGCGCTCGGCCGGCGCCCGACACCGCCTCCGCGAACCAACGGACCCACGCGTTGTGGTCTCCCAGGCGAAACAGCACGAGCCCAGAGCTGTAGCCACCGACGTCGGCAGCGATACGGGCGCTACCGGCGGCGGCGTCACGAGCGACAGGCGGCGGACGAAAATCCACGCGACGAGCACGCGCCCAACGCGCCCGTTGCCGTCGGCGAAGGGATGGATGATCTCGAACTGCGCGTGAGCGATCGCGGCTTGGCTCACGGGGTCCAGGTCGTCGCGGTTGACGTAAGCGATGAGATCGTCGACCAGGGCGGGGACCTCGTCCGGCGGCGGTGTCACGAGGTGGGCGTCGAGCGGTGACGTGCCGCCGATCCAGCCCTGCTCCGTTCGAAGCACGCCGACGTGCTGGGCGGGCGTCGGACTCCCGGTCATGAGCGTCCGGTGCCACCCTCACAGGCTTTTGACCGTGAGAGGCCCGACGTGCGCCTCCTCGACCGCCTCAGCCACCGCGGCGAGGTTCGCCGCCACCCACGCAGCGGCCGATGGAACCCCACTCTCGTCGGCCTCAGCGAGGACGATGTCGACGACCGGCGCGGTCACGCCCTCGATAAAGGACGACGCCACACCCTCCGCTCGCAGCAGGAGCCGAGCCAGCGCGGCGAAGTCCTCCGGCATGGTTTCGGCGCCGTGCTCGACAGCCGCGTGCGCCCGGGCTGCCTCGGCGACGGTCCGGGCGTCGAGCCACAGGTCCCGATCATCCAGCCGGGTCGGCACAAAGGCGCGCGCTCGTCGGCCTCGCCACACGATCGGAACCTCCACGCCCGCTGGCTCCATGAGCCGCCTTTCGTACGCCTACTGCTGTAAGTGTACGTTATTCGGGCGGGTCAGCCCCAGAAGATCGAGATGGGGTCGGCCTCGACCTCCTCGAGGAGATCCCGGATCGACGGAGTCGGTGGGGTCTGGTCGTAGACGTGGAACTTCGAGTGGCGGTCCCGCCAGTAGAGGCTCCCCTCCCGGCGTGCCTTCACATAGCGAAGGCGAGCGATCGGACGGCGCGTCGACTCGGGGCCGTAGTCCTCGCGCCACGCGGACGGCATTCAAGGATCGTGAGCGCGCCAGCCTCGACCGCGAGCTCGTACTCCACCTCGTCACGAGCATCGAACGGCATCTCTGCGTTGAGCTCGTCGACGAAGCGTCGAGCGCGCGCAACGTCGAGCTCAGGAAGTTCCACGATCGCCTCGCATGTGACACCTTCCGCCGGCGCCGCGGTAGGGCGACATCAGCGAACCCCGAGACGGTCGGCGAGCCTGTCGAACGTGGATGCCCTCTTCACGTCGAGCAACCGAAAGGCTCGCGTGTACGGATTGCGACCCTCCTTCGTGCTCGCGATCAGCGCTCGCGCGAACCGACGGCTCACCTGAGCCGCCTTGGTGTTGTGGTGGTAAACGCCAACGCCGCCGCGGGTCGCGAGTAACTGGGCGACACGCACGGGTTCCACGTCCAGCTCGACGAGGTACTCCTCCCAGGTCAGCGCGCCGGCCTCGCGCAGCCGACCGAGAACCACCTGGGGGCTGACGCGGAAGTGCTCGGCAAGTGGCTGCAGCTGGACCCGCAGGTTCCCGTTCGCATTGAGCCGGTCGCGGAACTCGGCCATCGGCACGAGGAGCTCGGCAGCGACCTGGTTGCATCACCGCTCGACGTCGTTGGCGCGAACGGAACGCGGGTCGAGATCGGAGAGCGCCGTCTCACCGAGCCCGAGGTGGGCGAGCTCGTGCACGAGCGCCTCATCGGCAGGCGCGAGAATCGTAGATCTGGCCGTCGCCGGTCGTCTTGACAACGGTGCCGCCCTGCAGCAGGGCGGAATCAGAGCCCGCGCCCGCTCATGCCGGGACGGTTGCGGAGAAGAAGCTGCGGAGCGCCTCGGCGATGTCGGCGCGCACCCTCGCTCCCGACAGCACAATGTCGACCATGGTCAGCGAAGTGTGGGTGTGTCCACGGCCGAACACCCGCCGCACCGAGACTCCGGCGCTCTCGAGCGCGTCGGCGTATGCGGCCCCCTCGTCGCGCAGCGGGTCGAACTCGCAGTAGACGACCGTTGCCGGCGGAAGCCCGGCGAGGTTCTCTGCCCGCAACGGCGACACTCGGGGATCGAGGCGGTCGGAGGGATCGACGTAGTGGTCCCAGAACCAGCGCATCATCGCCGTCGTGAGGGTGTAACCCTCGGCGTTCTCCTCGTAGCTCGACCGCGAGAAGTCGTAGTTGGTGACGGGGTTCACGAGCAGCTGGCCGACCAGGTCGGGACCGCCCGCATCGCGTGCGAGACGGGCGACGACGGTTGCGAGGTTGCCGCCGGCGCTCCAGCCGGCCACGGCCAGCTGGCCCGGGATGCCGCCGAGCTCGATGGTGTTGGCTGCCACCCACTCCAACGCGGCGAAGGCGTCGTCGACGGCGGCGGGGAACCGGTGCTCGGGTGCGTGCCGGTAGTCGGCCGACACCACAACGGCGCCGGAGCGCGCGCAGAGGTCGCGGCAGAACGGATCGTCGGAGTCGTGGCTGCCGAGCACCCACCCGCCACCGTGGTAGTACACGACGACGGAATGCGGGCCGGCGCCCTCGGGCCGGTACAGCCGGTAACGCAGATCGCCTGCCGCTCCGGGGCACACGCCGTCGACGATCTCGGCCACGTCGGGCCCTGGTGGACGCATCCCCGCGCCCTGTTCGGAGAACGAGCGCGCCTCGGCCGGCGACATCGTGTCCATCACCGGCAGGTCGAGCGAGGCCATGATGTCGAGGACCATCTTCACGTCCGGTTGGAGCCGGCGAACGATGCCGTCGTTGCACTGGACGCCGGCGAGCCCGGTGAGCTCGAACCCGAGGTAGCCGCGCTCGACGACCTCGTTGCAGATGGCACGGTAGGGCCCGACACCGCCGATGTAGGGCAGGAACACGCGTGGCTTGCCTGGCACGTTGGCGCCCATGTACCACGAGTTGGCCCGCGGGTAGAGGGTGATGTCGGCGCAGTCGTTGACGTGCTGCACCCATCCGGCCTCGGCCGTGGCGGTCGGCTCGATCGTGGTGAGACCCTTCTCTCTCATGTCGGAGATGCGATCGGCGATCCACTCGACGTGCTGCTCGATCGACACCGTCATGTTCGACAGCACCGAGGGGCTGCCCGGCCCCGTCACGAGAAACAGGTTGGGGAAGCCATCGGTCATGAGGCCGAGGTACGTGACGGGGCCGTCGGCCCACTTCTGCTTCAGGGTGATGCCGTCCTTGCCCTCGATGTCGACGGCCACGACAGCGCCGGTCATCGCGTCGAAGCCCGTCGCGAAGACGATGGCGTCGAACTCCATCGACTCGTCCACGGTGTCGACACCGGTTTCGGTGATCGTCTTGAGGGGGTGCTTGCGGAGGTCGACGAGGCGAACGTGGGGCAGGTTGTAGGTCTCGAAATAGCTGGTGTCGAGGCACGGCCGCTTCGTGCCGAACGGGTAGTCCTTGGGGCACAGCGCCTCGGCCGTCTCTGGGTCGTTCACCATCGCGCGGATCTTCTCCCGGAACATCTCAGCCACGCGCTCGTTGGCCACCGGGTTCACCGCCTGGTCGGCGAACACGCTGACCGAGAACAGCCCGCCCCGCTCCCAACCCGCCTCGAACCGGGCGCGGGCGTCCTCGTCGGACACCATCGACGACGGCTGGACGTCGCTGGTGGCGGGCACGCCGGCGAGCGACCACTTCGCCGCCTCGCGGTACGCGGCGCGATCGTTCTTCAGCTCGGCGAGGGCGTCAGGCGGGGGCGGCCCGTTGCGGGCCGGGATCGAGTAGGCCGGCGTGCGCTGGAACACCGTGAGCTGCGCCGCCTGCTCGGCGATCACCGGGATCGACTGGATCGCCGACGAGCCGGTGCCGATCACTGCGACGCGCTTGGCGGCGAAGTCGACGCCCTCGTGGGGCCACCGGCTCGTGAAGTAGACCTCGCGACCGAAGCGGTCGGCGCCCTCGATGTCGACCTCCTTCGGGACCGACAGGCACCCGCTCGCCATCACGTAGTAGCGGCACGAAATGAGCTGGCCGTCGTCGGTACGGATGCGCCACAGACCGGCTTCGCCGTCCCAGTTCGCGGCGGCGACACGGGTGCCGAAGGTGATGTCGCGTCGCAGGTCGTGCTTCTCGGCGACGAACTGGAGGTAGCGGAGGATCTCGGGCTGGGTGGCGTACTTCTCCGACCAGGTCCACTCGTCCTCGAGCTCGGAGTCGAAGCCATAGCTGTAATCGGTCGTCGGGATGTCGCAGCGAGCGCCGGGGTAGCGGTTCCAGTACCAGGTGCCGCCGACATCGTCGCCGGTCTCGAAGGCCCGCGCGCTGAGGCCGAGCTGGCGCAATCGGTACAGCATGTAGAGGCCGGCAAACCCGGCGCCCACCACCACGACCTCGACGTCGGGACGGCTCTCACGTGCTCCGTTCTCCTCCACCACGAACCCCCTCGGGCACCCGACACCGCGATGACACCAACACCACGCTCCACGAGCATTACGAAGGGACTTCCAATGCGTCAAGGCGTACTGCGGATGGGGCATCACCCTCGATGGGTTCCTCCGCGGTGCCGCCGGCTACGAGGACTGGGAATTGCCGCCCAAGGACGACGAGGTCGTCGCGTGGAACGAATGGCGGGGATCTGCTCGCGGTTTCGCCGTTCGCGCGCTCGAGCGTCTCAGGTCGATCTCGACGCCATGCTGGCCGCTGGCCGGCCGGACGCCGCGTGAGGCCCGTCATGATCGGACTCGCACTCGCCCAGGTCGGCTCCTTCGCCGACCCCACCACCGTCACGACCATGGCCGAGGAGGCCGAGCGTCGTGGCTACGGCGAGCTCTGGGTGCTCGATCGGCTGCTCGACCCGGTCAAGCCCAAGTCGAGCTACCCCGGCACGTCAGACGGCTCGCTTCCTCCGGAGCAGCGGGTCGCGCTCGATCCGCTGCTCACGCCGGGGGGTTCGCCGTCGCCCCCTCAGGCGTGCGCCCGAAGCCGGTGCAGACGCCGCGCCCGCCCGTGTTGCTCGCCGCCTACACGCCGGCGGGTCTGGTGCGAGCCGGGACGCGGGCTGACGGCTGGACGCCGGCAGGGCTCGATCTGGCCACGACCGCGGCCATGTGGCCGGTCGTCACGGGTGCCGCGACCGAGGCGGGCGTATGGGGCCAGACGCTTCGGGCACGGAACGCTCCGCCGGCAGCGTTCCTCGCCGACGTCTGATCGTCGGTGCGATGCGCATCGCGCCGACCCGGGCTGGCCCGAATGTGCGGCGGTTCCGTACCGAAACGGTGCGCAACCGCCACACATTCGGGTGGGGTCACACCGTCCGGGCGAACTCGGCAATGGACGCCGCGGTGTCGCGCGAGATGTCGGGGCACATGAACGGGAGGATCTCGGTGCCGTGGGCTGTGCCGAGCACCGTGCGGGCCCGAGCCGGCTGGCCGGAGCGCAGCAGCAGCCGGTAGAACTCGATGCCCTCGTCGCGCAAGGGGTCGCACTCGTTCACCGAGATGTAGACCGGCGGAAGGCCCTTCACGTCCTCCTCGGTGGCGAAGCCGGGCCACGCGAGCGGGTTCTTCTCGTTGTACGCTTCGATGCCGTAGCCCATCGCGCCACGGTTGTTGTGTAGGTCGAGGAGGATCCCGTTGTTCTCGATCGAGGACGGCAGATCCTCGCGGGGCCACGAGCCTGCGATATAGGGACACAGCGCGTACAGCCCCTTGACGAGGCCGATGTCGCCGTCCTGCTTCAGCTTGAGGCCGGTCGCGAGCGTGAGGTTCCCGCCGCCGCTCTCGCCGGCAACGATGATCCGGCCGGCGTCGATGCCCAGGTCGGCAGCGTGGTCGAGGACCCACTTCAGGCCAGACAAGCAGTCGTTCAGACCAGCGGGGAACGGCGCCACCTCCTCGCAGGACGACGGCGACACGCAGTTGCGGAAGTCGACCATCGCCACGGCCACGCCCTGGGCGGCGATGATGCGACCCCACGCCCGGTAGTTCCCGTCGTAGGCTGAGAGCGACGCCATCCCGCCACCGTGGATGTAGTACACGCACGGCAGCGGCGCGCCCGGCGAGGTCGGCCGGATGAAGCGCAGGTGGATCGTGTTCCCGTCGGGCTGGGACGTGACCGCGTGGTCGGTGACGTCGAGGCCCTTCGACGGTGCGATCTCCTCATTGTCGGCCGAATCGAGCAGCGCGGTGATCATCTGGCGCTGGGCGATGGCCTCGGGCGTCGACGCCTCAGTCACGAGCTGCTCCCTGCTCTCGGCGTCGGTCGTCGTCATGCTCGGGAACGCCGCGAGGACCGCCTTGATGCGCGGGTCGAGGCGTGGATCGTTCGCGATGTCGGCCATGCGCGAGACCGTATCCCCCGGGTGGCCCCGCGCGTCGGGCGGTTTCGGCCGTCCTCAGCCAGCTCCGAGGTACGCGCTGACGATGCCGCTGCACGGGTCGAACCTCGGCAGCCCCGCGGAACGTGCTCGGAGGTCAGCGAACGCAGCGCGCGCGGAGATCGCCGTCGAGCTCCTGGACGAGCATCACGGCCGCCACGACGACGACGGGCCGGACCTCGGTCGGTACCACCACGAACACCTGCTTTGCAGTGCATGCCCGGAGGTGGCGCCCGGCGATGGTGCCAGCCAACCTGGTCTTGCCGGCGCCAGGTAACCACGACCCGAGCCGAAAACGGCAAGAGACGAGCCTGTCGCACGCGCTCGTACAGGTCTTCGCGACGCCACATCGGGCCACCGCGATCGGATCGGTTGCGGAGCGCCCGGCGCGCGCGCCGCGATGGCGCCGCGATAGCGGGCCTCGGCGACGACCCTGCGGACCACGTAGACAGCATGCCGACGGGTGTCGGCGATGTGGAAGAAAACCGCTGAGAGACCCAATAGTGAAAGGAATCCGCCGAGAGACCCGGATAGCGGAAGAAAACCCGGTGAGAGCCCCTGACGCCTCCGCGCCCGATCACGCTCGGAGCGGGTTCGATCCGGCGAGGCCGAGCAGCTCGGCGCTCATGTAGAGGCGACTCGGCCGTCCTCGTCCGCTCCCCTGCACCGTGCCGTGCTCGACGAGGACGCCGGCGTCGACGAGGTCGCGCAGGGCAGCACTCGCCGACTTCAACGGCACGTCGATCTCTCTCGCCACGATCGGTCCGGTCAGCATGAGATGCCGGGGGAGCAGGTCGAGCGCGCGCCACGCTGCTGCATCGCTGCGCACGCGACGAGAGCCTTCACGAGGTGCTGACAACCGCTCTCTCCACTCGCGCTGCAGTCGCTCGACCGATGCGACCAGCTCCTGCTGCGCACGGCCGGCGCCCGACACCGCCTCGGCGAGCCATCGCACCCACGAGTCGTGGTCACCCATGCGAAACAGCACGAGGCCCGATCCGTAGCCCCCGACATCAGCAGCGATCCGTGCGCTGACCGGCGGCGGCGTCACGAGCGACAGACGGCGAACGAGAATCCACGCGATGAGCACACGACCGACGCGCCCATTGCCGTCGGCGAAGGGGTGGATGATCTCGAACTGTGCGTGAGCGATCGCCGCTTGGCTGACCGGATCGACGTCGTCGCGGTTCACGTAGGCGACCAGATCGTCGACGAGCCCCGGCACCTTGTCCGGTGGCGGCGTCACGAGGTGCGCGTCGAGCGGCGAAGTTCCGCCGATCCAGCCCTGCTCCGTTCGAAGCACGCCAACGTGCTGGGCAGGCGTCGGGCTACCGGTCATGAGCGTCCGATGCCAAGCACACAGGCTCTCGACTGTGAGAGGCCCGGCGTGCGCCTCCTCAACGGCCTCGGTCACCGCGGCGAGGTTCGCCGCCACCCACGCAGCGGCCGATGGAGCCCCACTCTCGTCCGCCTCAGCAAGGACGATGTCCACGACGGGCGCGGTCACGCCCTCGATGAACGACGACGCCACGCCCTCCGCTCGCAGGAGAAGCCTCGCCAATGCTGCGAAGTCCTCGGGCATCGTCTCGGCGCCATGCTCGACAGCGGCCTGGGCCCGAGCGGTGTCCGCCACAGTCCGGGCGTCGAGTGACAGGTCCCGTTCGTCCAAACGGGTCGGCACGAACGCGCGCGTTCGCCGGCCTCGCCACACCATCGGGATTTCAACGCCCGCTGACTCCACGAGCCGCCTTCCGTACGCTTACTAATGTAAGTGTACGTTATTCCGACTCTTCTCCCAGCGTTTCTCCAAGCGGCGCCAGACAACGAGTGGAACGGGCCAATCGCGAGAGCTGTCGAACACGTGGTCCCCGATCTGATCAGGCGCGCTCGCCGCCTCTCGTATCGGCGCTGCCAACAGGTCTCTCACAGGTGGCGTCAGGCCGGCAGCAGTCGCGGCCGCGCCGAGCATCGCTTCCGCGGAGGCTGCGCTGATCGTGCACGCAGCGGCAACCGCAACTGCCGCGTCGTGCGACGTCGTCGGATCTTGCAGCGCTCGCCGCATGACGTTCCGAGCTGAGCTGGAACCGGACGCGGTCACTCCGAGCGACCGCATGCTTGGCCGAGGTCCACGGTCTGGCCTCGATCGACGACGATCTCACCGACGACGACGACGCCATCGGACGTCTCGCACCGGAAGAGCCACGCCTCCTCCGCGCCCGAGGTCGCCGGACTCGGTCCGGTGAAGGTGACCTCGCCCGACCAGTCATCGAAGGTGCGGTCCGCTTGGTCGTAGCTGACGACGACAGCGGTGTACACGCCAGGGGCGGGATCGAAGAGCGTGACGTCTTCGTCGTTGTCGCCCCACAGCGCGGACGCGGTCACGAGCTCACCGGCGGCGTCGAGCAGGTACAGGTCCCAGTCCGTGGCGGGGTCGCTCCACTCGATGTGGACCCCGACACGCTCGTTGTCCGCCGTCGGCGGGTCCTTCACCTCGAACTGGAAGGTCTCGTACGGCGGGTCGATGCGCGACGGCGTCGGTGACCACGGATAGTGGATGTTCTCTTCAGGCACGACGGCCGGGTCGTTGACCATGGTGATCGTCGGCTGCGCGGGAGCCAGCGGCTCGCGCCCGTGGCGACCGGCGACGATCGGACGGGTCGACGGGTTGACATGCCACGTGAACGCGCCGCCGGCGGTGACCATCTCGCTGGTCAGGGTGTCCTCGAACGTCTGCGCCTCCCCGACGTGGTTGCAGAAGTCGTCGGCGCAGACCGGCGAGGTGGCCGTCTCGAACGTCTTGGTGAGGCTGAGCCTCGACCCGGACGGCGCTGTGCCGGTCAGCACGGCGTGCAGCGAGGAGTTCGCGGTCGCCTCGAGCGCGTCGAAGTACGCGGCTCGGTTGCCGCCTCCACCGGCGCCGGCGGCCGGCGAAAGTCCAAGGTACTCCGCGACCACGCCGGTCTCGTACGGCGGGTGGAACTCGGAGGGGCCGATCTCGAACGTGTACGAGAGCGCACCCGCGGTCCAGAACGACCAGTCCTCGGTCGAACCCGTCGTGTCGTACAGGCCGAAGCCAGGGATGCTGTCGTACCCGTTGCGCGACGCCATCTGCTCGCCGAGAGCGGCGGCCTGCGGCTCCTCCTGGGGGAACCCTTGGGCGATGGTGCCGGGCACGCGGAGGATGAGGTTCGAGTACGTGTGGTTCGACACCAGCACCGCGACCTGTCGCGATGCGATCAGCTCGCGGATGCCTTGCACCTCAGGCTCGGAAAACGGTGCCGGCCCGCGGTAGACGTCGCTCGACACGCTCGGGCTGGCGCCCGAACCACCCCAGAGACCGCCGTAGTTGCGGTTGAGGTCGACACCGCTGAGGCGGGTGCGCCGATCGCAGGCGCCGACGACATCGCGACAGTTCTTCCGCTTCATCTCGAAGTCGTGCTTCGAGAACTCCTGCGACGCCGCGCCGGGCCGCGCCTCGCGCGAGACGACGAACCCGTCCGGGTTGACGACCGGGATCACGATCGTGCGCGTCGTGTCGACGAGTGCAGTGGTCCGAGCGTCGTGCCCATAGCCGCGGATGAGGTCGTACGCGAACTCGATCGAGTGCTCGGCCGACGGCCACTCACGCGCGTGGTGGGCGCCGAGCATGAGGAACACCGGCTTGCCATCCTCGGCGTCGGGTTCGCGCGTGATCTCGATGCCCGTGATCGAACGGCCTTCCCACGAGCGGTGGTTGAGGGTGATCGGTCGCGCCAGCGTCGGGTGGTCCTTTGCCAGCTCGGCCAGCTCGCGTTCGTAGTCCGCGAGGTGGCGGTACGAGTCCCGACCGGACGGCAGTGGGCTGGCGGTGGTCGCCGCCGCGTACTGCGCGTCGGCCTGGCGGTTGGCGGCATCCCGCGCCGCGAGATCGCCGATTCGCACCGTGTAGGTGAAGCCGGCATCTCGCAGCCGCCGGTCATCGTCCTCCCCGTAGAGCACGACCTCGAGCGAGTCGGCATCGCCGTGCTCGGTCAGGTCGAGGCCGAGCTGCTGCAGGCGCTCCTTGTCGGCCCGGGTCGGCGTCGACACATCGACCACCTGCGTCTTGGGGTCTCGCGCCGGTGGACGAGGCGCGCCACCGGCACCCGTCGTCGACAGCAGGACGACCGTCGCGACCGCGACAGCGACAGCTCGTGCTACACGCATCTTCGCCTCCCAGTTCTGGCACGGCTCGCCCGGTGCGCACGACAATCGTACGAAACGGACAGACCGGGCGGAAGTACTGGATCTGGATCTCCAAGGACGCCGTCGACGGCATCGATGGGGCTAGCTCCAATACCCTTAACTTAAGGTAGGGCTACAACGGTGTGGTTTGGGGGTGTGGCTCGTGCTGGTTGGAAGAAGCCCGAGACCGAGACGCGTTGTCCCAACGCGACCCGGGCGCTCAAGTGGTGGACGCGCCACCCTCAACGTTGCCGGTCACGGCACTAGTCGCCCCACGTGACGTTCCGTACGTCGGTCTCGTAGCCGGACGCGACCAGTGGGCCCGGGGCGTCGCTGTGGTACCGATGCAGCTCCCAGTCGCGCGAGGTGCCAGCGAGTCGATGCGACCCGGCGGGCGTAAAGCTGAGGCCTGAGCCGGCGACGACGTCGATGACGGTCGATGTCACAAGCAGTTCTCGCGGCGCGGCTAGCCCGGCGACCTGCACTGCGATGTGGACCGCGTCGCCCTCCACCCGCTTGCCCGACGCCGTGCACTCGCCGACGTGGACGCCGGCGCTGCTGTCTCGCACTACGTCAAGCAGGGACACCGCGCAGCGAACCGCTCGTGCTGCGCGTGTGAACCGGGCGACCAGCCGGTCATCGTCCTCCGCGCCTCGCTCGCCGCCAAAGCGCTGCACGACCTCGGTGACGCGGCGGTCGAGCTCGCCGAGAGGACCTCTGATGCAGAGGATCGCAGCGAGCACGCGGTCATCCTCGGGGTCGGTGATCTCATCGTCGATGTCGTCGAGGAACCGCTCGATGGCATCCGGAATCGCCTCGCTGTTGTGGATGAACACGAGGTGGTCGGGTCCGGCGAGCGACTCGAACCTCGCCCCGTCGATCCGGCGCGCCACGTCGTGGCCCATGGCCGCCGGGATCAAGCGGTCGCCCACGCAGTGCAGCACCAAGGTCGGGAGGTGGATTGCAGCAGCGGCCTCTCGTGCGTCGAAGCCGTGGTAGCCCTGCAGATCGACCGAGCCATTGCGGGGCTCATGCACGTGATCTCCGCGGCTGTGAGCGCGCTGCGGAGCGCCGGAACGCTGGCCCACGTGGGCGCGATCACCGACATCAGCACACCTTCGCCCCAGCGTTCGCTGGCCCCGTCGAGCACGGACCACAGGTGGTCGTAGTCCTCCTTCGGTACGTCGATGTCGGGCGCCCAGTCGACTGAGACGAGCGTGTCGAGGAGGATCAACGCCTCGACACGATCTGGGTGGCTGGCGGCGAGCACCATCGATGGCAGCCCGCCCTCTGAGTAGCCGAGGACGACCGCGCGACGGGAATCGACCGCGTCGAGCACCGCGAGGAGGTCGGCTGTGCGCTGCTCGAGGGTCGGTGCCGCTGGGATCGGGTCGGAGAGGCCGGTCCCCGGCTTGTCGAACAGGATCAGTCGGCCGTTCTTCGCGAGGCGGCGCAGCATCGCAGTCGCGTATGGGTCCGACCACCAGAGCTCGACGTGCGACATCGTCCCGCAGACGAAGAGGAGGTCGCGCTGGCCATCACCCACCACCTGGTACGCGATGCTCACGCCGGCGTTGCGGGCGTAGCGCGTGGTCGGGATCTCGAAGGGCTCGGTGTCGGAGCTGAGCCGCGGTCCCACGCGCCAGGCGACCTGCGATGACGGGTCGGGGAAGTACCCGCACTGCCGCCCCGTGCGGACTGAACTGTCGAGGTGCGCGCCCAAGGCTCCGTTGTGGTCTGCGATGCGCTGGATCGCGCTCCGGATCGCTCGGGTGACGTTCAGCCGTGCTCGTTCCGCTCGGGAGCCAGCCCGTCGGTCCCGGCCGGCCAGACCCGTGGAGCGGAGGAGTTCCTCCACGATCGCGTCGTGCTCGGCTCGGGCGAGCGCGGCGCGCTCGGTGTCGTGGTCAGCGTCCGCCTCGTCGATGTCGCGCTGCAGATCGCCCAGTCGCAGCCGATACGACCGCTTCGCTGCTTCGTCCAGCACCGGGCCGAGATCCGAGTCCGCAGCCGCGACCAGGCCGTCCTCGGCGAGCACAGCGGCGTCGGTGCGCGTGCTCGTCCGACCCGCAGTAGCCAACGCGAGCGCATCGTGGTCCCGGTGCGGCGACGTCAGCAGCCGGGCCAGGTGGTCCATGCCCTTCGAGTGCCGCACGCGCACGACGCGGCCCCCGTACGTCACCGTCCAGTACTCGCCCTCGCGGGCAAGCGTGGCGTCCACGGCCACAGTCAACCACGGTGCGCGCCGCGGTTCATGTGCGATGAACGGCCGTTCATGCCACCGTCACGCCTAGCGAGCATGACCACACATGCGCACGCCACTGCCAGGCTGCATGAGCTGCTCGAGCGCTACCGCCGTCCCGCGGTCTCGCTCGGGTCGGTTCTCTGCGACGACCACCCCACGACCGACATCGCGCTTACCGTCGTCGGAAGTGACCTCGGGGTCGAGACGGTCACCTTTGGCGAGCTCCGGCAGCGCTCCGAGCGCCTCGCCGTTGGGCTTGCCGCGCTGGGCCTCGAGCGCGGTGACCGTGTCGCGACGCTGATGGGCAAGTCGGCCGACCTGGTGACGACGCTGCTCGCCGTCTGGCGCTGCGGCGCAGTGCACGTCCCGCTGTTCACGGCATTCGCGCCGCCCGCCATCGACCTGCGTCTAGCGGCCAGCGGCGCCCGGATCGTGGTCGTCGACGATGCCCAGCGCAGCAAGCTTGATGACACCGGCTTTGAAGGTCCCGTTCTGATCGCGGGCGACGTGCCGGGGGGTTCGACCGGCAACGGTGACCCGCCGGATGTGGCGCTCGCCGGTGACGACCCGTTCATCGTCAACTACACCTCCGGCACCACCGGACCGCCGAAGGGCGTTGCCACCCCCGTCTGGTCGATCGCAGCCATGCGCTTCTACCTCGAGCGCGGGCTCGGCGTCGAGGACGACGACGTGTATTGGAACGCGGCGGACCCAGGCTGGGCGTACGGGCTCTTCTATGCCGTCGTGGCGCCGCTCGCTGCCGGGCGGCCGACGACGTTGCTCGCCGCCCCGTTCGCGCCCGAGCTGGCGTGGCAGGTGCTTGCCGATCTCGAGGTGACCAACCTCGCCGCGGCACCCGCCGTGTACCGGGCGCTGCGCAGCGCGTGTCCTGAAGGTCGGGGCTCATCGCTCCGTCGCCTGTCGAGCGCCGGCGAGCCGCTCGATGCCGACACCCTGGGCTGGGCGCGGGACGCACTTGGCATCGAGATCCGCGACCACTACGGCCAGACCGAGCTCGGCATGGCGATCGCAAACGCGTGGCACCCTGAGCTCCGTCAGGCGGTCAAGCTCGGATCGATGGGCACCCCGCTGCCCGGGTGGACGGTGCAGGTCCTGCGCGACGACGGCGCCGTCGCCGGTCCCGGCGAGCTCGGCCAGGTCGCCGTTGATGTCACCGCCAGCCCCGCCATGCCATTCTCTGGCTACGTCGACGCACCCGAGCGGACGGCGAAGCGGCTGTCCGCCGACGGACGCTGGTACCTCACCGGTGACACGGCGACGCGCGACGCGGATGGCTACTTCTTCTTCGCAGCGAGAGACGACGATGTCATCATCGCCGCCGGCTACCGGATCGGCCCCTTCGAGATCGAATCGGTGCTCGTGGAGCACCCCGACGTCGTCGAGGCTGCCGTGGTGGGAATCCCCGACGAGCGGGGTGGCGAGGTGATCGCGGCCTTCGTCGTCCTCCGTGCCGGTGCCCGAGCCGACGATAGCCTCTCCTCGGAGTTCCAGCAGCTCGTCAAGGGGCGCAACGCGGCGCACGCCTACCCGCGGGTCGTTCGGTTCGTCGACGCGCTGCCGCGGAACCCGAGCGGAAAGGTGCAGCGGTACCTGCTGCGAGCACCGGAGGGAGAAGGTCATCGCTGAGGCCGCGTCATCTCGGTTGGGATGGAAGCGACCGGCGTCTCTGGAAGCCGGTGCGCTGGGTGCTCGAAGGATCGGTGCCGGAGGCGGTCGAGATCTTGCTCGAGGGGGCTGAGGCTGATCCCGTGGTCGGGGTCAGCCCATGAACTGGTCTCGCAGCACGAACTTCTGGATCTTGCCGGACGCCGTGAGAGGAAACTCATTGAGGAACCGCCAGTGCCGCGGCGTCTTCTGCGGGGAGAGGTGCGCCCGGCAGTGGTCGAACAGCTCCTGCTCCGTGGGTGCCTCGCCGGGCGCCGGGCGCACGAAGGCGGCAACGGCCTCGCCCCACCGCTCGTCCGGGACGCCGACGACTGCGACGTCGGCCACCTTCGGGTGCTCGAAGAGGAGGTCCTCGATCTCGCGTGGATAGATGTTCTCGCCACCTCGGATGATCATGTCCTTCAGCCGACCCTCGATCCGGAGGAACCCACGGTCGTCCATCGAGGCGAGGTCGCCGGTGTGGTACCAGCCCTCGTCGTCGATGGCCGCCGCGGTCTGATCGGGCATGTCGTAGTACCCGGTCATCACGCAGTAGCCCCGGGCGCACAGTTCGCCGGCCTCGCCGCACGGCACGATCTTTCCGGTCTCGGGGTCGGTGATCTTGATCTCGGTCTGGGGCACCGGGCGGCCGAGTGTCTCCGTCTTGTCGACGAAGTCGTCGTCGAGGCGCACCTGGGTGAGCAGCGGCGAGCACTCGGTGGTGCCGTACACGATGGAGAACTGGACCCCGAAGGACGCCTCCACCCGTTTCACGAGCTCTGCCGGGACGGTGGCGCCTCCCGACAGCGCCACCCGCACGCGAGAGAGATCACGCGTCGCGAGGTCTGGGCACTCGAGGAGCGCGAGCAGGACGGTCGGAACCCCGAGGATGATGTCAGCACGCTCGGTCTCGGCCAGCTCGAGCATGAGCGACGGATCGAAGGCGTACACCGGGATGTGGCACGCGCCTGCCTGCAGGGTGCCGAGCACACCCAGCACGCAGCCAGCGGTGTGGAACATCGGGAACGGGTTGAGGCAGGTGTCGCCCGGCCGCACGTCAGTGAGGGTGGCGAAAATGCGAGCGTTGTTCGTCAGGCCGCGGTGGTGGAGGAGCGCGCCTTTCGGGAACCCCGTCGTGCCGGAGGTGTACTGGATCTGCGCGGGATCGCTGGGCCGAACGTCGGGCAGCTTCGGGTTGGCGGGGCTCGTCGCCAGCAGCGCGTCCCAATCCTCGAACGAAACCGATTCCCGGAGGGCCGGAAGCGATGGGCGCACCGCCTCGAGCGAGGCAGCCATGGGGTTGCCCCGGAACTCCGGCACCAGAAAGATCCCCGACGCGCCGGACTGGCGCAGCACGTACTCAAGCTCCCTGGCCTGGTAGGCCGGGTTGACCGTGACGAGCACCACCCCCGCGAGGCCGGCACCGAGCTCGAGCAGGACCCACTCGGGGAGGTTCGGAGCCCACACCGCAACCCGCTCGCCCGGCTCGAACCGCTCCAGCAGCGCACCGGCGACGCGCTCGGCGTCGGCGACCAGCTCGTCGAAGCTCCAGCGGCGGCGGTCCTCGGGGCGACCTGGCGTGCCCTCGGCCATGGCGGGCCGGGGCCCGTGCTGCTCGGCGGCGGCGCGGAGGGCACTGCCGACCGTCGACTCCTCGATCGTAATCGACGGCTCCGCCGGCCAATACGACTCGGTGAGCTTCATCCCGTCTCCCTCGCTCGCCAATCCCGGTCAGAACGTTAGCGGCTGACCACGGTGGCGTTCACCTGGTCTTTCGGTGCTTCGCCCCGAGCCACTGACGCGCGCCGATCGTCGGGCCCACTCACGATGATTTGCGTCTCAGTGCCGCTCGGTGGATGCCACCTCCGGCAAGCCGCATAGTTGCACTCTGCGGGAAGGCATCGCGCACAGAGAGGGGACGAGGTGGACCTGAGTGGCAAGCGGGCGCTGATCACTGGAGCGTCGCGTGGCATTGGCGAGGCGCTGGCGAGACGCTTTGCCTCGAAGGGCGCGCACGTCGCTCT
>JAUXRW010000042.1 GCA_030681555.1 Acidimicrobiales bacterium
ACGCAGGGTCGATCGGACGCGACCAGGAGCTCGTGAAGCAGGGCGCCGATCGCCTCGGATGGCGGACGATCGACGACACCCGGGCCCAGGTCCACTGCGCGGGGTGCAACCGGTGCGTGTTCGGGTGCCCCACCGGGGCCAAGCAGTCGACGCTGGTGTCCTACCTACCTCGAGCCGCCGCCTTCGGTGCGACCATCCACGCCGACTGTCGGGTCGACACGCTGGAGCTCCGGGGCAAGCGCGCCGTGGGCGTGTCGGGCACCGTCCTCCACGAACGCGGCCCGGGCCGCCGGCGCTTCTCCGTCGGAGCCCGTGCCGTCGTCGTGGCCTGCGGCGCCATCCACACCCCGGCGCTGCTCATCCGGTCAGGCGTCCGCCCACCGTCAGGACGGGTCGGGCGCGGCCTGACCCTCCACCCGGGTGCGCAGGTCACCGCGATCTTCGACACCCTCGTGGAAGGCTGGAAGGGCGTCCACCAGGCGTACCAGGTGCGCGAGTTCGAGGACGACGGCGTGATCCTGGCCGCAGTCAACCTGCCGCCGCCGCTCGTCGCCCGCTCGCTTCCCCTCGACGGTCCGGCGCTGGGCGCAGCGATGGACGAGTATCCGAGGATGGTGACGGCGGGCGTGCTGGTCGAGGACTCCACGGAAGGGCGCGTCCAGGTGGTGCGTGGCCGGCCCGTCCCCCGATACGACGTCGGCAGGCGTGACGCCGGGCGCGTCACCGGCGCCGTCCATAAGCTGGCGAGGCTCTTGTTCGAGGCGGGCGCCACCAAGGTCTACCTGCCGTTCCCCACGGAGGGCGGGGCGGTCCGCGACGCCGACGAGCTCGCCCGCCTTGCGGTGCCGGACGCTCGCGATCTCGACCTGCTCACCGTCCACCTGATGGGCACCGCGGCGATGGGCGGGGATCCCCTCCGCCACGTCTGCGACCCGTTCGGTCGTGTGCGCGATTCCGTCGGCCTCTACGTCGCCGACGCCAGCCTGTTCCCGTCGCCCATCGGGGTGAACCCGATGGAGACGATCATGGCCCTGAGCACCCGGTGTGCCTCGGCCGTCGCCGAGGACCTCGAGGTGCCGTGGTGAGCGAACCTCGACCGTCGGCGGACTTCCTGGAGCTGGCGTCGACTCCTCGTCGCGGCCTTCAGGACCACATGCACCGAGGCGAGCTGCCCGATCCAGCGCGCTTCGGCGGGAGGGAGCACCGGGGCCTCAACACGGCACCGTGGATGCGCGTCGCCGGCGTCGACCGCTTCGTCAAGGGGTTCCACGAGGGCCGCGGGTACAACCGCCGCGTCCCCCGCGGACGGAGGACGGACCCGTGGCTCCCCGTCCAGGGGGAGGACCCGCCGTCGTTCGCGCCCTTCACCGTCGATCCGGTCGACCCGGAGGCGAGGCACAACCGCTACCTGCACGCGCTCCTCCTCGACTACGGCGCGCTGGCCCAGTCGCTCGATCCCGCCGGCCGCATCCGGGACTACCTCGTGGGTGTGCGTGGCACCGATCTGCTCCTCGGTCACGCCTTCGTCGCCATCGGTCGCCGCGAGCTCCACGCCACCTTCTTCGTGCTGGAGCCGTTCCGGCCCTACCCGCTCGACCCGCTCTCCCCGGACGCGGGGGCTCGACGCACTGGCCCCCGTCGCCGAACCGGGGGCCCGAGGGCCCCGGGGTAGGTTCTGGCATGCCGTCACCGGAGCGGACTGCGCCTGCTCGAGCGACTCCGGAACCGACGCGGAGCGAAGGCCGCCCCGCCCTCGGTCGAGCGACGGCGTCGTTCTCCAGGGACGCTCCGATGGCGCGCCTCTTCGAGCGTCTGTCCCGCCCGCCGGGTTCGGATGATCCCCACGCCGAGCTGGACCGCCTGCGCCTCGAAGCCGCGTCAACGGAGCACGCTGACACAACCCCGTGCCGGGCGATCGACACTGGGTGCTCATGGTGATCGCAGGCCACGACCGCCCGGCTGCACCTGGCGCAAATGCCTCCTGGCCCGCGGCGCCCAGGGCGACGCCGAACGGGCGGCCGACGCGCCGCCGCCCGGGCGGGAGCGCACGCCATCGGGGCACCGGCCCTGTTCGCCGGATCGACGAGTTCCGGCGCCACCACCCCGATCTGTGATGCCGCCGGTGCGGTAACCACCTCTCGGCATCACAGAACGGTCAGGGGGCTGGGCGCTGCGGGCCGTACGTGCCGTCGCGGACGGCCATGGTGACCGTCGACCGGGCGCAGAGGCGGTCGTCCTGGTCGCGGATCTCGACGTCCCAGATCCAGCTGGTCCGCCCGGTGTGGAGCGGTCGCCCGACGCCGTGCAGCGTGCCGCCGAGCCGGCCGGGGCGGAGGAAGTGGGTGAGGTTCGACTGGCCGAGGCACCACCGCCCATCCTGCGTCACCTGGCGACCGGTGCCGACGCTGGCCAGCTCTTCGCCGATGCAGGCGTAGATCCCCCCGTGCACGAGCCCCATCGGCTGGCACACCGCCTCGGTGATGGGCAGGTGCCCGGTGACGGAGCCGTCGTCCTGCAGGACCACCTCGAGGCCCACGGTGCCCGACCACGCCTGCTCGAACGGCACCACCAGGGAGAACCCCGTGGAGCTGGGGGCATCGGGGGCATCGGAGGGTTCGGCCATGCGGGCGAGCGTAGGGGCCGCCGACGGATCGGCGACACGACGGGGCGGGTAGGGAGCTCGGGTGGAGCACGACGGTGTCGAGCGCACCGAAGACGGCCGTTGGATCGTGGTGGACGGGCGCCGGTGGCGCGCCAGCGATCCGTCGATCCCGGGTCCGCTGCGGCAGGAGCTGGTCGACGAGCTCATGGCCGCTCGCCGCGAGGTGGCGGCGGGGGAGCCCGACGCCCGCGGCCGCGTGCAGCACGCCAAGGTGGCACTCGGAGAGCGGGGCGAGCCGTGGTGGGAGCCGGGCACCGACGAGGGCCGGCGCGGTCGCATCCGCGCCGTCGTCCTCGCCCTCACGGCGCGCCGAGCACCCAGCGGCAGCATCTGCCCGTCGGACGTCGCGCGAACGGGGGGCACGAGCTGGCGAGGGCTGATGGACAACGTCCGCGCCGAGGTGCGGGCGCTGGCGACGCGGGCGAGGTGGAGGTCCTTCAGCGGGGGGAGCCCCTCGACGTGACGACGCCTTGGCGCGGCCCGGTCCAGGTGCGCGCTACAGGAGCTGCGCGAGCGCGCGGAGGTGGTCGAGATCGTCGAGGTCGAGCACCTGGAGGTACGCACGGGTGATGCCGTGCTCGGCGTAGAGCGCGAGACGCTCGGCGGCCTCGGCGACGGTGCCCGCCACGCCGTTGGCCCGCAGCTCCTCGGGCTGGCGACCGATGGCGGCCGCTCGCCGCGTCACCTCGACCTCGTCGGCGCCGACGCACGCCACCTGCGAGATGCCCCACGTCATCGACGCGGGATCCCGGTCGATGGCCGAACACGCGGCCTCGACGCGCTCGCGGGTGGCGGCGAGGGCGTCGGGCGGCGAGAACATGTGGTTGAACTCGCTGGCGTAGCGGGCGGCGAGCCGAGGCGTGCGCACCTTGCCGCCCCCGCCGATGATCACCGGCACCTGCGCCTGCGCCGGCTTCGGCAGCGCAGGTGAGTCCGTGACGGAGTGGTGCCGTCCCTGGTAGGTGAAGGTCTCGCCCACCGGCGTCGACCAGAGGCCGGTGATGATCGCCAGCTGCTCCTCGAGCCGCTCGAACCGTTCCCCCAACGGCGGGTACGGGATGGCGTAGGCGTGGTGCTCGTCGTCGTACCAGCCCGCGCCGAGGCCGAGCTCCACCCGGCCGCCCGACATGGCGTCGACGTTGGCCACGCTGATCGCCAGGGGCCCTGGGTGCCGGAATGTGATCGGGGTGACCATCGTGCCGAGCCGGATCGTCGACGTGTCCCGGGCCAGCCCGGCCAAGGTGATCCATGCGTCGGACGGGCCGGGCAGCCCGCTGACGTCGCCCATCTTCAGGTAGTGGTCGGAGCGGAAGAACCCGTCGAACCCGAGCTCCTCGCCAAGCCTCGCCACCGCCAGGAGCTGGTCGTAGGTGGCGCCCTGCTGGGGCTCGGTGAAGATGCGCAGCTGCATCCGGCGCACGCTACGGCGTCGCGCCGAACCGGCGGGGGGGGGTCGGCGTCCCTGAGCGAAGGATCCCCGCAGCGCTGATCAGCCGACGCGGAGCGCCCGCAGGAGGTCCCACTGCGGGATCTGCGAGGTGTTCCAATCGTACAGGCTGCCGCCGAGGATCCCACGGGACTGGATGGCGTGGATCATGCCGTGGACGTCCTCGAGGCTGATGCCGTCGGCGATGCCACCGGCGACGTGGATCGGCATGTCCGGCCGGCCCGTGGCGGCCCGGATCCGATCGATGTTCTCGCCCACGTAGACGTGGGCGATCCGCCAGGCCGGCTTCCGCACCGACCAGTAGGACATCGGGACGATGGCGTCGTACGTGGCGCCGAGCTCGGCCCATGGGAAGCCTGGCCAGAACCCCGGGTTCACGACCTGCAGGTGCACGGCCGACGGGGTGATGGCGCTGATGGCGCGGGCCCCGACCGCCTGGCGGAGGGCAGTCGACAGCTCCAGGAGACGACGAGTGCGCTCGGCCGGGTCCGCCACGGCGAGCGACTCGATGTCGACCCCGAGGCCGTCGACGGGCAGCTGTGCGGCGGCCACGAGGCGGCGCAGGTCGGTCGGGACGTCCTCCAGGGTCGGGAGGTACCAGGCCACCACGGCCATCCCGCGCGCAT
The DNA here is from genome assembly GCA_030681555.1 of Acidimicrobiales bacterium. Taxonomy (GTDB): domain Bacteria; phylum Actinomycetota; class Acidimicrobiia; order Acidimicrobiales; family VFJN01; genus VFJN01. The sequence goes on from JAUXRW010000042.1 coordinate 4,736, forward strand.
GGGCCTGGTCGATGAGGGGCAGCAGGCGCTCGGGCTCGATGACGTCCGCCGCCGACTTCCTATGGGCCGTCTGGATGTACAGCGTCTGGATGCCGAGGTCGGCCATCCGGTCGATGTCGGCGACCTGGACGCTGGGGTTGCCGCCGGTGATCTCGTTGGTCCAGTCGTACACGTCGAGCCACACCCCGACCCCCTGGTACGGCCCCAGCGTCCACGCCCCCGGCCGGGCGCTGGCGACGGTCGTCGTTGGAGGCACGGTGGTGGGTGGGGGCGCCGGTTCGGCGGGCGGGGGTGCCGGCTGCGTCGTCGGCGGCGGCGCCGGGGCGACGGGCGTGGGGCTCGTCGGCCGCACGCGGGCCGCCAGCTCCGTCGCCGAGGCGACCATGGGACGGTCGACCCGGGTCCCGGCGTGCGCCATGAGCGCCATCAGGTCCACGACCAGCACGATCGCGACCGCGCAGGCCAAGCCGCCCACCCACTTCCCCCGCTGCATCGGCCCAGCCTGACACGGCAACCGACGTCGGAGGCGTCAGTTGGGCCGCTGATCTTCGGGCATTTGGGACAGATCGGCACAACCCGGGCGGGTCGCCCTAGGTTCCGGGAGCCTCGGCCGCCACTGCGGCTGCGATGTCCGCTGCCAGACCTGGGCCGAGGAGCTGCACCTCGGCGTGGGCGGCGGTGAGCTCGCGGACGACGCGGTCGAGGTGCTCGGCCGGGAAGGCCAGTCGGGGCCGGCCCTGCAGCTGGCGGTGCAGGCGGAGGGCCACGGCGCTCGGATCGGCGTAGCCGTCCCAGATCGGCGTGTCGCGCTGCGCCGCCGCGAACCGGGCCAAGCGGTCCGCTTCGGGCGCTCCGGCCCGGGACGCGACACGGGCCAGCGCCTGCGCCGCCCCTGCGAAGGCCTCGGTCACGCGGCCGTCTGTCGCCAGGACCCCGTCGAGCAGCAGCTCCCAGCCGGCGTGGCCCACGCCTCGGGAGGCGCCCCGTCCCACGCCCCTCCCCTGCAGGGCCCTGGTCAGGGCGATCGATCCGGCGCGGAAGCGAGGGTCGGCGTGGAAGAGCGCGTCCGTCCGGTGATGGATGGCGATGCCCAGCCCGATGTCGGGGTCCTCACGGGCGTCCGGCACGACGGCGCCCAACAGGGACTCGACGTCGGGCAGGATCGCCCCCAGCAGCACAAGGTCGTGGTCCGACACGCCGAGGGCGACCTGTACGTGCCCGACGAAGTTCACCGTCCCAGTCTGCGCCGAGGAGCGCCCGCCACGCGTCCCGAGGGATGGGGCCCGTGCAGATGGGTACGTTGTGGCCCGTGAACGACGACACCTCCCCCCTCGTCACGGGGGTTCTCCCGTGGTGAGCGCGCTCACCGGCGGACCGACCCGCTCCCGCCCGGGATGGCTGATACCCGTGGTGGTGGTCGGCGCCATCCTCCTCCTGGTCGTGCTGTCGCTCAGCGGCTCCTACAACGGGATGGTCGACAAGGAGGAGTCCGTCGACCAGTCCTTCGCCGATCTCGACTCCCAGCTCCAGCGACGCAACGATCTGATCCCCAACCTCGTCGCCGCCGTACGCGGTGCGCTCGAGCAGGAGCAGGCCGTCTTCGGCGAGATCGCCCGGGCCCGGCAGAACTACGCCGGTGCGGACTCCCCGGAGGAGCGCCTAGAGGCGGGCAACGAGGTCTCGAGCGCCCTCGGCCGGCTCCTGGTGATCGTCGAGGCCTACCCGCAGCTCCAGAGCAACGCGAACATCCGCGACCTCCAGGTGCAGCTGGAAGGCACCGAGAACCGGATCGCCCAGTCGCGCCGGGACTACAACGGCGTGGTCACCGACTACAACCGCAGCATCCGGCGCTTCCCCCGGAGCCTGCTCGCAGGCATGTTCGGGTTCGACCGCAAGCCCCTGTTCGAGGCGGAGCCGGAGGCCGGGGAACCGCCGGTCGTCGATCTCGGGGTCGACACCGCCACGACCCTCGGGTGAGGCCGCTCCGCCGGTTGGCGGGCCCCCGTCGCCTGGTCCTCCTCGCCGCCTGCGTCCTGGCCCTTGCCGGGCTCGCCCCCGGCGGCGCCACGGCGTGGGCGGGAGCCGCTTCCCCGGCTCAGCCAGAGTTAACCGCACCCGTGGTCGACGACGCAGACGTCGTGCCCGACGCCGTGGAGCGCGCGATCAGCGCCGAGCTCACGGCCTACGAGCAGCGCAGCGGCAACCAGATCGCCGTGGCGGTGGTGGACACCACCGGCGACGACTCGCTGGAGGACTACACCATCGACCTCGCCCGGGCCTGGGGCGTCGGGACCGAAGGCGAGGACGACGGCGTCCTGCTCCTGATCGTCTACGAGGACCGGCGCCTCCGCATCGAGGTGGGCCGCGGCCTCGAGGGCGAGCTCACCGATCTCGAGTCAGGCGAGATCATCCGCGACCAGCTGCGGCCCCGGTTGCAGGCGGGTGACGTGGGCGGAGCGGTCACGGCGGGCACGCAGGCGATCCGCCAGGCGCTCGGCGACGACCTCGCCGCCGCGCCGCCGACGTCTGCGCCTCCTGAGGAGCGGCGCCGCACGGGCTCGCCGTGGCCCCTCCTGATCTTCGGGCTGCTCGCGCTCTTCTCGTTCGGTGGGTTCGGCCGCCGGCGTCGCCGGTTCGGCTGGGGGGGCCCGATGATCTTCGGGACGGGACTCGGCGGCTTCGGAGGCTTCGGTGGGGGAGGCGGCTTCGGCGGTGGCGGCGGGTTCGGGGGCGGCGGAGGCGGCGGCTTCGGAGGGGGTGGTGCCAGTGGCGACTGGTGATCTCGCGCGTCCCACCCGACGGCAGCGCAGGCGCATCGACACCGCGGTCGAGCAGGCGGAGGCCAGCACCGGCCTCCAGCTCTGCGTCTTCCTCGGCGCGCCCGAAGGTCGCGATCCGCACGACCACGCCGAGGCGGTGTTCGTCGAGGCCGGGTTGGTCGAGCGGCCCGCCGTCCTGCTCCTCGTGGCGCCGAAGCAGCACCGAGTCGAGGTAATCACCGGCCCGCACGTGCGGGACCGCATCTCCAACGACGACGCCGCCCAAGCCGTGGCGGCCATGACCGAGGCCTTCCGTCGAGGGGACCTCACCGGCGGGCTCCTCGCCGGCATCGAGCACCTCGCGGCCAGCGCCGGGCCGGGCGTGGCGGAGGCCGGCGCCGCCGACATCGCCAACATCTTCGACCCCGACTGACAGTGATCCGTTCGGATCGTCAGGTGGACAGCAGGACGACGCTGAGCAGGCCAGGGGCCCGATGGCCTTGTCCCGCGAGCGCGGGACCGGGCGGCGCGGCAGACTCCCGGCCGTGACCCGAACGCTCCTCCTCGCGCTGCACATCACCGGTGCAGCCGGGCAGCTGCCGGCGGTGAAGGTGGCCGGGCTCGTCGGTCCGCGTGGCGACGCGTACGAGGCGGACGACGACATCACCGTCGACGAAGCCGAGGACTACCACGGCGCACAGATCGCGACGTTGGCGCAGGCGCAGGTCGACCTCGTCGAGGCCATGACGTTCAACAACGTGCCCGAGGCCGTCGGGCTCGCCCGGGCCGCGGCCGCCCACGGCCTCCCTGCGTCGGTCTCGTTCATGGTGGACGGCTCCTCCCGGCTGGAGTCGGCCCGACGCTGCGGGAGGCGGTGGAGGCGGTCGATGCGCAGACCGGGGCCCAGCGGCCGGCCTTCTACGGGCTCAACTGCTCGCACCCGCACGAGTTCATGCCGGCCCTCGAGCCGGGCGACTGGTTCGAGCGCGTGCGCTGCCTGCGACCCAACGCCGTGCTGGCGGACAAGGCCGCGCTCTGCACGCTGGGTCACCTGGAGGCGGGAGATCCGGCCGAGCTCGGCCAGCTGATGGGCGAGCTGGCCACCCGCCATCCGCACGTCGACATCTTCGGCGGCTGTTGTGGCACGTGGGACAGCCACCTCGACGAGATCGCCCGCAACGTTGCCGAACGGGGCGCCGTCGCGTCGAGCTAGCCGGCCAGGGCGACGAGGGCGGCCAGCTCCGCCTGCGTCCCGATGGCGATGATGATCTCGCCCGGCTCGATGCGCGTGTCCGACCGGGGGTTGGTGCGGAAGGTGCCCTCGGCATCGCGCAGGGCGAGGACGAGCGCGCCCGTCCGGTCGCGCAGCTCGCTGCCGCCGAGGGTCGCGCCGGCGAGCGGGCTGTCGGGCCGCACGAGCACCTCCTCGAGACGGAACTCGAGGCTGTGCTCGTGCATGACGACGTCGAGGAACTCCGCCACGTGGGGCCGCACGACGAAGGCGGCCATGCGCACGCCGCCGATGCTCTGCGGGTTCACGACGCGGTCGGCGCCGGCTCGCGCGAGCTTCTCCTCGCTGGCCTGGCTGCGCGCTCGGGCGACGATGAACAGGCTGGGGTTGAGCGAGCGTGCGCCCAGCGCGATGAAGGAGTTGGCGGCGTCGCTGTCCACCGCAGCGACCAGCGCGGCGGCCCGCTCGATGCCGGCGTTGCGCAGGATCGAGTCGTCGGACGCGTCACCCACCACGACCCGGTGCCCCTCCACCACGCGCTCCGGATCGAGCTCCACCACCACGAGCTCCCGGCCTGCGCCCGCCACCTCGGCAGCGATGGACCGACCCACCCGACCCCATCCGCAGATGATCACGTGGTCGTGCAATCCGGCGATGGCCTGTTCCATGCGACGTCTCCCGAGCAGCTCGTTGAGGCGACCTTCGACGATGATCTCGACGATGGCGGCCAGTGCGTAGAGGGTGGCCCCCACCCCGACGAGGATGAGGGCCATCGTGAACACCTGTCCGGTGGCGGAGAGGGGCTCGACCTCGCGGAACCCCACCGTCGAGACCGTGGTGACGGTCTGGTACGTCGCATCGAGGAGCGAGAACCCCAGCACGACGTAGCCGACCGTGCCCGTCGCCAGCACCACCACCAGGGCCAGCAGCGCGCCCAGCAGCCGTCGCCCGTGGCTCATCGCAGCGAGGCTAGGCGGGTGCCGCCGTGCTGCGGTGCGTGCCCGGCGCGCGTCAGAGCTGGCTGAACGAGGCCGTGACGATGACGACGTTCGCAACCAGCATCAGCAGGGCCGCCGGATGGTGCAGCGCGGCTCCGACCGACTGCTGCGCCCCGTACGGGCGGACGGCCGACGGCAGTCCACCGCGCCGCCGCAGGACGCGCCACCCGGCCAGGCCCAGGGTCACCGCGGCGAGCACCTCGAGGGACGCCGCCAACCACGAGAGGGCGCTGACGCCGTCGACGCTCGTGAACGAGTCGCTCACCCAGCTGCGCTCCGGCAGGAAGTGGACCGCCAGGTAGGCGGGAGCGAGCGACCAGCCGGTGACGGCGGCGGTCAGGGGAGCGAGGCGGTGCCGCTGGCAGACGAGCACCACGACGCCCACCTCGATGACGACGCCGAGCGTCCCGACCCAGAAGACGTCGCTGGCCACTGCGTCCGTGCCTCGGCGCAGGTGGTCGCTGTTGTGGATGACCACCGCTGCGGTGAACAGCCAGGCCGCCCAGAGCAGGAGGCCGTCACCAGCGTCCGGTCGGGTGCCGGCGACCTCGGTCGTTCGTTGCGTCACGGTCATTAGAACGATCGTTATAGTGCGAGGGTCGGGCGAGCACAAGAGCGGAGGGCCATGGGCACCACCGAGGTCGACACCCGGGAGCGCATCGTCGCGGCGACATCGGCGCTCTTCATGCAGCAGGGGTATTCGGCCACCGGGCTCAAGGCCATCGCCAAGGCTGGGCGGGCCACGACGGGGTCGCTCTACCACTTCTTCCCCGGCGGCAAGGCCGAGCTGGCCGCGGCCACGCTGCGCCACTCCGGTCGGGGCTACGAGGAGCTGGTGATGTCGGTGATCGACGGGGCCCCGGACGTCGTGACGGGACTTCGCGCCTGCTTCGCCGCCGCCGCCGACCTGCTCCGCGCCACGGACTACGTCGATGCCTGTCCCATCGCCACGGTCGCGCTCGAGGTGGCCAGCTCGGACGAACCGCTGCGCCAGGTGATCGACGAGGTCTTCAGAAGCTGGCTCGACGCAGCCGCCCGCCGGCTCGCCGCCGACGGGGTGCCCGAGGAGCGGGCGCAAGAGCTCGCCATCGTCTTCGTCGCCGCCCTGGAAGGTGGCTTCCTCCTCAGCCGGGTGGCTCGGGACGCGTCCGCGATGGAGAGCGTGGGTCGCGCAGTGGTGGCGGCCGTGGAGGACGCCCTCGCCGAGGCCCGGCGGGGGAGCTGAGGCCTACCCCGCTGAATGCTCCCGGAATGGCATGTGTCACGGGTTAGAGCGGTGGCCGAGCGGGAACAACGCTCCAGAATCCCCCCACTGGAAGGAGCACCATGGCTGATCCGCAGCCCACAGAGGAGCTCGCCACCGGCACTGTCGGTCGTGTGGTCGGCAAGGTGAAGTCGACCGTCGGCTCCCTGGTCGACAACGAGGAGCTGGAGCGCGAAGGCAACCTGCAGCAGGCCGGCGCCGAGGCCGAGGTCCGTTCTGAGCGTGAGATGGAGGCGGTCGAGCAGGAGCAGGCCGAGGTCGAGTTGCAGGAGCAGCGCCTCGAAGCCGAGACCGAGCGCGAGCGGCTGAAGGCCGAGATCGAGGCCGAGCAGCGCCGCGAACAGGCCGAGCAGACCGCGCAGGAGAAGGAGCTGGCCGCAGCTCGCGAGGCGGCTCAGAAGCGGGCCGGTGTCGAGGCCAGCGAGCGGGCCCAGGAGCAGGCGGCCGACGAGGCCGAGCAGCGAGCCGTGCGGGAGCGCGCCGCCGCAGCCGCCGAGGCCCAGCGGATCGAGCAGGCCGCCAACCAGGCCGAGGCCGCGGCCGACGTCATCGACCCGGAGGTAGCCAAGTGATCGCTCAGACCGCTCTCAGGACCGTTGTGGACGGGTGGCTCCGTGTCGCCCGCACGCCCATTGACGTCGTCGCCCGCCTCGTCCCCGCCGAGCGCATGGGCCGTCGCACGCCGATCGAGGTGAACATCGACCGGCTCGACGGCGGTCTCCGCGAGAAGGTCGGCGGGCTGTTGGGCGACGACGTGCTCATCGCCGACGGCCGGCGCCGCCGGATCGCCGCCGACGAGCGGATGCGGGCCATCGAGCTGCGCCTGGAGGCCGAGAAGCGCGAGGCCGAGGCCGATGCCAAGCTCCAGAAGGACGAGCAAGCGGCCGAACGCCGTCGGGCCGAGGCCGAGCGTGTGGCCGAGGAGCGACGCGAGGCCGTAGAGCGGGAGCGGGCCGAGACGGAGCGGCGTGCCGAGCAGGCTGCGGCCAAGGAGAAGCAGGCCGCGCAGGCGGCCAAGGCCCGCAAGGCCGAGGCCACCGAGAAGCGAACTCGCCAGAAGCGCCTCGAGGTGCTCGACGACCAGCTGGAGCAGCTCGACGCCCGGACCGACGCACTCACCGCCGCGGACGAGGCCAAGCGCCTCCGTACGGCTGCCGCGTCGGCGAAGGCAGCGCGCAAGAACGGGAGCTGAGGCGTGTTGCCAGGCTCCCGGCGGCTCGATCAGCCGCTGGGAGCCTGGCCGCCCATCGGGTCGTCGCCTGCGGGCGGCAGTCCCGTTTCGTCGATCATCGGGTCCGGCTTCGTGCTCCCGGTGACCGGATCGGCGCGGTCGCCGGCCTCCTCCTCGTCGCCGTCAGGCGGAGCATCTCCTGGCCGAGCCTCCGCATCGCGCTGCACCTGCTCCTCGATGTCCTTGTCCATCCCCATGCGCTGCGTGTCCCCCGGTTGGGCCCGGGGCAGACCTCGCGGAGGGATCAGCGACTGAGCGGCGGGCGAGGCGGGAGGCAGGCATGCATGACCGCTCACGGCTCCCAGCGCGAACCCGCCGACCTCGACGAGCCGCTCGACGGCGAGTTTCCCGCCACCGTCCTCGAGGTCCCGGCGACGCAGGTACTCGCCATGGCCGACGCTGGAAGGGTCGCCGGAGATGGGCTGCACGGAGCAGGGCTTCGCCGCGGAGGGGGTCGAGCGGCCCTCGCTTCAGGCGGGCCGATATCCTCGCTACGCGTGGGCTGGGCGGCTGATCAGGCGGGCGCGTCGCCGCCGAGCGGCGGCGCGACCGAACGGAGCGGATGGCCGCAGGCACACGTGTAGGTGTCGCCGTGCGGGCAGGGCTGCTCGATCCGGAGCCGGCAGCCGCATTCGTCGTTCTCGCAGGTGAGCGTCGTCCCGATCGCGTTCTCGGCCATGCGCTCTCCGTTCCCCGCTGCGGCCTGACCGAACCGGATCAGAGGTCGAGGTCCGCCACGGCAGGCCCGCACACGACCTGGCCGGCCGCATCGAACCGGGAGCCGTGGCAGGGACAGTCCCAGGTCTGCTCGCGGTCGTCGAACCGGAGCCTGCAGCCCATGTGGGTGCACGTGGGATGCCGCTCGCGCCCCGGCAGCAGCTCCTCGACCCGATCGATCACCGTGTGCTGCAGCGAGCGGGCCGCGTCGCGCACGAGCTTCTTCGTGAGGTTGTCGGCCAGGCGGCCGGGTTCGAACACATCGGCGTGCTGGCGCCGCCGGCCTTCCATCTCCCCGAGGATCAGATCCGCGGTCACCATGGCGGTGGAGATCCCCCACTTGCCGAAGCCGGTGGCGACCCACGACCGCTGCTTGCCGGGCGCCGAGCGCCCGATGAAGGGCACGCTGTCGGAGGGCACGAGGTCGTGGGCGGCCCAGCGGTGCATCGCGGGCTGCGCCCCCAGCGATCCCTGGGCGTAGCGGTCGAGCTCGTCGAGCCGCTCGTCCGGGGACTCGTCACCCGGCTTGCCGACCACGTGCCCCTTGCCGGCGACCACGACCGCCGGCGCGCCCTCGATGGTGGCCGGTCGGATCGAGCGCGAGCTCTCGTCGAGCGAGATGTACATACCCTGGGGGGGAGCGGTGTGCGGCGAGGCGATGGCGTAGGAGCGGGTGGCCTCGCACCGCGTGGTGAGGAGGGCAGGGTCGTACACCGGGCCCAGGGTGGCGGTGATCACGTGGTCCGCGGTGAGGCGGCGGCCGTCGGCCAACGACACCTCCACGCCACCCGTGCTCTCGTCGACCCCCGTCACCACGCAGCCGGTCACCACCCGTTCGCCCAGGACCCCGGCCAACCCGGCACAGAGCGCACCGGGATCGAGGTGGGCCTGGTCGGCCAGCTGCACGGCACCGAGGATGGGGAAGGGCAGCTCGGTGGCATCGACCCAGCGCACCGGTAGCCCAGCCGCCGTTGCGTGCTGCAGCAGCTCTGCGCACTTGGTGTCGGCCTCGGGCTCGGTGGCGAAGGTGTGGTCGTCTGCCCTGGTGAGCGAGCAGTCGATGCCGAGGTCATCGATCAGGTTCCGCATCGCACCGACGCCGAACAGGCACGCCTGGGCGTACTGGGCCGCGGCGCCGGCGTCACAAAGCTGGGTGATCGTGGAGAGCATCGAGCCCTGCAGTGCGGTGAGCTTCCCCGTCGAGCCGCGCGTGGTGACCCCGCCGATGCTGTCGTGCCGTTCGAGCACGATCACATCGACGCCGGCCCGCTGGAGGACCACGGCCGTCAGCAGCCCGGTGAGCCCCCCGCCGATGACCACGGCGTCGTACCGACGCGCCCCGATGACGGCGGGGGTGGAAGATCCCCCCGGCAGGGACCGGGACCAGAGGGAAGCGTTCTCCCAGGGCAGCGGATCGGCGGTGGTCATCGGCAGGCTCCGGTCTCGAAGGCGGCGCTGCCCTACCCAGGCGAGCGCCTGCGTACCCCTCCGGACCGTCCGTCGGGGAGTGCCGGTGCCTTGTGTCAGGCCGGGCGGCGGCGGGTAACCCCAACCGGACGACGAACCTCAGGAGGATGCAGGATGATCACTGCACGAGAGATCATGACCCCCGGCGCCACCTACGTGGAGCCCGAGCACACGGTGCTGGACGCAGCGCAGCAGATGGCCTCCGACGACTTCGGCGCCATGCCCGTCTGCCGCGACGGCCAACTCATCGGCATGGTGACGGACCGGGACCTGGTGGTCCGGGTGCTGTCCGAAGGTCGGGATCCCGCGTCGACGACCATCGGCGAGGTCGTCGAGGAGACCGAGGTCGTGACCATCGGCGCCGACGACCCCGCCGAGGACGCCATCAGCGCCATGAAGAACCACGCCGTACGTCGCCTGCCCGTGATCGACGGCACCGAGCTCGTGGGCATGGTGACCCAGGCCGACATCGCCCGAGCGCTGCCGGATGCCCGCGTTGGCGACCTGGTCGGCGCCATCTCCGAGGCTCCCGGGAACTCGGCATGAGCGCTCCGGAACAGGATCCGTCGGAGCTGGCGGAGGTGGCCGAGGACATCGAGCAGGCCCGCCGCCAGGCGGAGGAGCACGGGACCATCCCCGACTCCACGCCTGAGCCGACGTTCGTCGACCCGGACGCCGACGGCGAGATGCGCGACCACCCCGACGACCCCGGCGCGAACATCGCGCCGATGTGACCGATGTTCTTCTTCAGCAAGCGGTCGGGCCAGCGGGGGCGGGTCCGGTTCCTCTGGTGGCCACTGATCCTGTCCGTGGTCGTGACCATCCTGTTGAACCTGGCGATCCGCTGATCGGCTGACGCTCCGCGTCGACAGACCTCCGGCGACTCGGCATCGGGCGCGTCGCCCTACGGCGAGCCGTGGCCTACGCCAACGAGCGCGTCGTCTTCGGCGGCCGCCCCATCGGCCAGAACCAGGGCGGCATAGCGTTCCCCCTGGCGGAGTCTCACCTGCGGCTGCGCGCCGCCGAGCTGATGATCCGCGATGCCAGCTACCGGTATGACGCCGGCCTGCCCTGTGGCGAGCAGGCCAACGCCGCCGAGTACCCGCCGCCGACGCGGCCTACGACGCCGCCGATCGCGCGATGCAGACGTTCGGAGGCATGGGCTATGCGTCGGAGTACGACGTCGAGCGCTACTGGCGCGAGGCCCGGGCTCATCCGCATCGCGCCCATCTCGCAGGAGATGATCCTGAACTACGTCTCCGAGCACGTCCTCGGGCTGCCCCGCTCCTACTGATTCGACGGATCGCCTGCCGGATCGGCTCCCGTTCAGCTCGAACCGGTGTGCGAGTGCGGAGCGTGGACCGGCTTCGATTCGGGCGAGCCCTGCTGGCGCAGGAAGATCGTGAGCACGACGATGGCAGCGACGGCCAGCAGCTCGGACTGCCAGTTCTGCATCGACTCGAACCAGAACTGGGAGCGGCCGACGTAGTCCCAGGTGTCGACCGGACGTCCGCCGTGGGCCACCTGATCGGCGCTGTACTCGTGCGCGCCGGTGACGGCGTGGCCGAACCACGACAGCCGAACAGCGCGAAGAAGGCAATGGCCAGCGAGTTCCTGTAGATCGCCAACGCCAGGCCTCCCGCCCGCACCGGCCAGGGGGCATCGGGATCCTCGCGGTGCTTCGTCGGGTCCTCGTCCACCGACTCGGAGCTGTCCGGGTCCTTCGACTCGGCCGATCCCCGCTGAAAGAGCCACACGGTGAGCAGGACGTAGGCACCCATCTGCAGGAACTCGGACTCCCAGTTCTCGAAGGTGGCCTCGCCGAAGTGCGCCGTCGTGAGGTACTCCCCATAGGAGACCTCGGACTCGCCGTGGCCCCGCTGCTCCTCGTTGTAGGTGCGGTGCCCGGCGACGCTCTGGCCGGCGATCAGCACGACCAGGAAGAGACCGAACGGCACGAGGGACAAGCCGTGGTCCTTCAAGAACCGTTTCACCACGACCCCTTACCCCCGCGCAGCAGGGCGCAGCCCACGGTCAGCGAGGGTCGATGCGGATGCCGATGCCGATGCCGAGGCCGAAGCGGCGGACGGCCCCCGCGAAGATGTTGGGCTCGATGTCGGGTGGCGTCACGATGCGCAGGTGGGTCCGAGCAGGCCGTGGCGGCCTGTCGGAGGTGTAAGCCACGTCGTCTTCGATCTCCGCAAGCCGGGCTGGGACGACGAGATCCCCAGCGAAGGCCGCCTCGAGCGGCTCCTCGGGACGACTGGCCGGCGGCCCGTCCGCCCCGTCCCCCGGCCTCATCGACATCTACGCCGACCGACGCCTGCCTCTCGCTTCACAGCGCGAGGCGGGACTTCACGATCGCGGCCACGGCCTTCCCGTCGGCCCGCCCGGCGACCTCGGCGTTGACGGCCTTCATGGCCGCACCCATGTCCGTCGGGCTGGTGAGGCCGTGCGCTCGCAGCACCTCGTCGACGAGCGAAGCCAGCTCGTCGTCGCCCAGTCCCGCCGGGAGGTAGCGAGCCAGCACCTCACGCGCCGCCCGCTCCTGCGCCGCTCGCTCCTCGCGGCCCGCCGCGGCGAACGCCTCGGCCGCCTCCTCGTGCTTGCGCGCCGCCTTGGTCAGGACCGAGACGGCCTCGGCGTCGGTGAGCGTCCGGGCCTCGTCCCCCGCGACCGACGCCTCACCGAGCGCGGCCAGGCCGAGGCGGAGCGCTCCGGTGACCGCCGGGTCCCGCGCCTTCATGGCCGCCGTCAGGTCGGCCCGCAGCTGGTCGACGAGCATCTCGATCTCCTCCGCGTGGTCCGCCTGGACGCCGGACGCGCCGAGGCTGGCAAGATCCTCGCATGCACGCCCTGGACAGCGAGGAGCTGAACCCGGCGGGGCGGGCAGGATTGTTCGCCGGGGGTTACCTCGCGCTGGCCGTGGCGGCGGGGGCCCACGCAGGCCTCGCGTCGCTCCTGAGCGGCGCCGCGTTCCTGCGGGCCGTCCTCGCGGGAGGCTTGGCGATCGGGATGCTGCACGTGGCGGATCGCTCTCGCGCCACCGAGCTGGAGCCGTTCGGCGTCGTCGCCGCCTTCGGGTCCACGATCTGGTTCACGCTCGCCGTCGCCGACCTCGGACGGGCCACCGGCGCCGACGGACCACTGCTGTTCTGGGCGGTCGTGCTGGTCGCGCTCCCGGTGTCGGTCGCCACCCTCCTCTGGCTGCCCCACCCGATCCTCGGCATCAACGTGGCGGTCGGGGCCGCCGTGTTCGTGATCGCGGCCCCGCTGGGTGACGGACGATCGGCGCCGGGCGCCAAGGCGCTGCTGCTCGGGATCGTGCTGCTCGGCCTCGCCCTCGTCGTCGACCTCCGGACGTCGAGCCGGGCAGGGTCGTTGCTGCACTACGCCGCCATCGCCGTGCTCTCCGTGGCCAAGCTCATGATCGGCATCGAGCTCGACCCGCTCCTCGCTGCGGGCGCCATCGCCGCGCTCGGGCTCGGCGAGCTCGTGGTGGGGATCGTGCTCCGGCGGCGGAGCTGGGCGGTCAGCGCCTGGGTGACGTCGGTGCTGGCCGGTTCCGTCGTGCTCGTCTCGATCGCCGGCGGGGCGCTGGCCGAGGAGACCTTCGCCGGGCTCGTCGCCCTGCCCTTGCTCTACGTGGCCCTGCTGGTGCACCGGGAGGGCGACGTCGTCCGCCACCTCGCCTTCGACGCGCTTCCCCCACCCCTCGTCGCCCGCCTGCCTGGGTGACCGGAGGCCCGATGCCGACGCTGCTGGAGCCGCTGCCGCCATCCTTCGCCGCCACCCGCGACGCGCTCCACCGGCTCGCCGTGCACGTCCTGGCCCGACGCCGCAAGGCCCTCACCGGGCGGATCGGGCTGCGAGCCGCAGCCGGTGGGTTCGCCACCCCGGCCATGGGGCCCGACGCCGAGGTGCTCCGCACGAGCGGCGCGTGGCTCGTGCACGAGCGCGCCGGCGCCGAGGCCGGGACGCGCACGCTCGACCTTGCGACGGCCACGCTGGCCGAGGCAGCCGCCTTCGCGGGCGTGGACCTCACCCAGGACCACGACGTGGGAGCAGACACGCCGCCGGTCGGAGAGGTGGCGGGCCCGCTCGCGATCGACGACGCCGCCGCCCGGACGCTGGGCGGCTGGTACTCGCTCGGCTGGACCGTCCTCGACCTCGCCGTCGCCGGCGCCGGTGCCGGCGCGGAGCCGTCGGTCGTGCAGCTCTGGCCCGAGCACTTCGACGCCGGGTGCGACCTGGCCGCTCGGGACGGCGTGCGCACGAACGTCGGTGCCTCGCCCGGCGACGGCTTCCACCCCGACCCGTACCTCTACGTCGGGCCCTGGGGCGCCGAACGGCCCGGCGACCGCGCCTACTGGACCGCCCCGTTCGGCGCCGTGCTCGGGTACGCCCAGCTCGGTGGGGCGCCCGACCCGCTCGCAACGGGCCTGGCGTTCATCCAGCAGGGCCTGCGGCAGCTGGCCGACGGATAGCGCCGGTCAGCCCGACGGGGCCTCAATGCTCGCCATGTCCGCGTCGATGCCTGCGAGCACGCGGTCGATCATCTCCTGGCGCAGCGCCAGCTTCGTGTGACGATACGCGCTGGTCCGGTACCGCCCGAGGCGGCGCGCTTCGGCGATGGCCGTGGGCACGCACTCGGGCGCTCGCACCACCCGATCGAGGTAGCCGGCCGCCACGGCGCCCGGCGGGTCGAAGATCTCCGCCTGCACGGCCGCCCGTGTGAGGTGGGTGGGCGCCAGCCGGGCGGCCGCCAGCTCCACGGCGTACACCGGCAGGCCCATGCCGATGGCCGTCTCGTTCAGCCCGATCTTCGCCGGGCCGTCGCCGCCGATCCGGGTGTCGCACGCGAGCACCAGCAGTGCCCCGGCCGCCAGCGCGTGCCCCGTGACCGCCACCACGACGGGCTGCGGGTGCCCGAAGATCCGCATCAGGATCCGCCCGCCGGCGCCGACGAGCGCTCGCGTGCGCTCCACCCCTGCGGTCATCTCCGTGAGGTCGAACCCGGCGGAGAGCTTGCCCTCCCGGCCGACGATGGCCACGGCCGACGCTTCGTCGAGGGCACGGTCGAGCCCGGCGTGGAGCAGCTCGATCGCTCGATGGCTGACGACGTTCACCTTGCCGTCGTCGATGCGGAGCACGGCCACGCCGTCGTCGATGGTGCAGGTGACCGGAATGGTGGCATCGTCCGACATGGGGCGGACCTTACCGGTGGGGCCCGGCCGCCGGCCTGGTCCAGGCGGCGTCGTCGGTGACGAAATCGATGAGCTGCTCGACCGCGCCGACGAGGTCCGGCTCGAGGTCGCGGTAGCTGCTGACGCGACCCAGCAGCTGGCGCCAGAACGTGCCAGGGTGATCCGAGACGCCGAGGGCGTCCAGCACGCCGGCCTTCCAGGGCACACCGCGGGGCACCACCGGCCAGGCCTCGATGCCGGCGGCACGAGGCCGGATGGCCGCCCAGACGTCCACGAAGGCGGTGCCGGTGACGAGCACCTGCGGGTGGCGGACCTCCGCGGCGGCGCGGCTCTCCTTCGAGCCGTCGACGAGGTGGTCGAGCAGCACGCCCAGCCGGCGGCCGGGCCCGGGACCGAGGTCACGCACGACGGCCGCTAGGTCGCCCATGCCGTCGAGTCGCTCGACGACCACGCCGACGTCGCGCAGGTCGTCCCCCCACACCTTCTCCACAAGCTCGGCGTCGTGGATGCCCTCGACCAGGATGCGGCTGGCCCGCGCCCCCCGGGCAGGACGGCTCGCCGCAGCCACAGAGCCCGACGCCGTGAGGCTCGCCCCCTGCGGGCGGTGTGACGGGGTCACCAGCGTGCACGGCCGGCCCTCCAGGAGGAAGCCGCCGGGCATCGGCCGCAGCGGCCGCACGTGCCCATGCCGGTCGCGGAGCACCACCCGCCCCTCGACGAAGGACTCGATCGACCCGACCACGCCGCTGCCCCGATGCTCGACCACGAGCCCGGTCCGGGCCTCCACGGTCGGGTAGCTGACCCGCCGGCGAGCCCCGTCGAGGTCGATGGACCCCGCGAGGATCCCGTCGTCAGCCATGGCCCGACGGTACCGATGCCGACCGGGCGCACCGCGGCATTGCCGCGGGGGTGCCTACTCGTACAGGTCGGAGCAGAGGTCGAGGGTCGGCGCGTTGCGCCCCCCGCAGGTGAGGGCGTACTCCTCGTACTCCGAGCCGGAGGGGCTCCGCTTGTAGAGGTCGTCGCACGCCCTCATGTCGCCGTTCTCGCAACGGTCGGCGAGGTTGTCGAGCAGCGGATCGTCGCCGTAGCCGTCGACGGTGCGGGTGGTGGCCGGCGTGGTGCGCCGTGGCGTGGCCGGGGGTGCGGCGGTGGTCGCGACGGCGGTGGGTGCGGTGGTGGTGACGACCGTCGTCGTCGTGCTCGTGCTCGTCGTGCTGGTGGTCCGCGTCGTGCGCGTCGTGCGCGTGGTGTCCGTATCGCTCGTGCTCGTCGTGGACGCAGCGGCCTGCTCCGTGCGGTCGTCGTCCTCGTCGTCGTCGCTGGCGACGATCGCCACGACACCGATCACCAGGGCGAGGACCAGGCCGAGGAGGGCCAGCACCGCGCCTCGACGCTTGCCGCCGTCCCCCGGACCGCCGACCGGCCTGGCCGGGGGAGGAGGCGGAGGCGGGGTGCCACCGGCTGTCGGAAAGCCCACCGTGGAGAGGGGTTCTGTGGGCACGTCGACGGGCGCCGGCGGCGGGACCGGCGGCGCGGGAGCCGCGCTGGTGGGGGGCGTCCAGATCGGGACGGCCGCGGTGGGCACGTCGGCCGCGCCGGGGACCCCGGGCGGTGGCGGGGGCGGAGACGCAGGCGGCGGCGGTGGCGGGGGCGGGGACGACGCGGGCGGGGGCGGCGGCGGTGGCGGTGGCGGGGGCGGGGACGACGCCGGTGGCGGGGACGACGCGGGCGGGGGAGGAGGCGGTGGCGGCGGGGGCGGCGGCGACGCGGGCGGCGGGGGCGGCGGGGGCGGAGACGGGGCGCCGGCCGGAGACGCCGGCTCGGGCGGGGTCGTCCCCGCGCCGGGCTTCTCGTCACCCGGGATCGATGGATCCATGCAGCTGCCCTCCGCCGTCGTCGGCCGTCGTCGACATGGGCACGGTAGTTCGCGCCACGCCGTCTGCGAGGATGCCCGCGTGATCCTCGTCGATGCCTCCGGGGTGACGGCGAGCCGTCCGGGCAAGCCGCTCTTCGCCGACCTGTCGGTGACGGTGTCGAGCGGCGATCGCCTGGGCGTCGTGGGCATCAACGGCGGCGGCAAGTCGACCCTGCTCAAGGTCCTCGCCGGTTCGATGGAGCCCGAAGCGGGCACGGTGCGGCGCGGGCGCGGCGCGCGCGTCTCCGCGCTCGATCAGGACGCGGCGCTGCCGGATGGCACCGTCGAGTCGATCGTCGGCGGCGCGTGGCAGGGCGCAGCCGTGCTCGACCGGCTCGGCATGGGGGGAGCGCTCGACACCGAGATGACCACCCTCTCCGGTGGGCAGGCCAAGCGCGTGGCCCTCGCCCGTGCGTTGGTCGCCGTGGGCGGCCCGGGGGGACAGGCGGAGGAGGGTGACCTGCTCATCCTCGACGAGCCCACCAACCACCTCGACCTCGACGGCATCGCCTGGCTCGAGGACTGGCTGGCCCGGTTCCCCGGCGGCCTCGTCCTGGTGACCCACGACCGCCACGTGCTCGATCGCGTCACGACCACCGTGATCGAGCTCGACCGGGGGCGCTCCCACGTCCACATCGGCGGCTACCAGAGCTGGCTCGACGCGCGGGCCGAGCGCGAGGCGCGCTCGGCGGAGTCCGACGCCCGTCGACGGAACCTGGTCCGTGCGGAGCTGGCCTGGCTGCGGCGCGGGGCGCCGGCGAGGACTCGGAAGCCGCAGGCGCGCGTGGACGCGGCGACCGCGCTCGTCCAGGCCCGCCCCGAGGCGGCGGCCCGGCAGGGCGACCTGCCACTACACGTCGAGACGCCCCGCCTCGGCGACCAGGTCGTGGAGCTGCACGGCGTGGCCGACGGCTACGGCGACCGCCTGCTGTTCGAAGGGGTCGACCTGCTCCTTGACCCACGCGAGCGGCTCGGGGTCGTCGGCCCGAACGGCGCCGGCAAGTCCACGCTGTTCGAGGTCATCGCCGGGCGACGCACCCCACGCGCGGGGCGGGTCGTGCACGGATCCACCGTGCGCCTCGCGCTCTACGACCAGCGGGGCGCCTCGCTGGACCCCACCACCCGGGTCCGCGAGGCGGTGGCCGGCCCCAACCGGCAACCGGACTGGACCGACGCCCGGTTGCTCGAGGCCTTCTGGTTCGACGACGATGCGCAGTGGGCGCCGATCGGCCTGCTGTCCGGCGGGGAGCGGCGACGGGTGCAGCTCCTCCTCACGCTGGCGCAGAAGCCGAACGTGCTCATGCTCGACGAGCCCACCAACGACCTCGACCTCGACACCCTGCGCTCGCTCGAGGACTTCCTCGACGACTGGCCGGGTGCGCTCCTCGTCATCAGCCACGATCGGGCGTTCCTCGAGCGCACCGTCACCGACGTCCTCGTCCTCGACGGGAAGGGCTTCGCCGGCCGTCGCCCGGGCGGGTACGCGGCGTGGGAGGTGGAGCGGCGCCGCCGGGCCAGCCGGTCGCGCTCTGCGCCCACGGTCACCGCAGCCGGCAAGGGCGAGCGAGGGGCGGGGGGGAGGGCGGGCCGTCCCCCGTCGACCACGGCGACCGCCGGGCGCTCACCCAGCACCCTGCGACGGCTCATGAAGGACGCCGAGAAGGAGATCGCCCGGCTGGAACGGGCCCGCACGCGCCTGGAGGCCGAGGTCGCGGCCGCGGCGGCCGGGTCCGACCACGTTGCCCTCGCCGAGTTGGGCGCCTCCGTGGCAACCGTCCAGGCCGAGATCCGGCAGGCCGAGGAGCGGTGGCTCGCGCTCGGCGTGGAGCTCGGCTGATGCCGCAGTAGCCGCGCCTACGAGCGCCGCCGCCCGCGCCAGGACTTCTGCGCCTTGTCCTTGGCCTTGTTGGCCTGCTCCTTCGCTCGATCGAGCAGGCGCTCGGCCCAGGCGAACTCCGAGGCCAGGACGGCCAGGCCGGCGATGATCAACAGCAGGCCCGGGCCGGGGAGGACGAGGAGCACGATGCCACCCACCACCAGGGCGAGCCCGATGACGAGCACCACGATGCGCTTCGTGCTCTTGAGGATCACGCCGATCCACTCTCGAGGGGAGTGCCAATCCATGGCGCGACAACCTACGGCGCTCTGGTGGGTGATCGCACCGCACTCGTTAGCCTGGCCTCATGGCCGATGCGATCACCTCCACCGACCTCGTGGTCTTCACCGTCACGCCCGAAGCCGTCGCCCGCATCCTCGAGCTCCGGCAGGCAGAGGACGACGCCGACGGCCTGGCCCTCCGGGTGGAGATCACCGGCACGAGCGGGGTGGAGTACGCCTACGACCTCTCGTTCGACCCCCTCGCCGACGCCGACGAGGCCGACGCCGTGTACCACCAGGGCGACCTGCCCGTGGTCGTCCCCGCGGGCAGCATCGAGCACCTCATGGGCGCCACGCTCGACGTCCCCGCCGGTGGCGGCGCCGGCCTCGTGCTGCGCAACCCGAACCGGCCCGATCCGCTCTCGGGCAAGCACCTCGAGCTCACCGGCGACATCGCCGAGCAGGTCACCCAGCTCCTGGCCCAGCAGATCAACCCGTCGCTGGCCGCCCACGGCGGGTTCGCCGAGCTGAAGGGCGTCGAGGGGACGGTCGTCTACGTCACGATGGGCGGCGGCTGCCAGGGCTGCGCCGTGTCGGCGATGACGCTCCGGGACGGCATCGCCCGCTCGATCCGCGAGGCCATCCCCGAGGTCACCGACGTGATCGACACCACCGACCACGACGCCGGCGAGAACCCCTTCTACAGCTAGGGCGACCACACCGCCGCGTTCTTGCGCTGTGACGCGCCGCCTGGCGGCGTTTGGGGGTGCAGAAAAGCGGCCGTTGACGCGTCGACGCGCTGCAGGGCGCCAGGTCGCGGGCGGGGCTAGCTGTGCAGAGCCGCGACGAGGGCGCGGGCCTCGGCTTCGAGACCGACAGCGTCGAGGCCCAGGTGGCTCAGGATCGCGTCGGGCTTGCCGTGCGGGATGTACTCGACCGGCGTGCCCAGCACGCGCACCCGCGGCGGCGAGCTGAGCGACTCGTGCCGAGAGATCGCGTCGGCGATGAGCGATCCGACGCCACCGGCGCGGATGCCGTCCTCCGCCGTCAGAACTACCGGGTGCTGCGCGGCGTCCGTGAGCATCTCCGGATCGAGGGGCACGACCCGCACGTCCCACACGGTGGCGTGGATGCCGTCGACGGCGAGCGCATCGGCGGCGGCGGCGGCGGCGGCGACCATCTTGCCGACGGCCAGGATGCAGATGTCGCGCCCCTCACGAGCCTTGCGGGCCCGTAAGCCCGCGCCCACCTCGTCCGGGCCCATCGATGGCGCCGCCGTCTTCGACCAGCGGACGGCCGCCGGTCCGTCGCAGAGGTCGAGGGCGTCGTGGAGCATGACGCCCAGCTCCTGGTACGAGGACGGGGCGAACACCGTCATGCCTGGCACCTTCGTCAGGAGGGCCATGTCGAGCACGCCGTGGTGGGAGGGGCCGTCGTCGCCGGTGATGCCGGCCCGGTCGAGGCAGAACACGACGGGGAGCCCGTGCAGGCCGACGTCGTAGGTGACCTGGTCGATGGCCCGGGTGAGGAACGTGGAGTACACCGCCACCACGGGACGGAGCCCGCCCATGGCCATGCCCGCCGCGGAGGTGACGGCGTGCTGCTCCGCGATGCCGACGTCGATCAGCCGCCCCGGGTAGCGCTCCCCGAACGGGAGCAGACCCGTCGAGTCAGGCATGGCGGCCGTGATGGCGACGAGCTCCGGGCGGGAGGCCGCCTCGGTGATCATCGCCTCGGTGAAGGCCGCCGTGTAGCTCCCCGGCTTGGGCTGGCCGATGTCGTGCAGCCGCTTGATCGGGTCGTTCTCCGCCGGCGCGTAGCCCCGGCCCTTCTGCGTGACGACGTGGACGACGATGGGGCCGTCGAACTCGGCGGCGTGGCGCAGCGCCTTCTCGAGCCCCTCGATGTCGTGGCCGTCGAAGGGGCCCGTGTAGCGCACGCCCAGCGTCTCGAAAAACGCCGGCGGCTCGAACATCTCGCGCATCGCGGCGACGAACCCGTCGAGGCTCTTCTCGAGCTTCCCGCCGACGACCGGCACCTCGTGGAGGATGCGGTCGAGCCGGGCGCGGTTGCGGAGGTAGCTCGGGTTGAGGCGGAGCCGGGCGAGGCTCTCGCCGAGCTTCGAGATCGTCGGGGCGTAGGAGCGGCCGTTGTCGTTGAGGATGAGGATGGCCTTCTTGCCCGAGTGGCCGAGGTTGTTGAGGCCCTCGAACGCCATCCCGCCGGTGAGCGACCCGTCGCCGATCACGGCCACCACGCGCCTGCCCTCGCCCCCCTCGTGCTCCTGCGCCACGGCGAGGCCGTGGGCGTAGCTGATCACCGTCGAGGCGTGGCTGTTCTCGATCCAGTCGTGCTCCGACTCGTCCCGGCACGGGTAGCCCGACATCCCCCCGGCCTGCCGGAGCGTGCGGAACCCCGCAGCGCGGCCCGTGAGGATCTTGTGGACGTAGGCCTGGTGGCCGGTGTCCCACAGGAGGATGTCCGTCGGCGACTCGAACACGCGGTGGAGGGCCAGGGTGAGCTCCACCGCTCCGAGGTTCGACCCGAGGTGGCCGCCGCCCGCGTCGGAGACAGCATCGACGATGAACTGCCGGATCTCCACGGACAGCGCATCGAGGTCGGCATAGGACAGCGTCCGCAGGTCGGCGGGACCGGTGATGGAGTGGAGCAGCATGTCGACTCACGGTACCCCCGAGGATGTGCCCGGAACCACGCGGGGACCTGGCCGGGGCGGCCCGGGCTGCGGTTAGGTTGGCGTCATGCCTGGACTCGGCGACGGACTCGGCGACGCCCGCGCCAAAGGGGTTTCGGCGGTCGGCTCCGTGCGGCTCACCCTGGCCGAGCGGGCGGCGGACCTGCTCCGCCGGGATCCCGACCTCAAGGCCACCGCCGTGGAGGTGGGGCTCGTCGACCGGGCGTGGCTCGAGGAGCCGGGTCGCCACCCCGTCCGCACGGCCCCGGCCCTGGACGTCGTGCAGCGCTTCCTCGAGCGATCCGTAGAGCGGCGCCCCTCCACCCTCGGCGCCATCGGGCTCAACGCCCTGCAGCTGCTGGCCTACGACCACCCGGCCTCGGCCGGGGATCCGGCGCCGTCGCCCGTGGCGATCGTGTTCACCGACTTCGAGGGATTCACCCGGTTCACGGCGAGGCACGGCGACGAGGCCGCGCGGAGCATGCTGACGGACCACCACCGCCTCGTGGGTCCCCTGGTCCGCAGCCGAGGCGGCAAGGTCGTGAAGCGGTTGGGCGACGGGCTCATGCTTGCCTTCCCCTCCGCCGAGGCCGCGGTCCACGGCGCCCTCGATCTCGTCGACACCCCGGCTGAGCTCCGCCTGCGCGGCGGGGTCCACTGCGGGGAGGCTGTCGTGACGGCCGACGACCTGATCGGCCACGACGTCAACATCGCGGCGCGGGTGGCTGCATCAGCGCGCGGCGGTCAGGTGCTGGCCACCGTCGCCGTGCGCGAGCAAGCGGGGACCCTGCGGGGCGTGGCGTTCGGCCGGGTCCGGAAAAAGGCGTTCAAGGGTGTCGGAGAGGCGATCAGCGTGTGCTCGGTGCGGCGGGTCGAGTGAGCCGCCGGCCGGTGACGACGCAGGCGGCGGCGTAGCCCGCGCCCAGGCAGACGAGGCCACCGAGACCGTCGATCCAGTAGTGGTTGCCGGTGACCACGATGCAGAACAGCGTGACCAGCGGATAGGCGATGGCGAGGGCCTTCGTCCACCGGCGCCGCAGGATCGGCACGAGGGCGAGGGCGCACCACGTCGACCAGCCGATGTGCATGCTCGGCATCGCCGCGTACTGGTTGGACACGTCCTTGTAGCCGTCGTTCCCGAACGAGATCCAACCCCCGAACCGCTCGACCGTGTCCACGTAGCCGTACCGGTCGCATCCCGGTGCCCCGTCCCCGGCGTCGGCTCGCTCAGCGGCAGCGGCGGCCTGCGGGGCGTACACCTGACAGGCGCCGTACTCCCCGGGGTCATCGAGCAGTCGGGGCGGCATCAGCGAGTACGCGGCGAAGCCCACCACCGCGAGGCACGTGGTCAGGGCGAGCGTGTTGCGCCACAGCGGGTACCGGTCGGGGCTCCGCCGGAAGAGCCACATGAGGGTGAGCAGGGTGACCAGGAAGTGGGCGACGCCGTAGTACACGTTCCAGCCGCGGATCAGGCCCCGACCAGGCAGGTCGAGGTACCAGCGCTGGACGTCGGGCTCGACGTAGAGGTGGAGCCACTGCTCGAGGTCGATGATCGCGCGGGCGTGCTCGAAGGCGGGACCGGGGTCGCCATCCGCCGATCCAAACCGGTTTCGCACCGCGGAGTACACGACGTAGACGGCGAGCCCGTAGATGACCTCGCGCCACCAGCGCAGCGCCACCCGGGGTGCCGTCTCCGTGGCGGTCGGCGCGACGGCGTCGGTCATGCGGAAGGGTTAGCAGGCACGGGCCGGGCGGTCATGGCATGCCCGGCCTGCGGCCGGAGGCCTAGCCCGGGGTGGCCACCGGGTCGGCCATGGGCGCGGTGCGGCCGCCGACGGCGAAGGCCGGCGCACCCAGCAGGCTCACCCCGAGGTTGAGCAGGTAGAGCAGCAGACCGAGGGCGATGGCCTCCTCGGTCTCGACGCCGAGCGGCGTGAGGAACAGCACAAACGCGCCCTCTCGCACGCCCAGCCCCGAGATCCCGATGGGCAGCACCTGCGCGATGGCTACGGCGGGGAAGAACGCGAGCAGCGCGGTGAGGCCCGCGTCCTCGCCGAGCCCGAGGGCCTGAGCGGCGGCCACCGCCGCCAGGACGAGGACGAACTGGTAGGCGAACCCGACCAGCAGCAGGCTGACCGCCGCTCCCGGGCGCTGGCGGAGCCGGTCGAGCCCGAGGTGGACGGCACCGGCGAAGCGCCGCCAGCCGTCACGCGCGGCGAAGCGGCCGCCGATGCGCTGGTCGGCCACGGCGGCTAGCACGACGACCAGGCCGGTGAGGGTGGCGAGGGCGAGCCCGCGCGCGACCCGTGTGGCGGTGCCGAGGTGCTGCAGTGGGGGGTTCACGAGGAAGCCGGCGACGCTGATGATGGGGAGCACGAGCCACCCGGTGAGGCGCTCCAGTACCACCGAAGCGAACGAGCTGGGCGACTCACCCGTCTCCCGCGAGAGTCGGCTCACGCGCAGGACGTCGCCCCCGATCGTGGTGGGCAGCACGTTGGAGACGAACTGGCCGGCGAGGTAGTGGGACAGCAGGCGGCGCAGACCGGCGTGCAGGCCGAGGGCGTCGAGCACCTTCTGCCAGCGGAGGGCCGAGAGCACGAGAGCGAGCAGGGTCAGCGCTGCGGACACGGCGAGCCACAGCGCGTTCCGGAGGGTCAGCTCGGGGATGACCTGCGAGGCATCGAACGACGGCACCCGCCAGATCAGCACCGCCAGCATCCCGATGCTCACGGTGATCCGGAGGAGGAGGGAGATCTTCTGCTTCTTGGTCACGACACCCCTCCTTCGACTGCAGAGCGTACCGCCCTTCCGTACCCGCCTCGGCGTGGTTACCCTCGACGCAGCCGCTCGGCGGGGCGGCCTGCGGTCCCCGCCCGACCAGATGCGATCACCTCTGGGAGGGACCTTGGTCCGACCGCTCGCACTGGCGCTCCTCGCGCCGCTCGCTCTCGCCACCGCATGCACGCGGTCGCCGTCCCCGCGGCCTGCTGCTGTGCCCGTCTCGGCCACCGTCACTGCGGCAGACCTGCGCGCCGCGCCTCAGCGCGCGGCCGACGCCCGCACCGGGCGCTTCGAGCTGGTCGTGCGCTATGCCGGCTCGGGTGCCCTGGCCGAGGTCCGCACGGTCGGCGCCTACGACCACGACGAGGACCGCACTGAGCAGCTGACGACGTTCGGTGGCGCCATCGAGGCGCTCCCGGAGTGGCAGGCCGCCGTGACACCGGAGTTCGAGGAGGGGATCGGGATGCGCACGGACGGCGCCGCCGTCTACCTGAAGATCCCGATGCTCGCCGAGGTGCTCGGCTCCAGCGGCTGGGTGGCATCTACCGACGGCGCCGACCGGGTGCAGGGGCTGGCCAGCGCAGCAGTGCCCGACGGCTTGGGGTTCCTCGACGTCCTGCTCGCCGTCGAGGACGACGTGGAGCCGCTCGGCCGGGCGAGGGTGCGCGACGCCGCGACGACCCGGCTCCGCGCCACGGTGGACCTCGGCGCCGCCGACGGGCACCCGCGGCCCCCCGAGCTCGACCTCGGCGTCGTCCCGCTCGAGGCTTGGATCGACGACGACGGTCTGGTTCGTCGCCTGGTGCTCGATGCCGGCGATGGAGCGGCCGCCACCCTGGAGCTGTACGACTATGGGGCGCCGCTCGACATCGAGATCCCCCCGCTCGGCACCGGGACGGCGCTCGACGAACCCCCGCCGGAGGCAGACGGATGATCACGCGGACCCTCACGATCGATGGCGGCGACGGTGCGATCGACCTCTGCATCGCCGAGTCGGGCCAAGGAGGGCGACCGCTCCTGCTCGTCCACGGGTTCACGGGCGCCAAGGAGGACTTCACCGACTTCGTCGACCCGCTCGCCGAGCTGGGATGGCACGTCGTCGCACCCGACCAGCGGGGTCACGGCGAGAGCGCCAAGCCGGTGGCCGAGGAGGCCTATTCCTTCGAGCGCTACGTCGACGACCTCCTCGCCCTCCTCGACGCCCTCGGCTGGGGCCGCTGCGTCGCCCTGGGCCACTCGATGGGCGGCATGGTCGTGCAGACCGCGATCGGGCGGGCGCCCGGTCGCTTCGCCGGCCTGGTGCTCATGGACACGTCGCACCGGCCCCTCCGGGCGGACTCCGGCGTCATCGACCTCGCCGTGGGTCTCGCCCGCACCGAGGGCATGGAGGGCATCCTCGCCGTCCAGGCCGCCATGGACGGGCAGGGCCCGGAGGCGCAGGAGCGGCTCCTGGCCACCCGTCCGGGCTACCGCGAGTTCGGGGACCGCAAGATGCGGGCCTCATCGCCGGCGATGTACGCCACGATGCTGCAGGCCATCACCGACCCGGCCCGAGCGATCGACCGACTCGACGACCTTCGGTCGGTGAAGGTGCCCACGCTCGTCCTCGTGGGCGAGCAGGACGCCCCCTTCCTCCGTCCGTCCGAGCGGATGGCTGCCGCCATCGCCGGCGCGGAGCTGGTGGTGATCCCCGGCGCCGCCCACTCGCCGCAGTTCGAGGCCCAGGAGGCGTGGTGGGAAGCGCTGACCTCCTTCCTGGGACGCCTGCCGGCGGTTCCGGGAGCGTCCGGCTAACGGGCCTTCTCGAGGAACCGCTCGGTCTCGACGACGACCCGGGTCACCTTGCCGGCGGCGATGAGACCGCAGTGGTCGTTCACCGTCACGGTGAAGGTGAGCCGGCGGCCCTCCACCCGCTCGAGGGTGGCCTCGGCGGCGACCGACGAGCCGACGGACGTCGGGGCCAGGTGGTCGACCTGCACCCGCATGCCCACCGTTGTCTGGCCGGCCGGGAGCTTGTCGGCGACGGCGGCCACGGCGGCCTCCTCGCACAGCGCGATCACCCGCGGGGTGGCGAGGACGGGCACCTCGCCCGACTTCATGGCCACGGCCGTGTCGGCGTCGGCGACGACGAGCTTGGCGCTCCCGTGCAGTCCGGGTCCGAGGGTCACCCCGGTACGATACGCCGCACCCTGGCCGTCGAGACAAGATGCCGGCCCACCCGACCCGCGAAGGAGCCAGCGTGCTCGACGAAGGCCTCATCCAACGGACGCTGGGCGCGGCGCTGCGAACGGGGGGTGAGCTGGCCGAGCTCTTCGTGGAGGACCGCGCCTCGTCCAACGCCCTCTTCGACGACGGCAAGGTCGAGAACCTCGCGTCGGGTCGCGAGCGGGGCGCCGGCATCCGGGTCATCATCGGCGACACCACCGGCTTCGCCCACACCGCCGACCTCACCGAGCAAGGCCTGGCCGACGCTGCCGAGGCAGCCGCGGCGGCTGCCCGCTCCGGCGGGGGCGGTGTGCGCGAGGTGGCGCTGGAGCGGCAGACCTCGCCGCGCCCGAACGAGGTGGCGGTGCTCCCCGAGGACGTCGCCAAGGCCCGCAAGGTGGAGCTGCTCCGACGGGCGGACGAGGCAGCGCGTGCCGCCGGGTCGTCCATCTCCCAGGTCACCGCGCGCTACGGCGACAGCCGTCGGCAGATCCTCGTCGCCAACTCCGACGGCCTGCTCACCGAGGACGACCAGGTCCGCACGCTGTTCACCGTCATGGCCGTCGCGTCTGGCGACACGGGGATGCAGACCGGGTACCAGTCGCTCGGCCGCACCGTGGGGTTCGAGCTGTTCGACAGCTACGACGTCGAGGACCTCGCCCGCGAGGCGGCCGACCGGGCGCTGCTGAAGCTGGCGGCCCGTCCGGCGCCCTCCGGCACCATGCCCGTCGTGATCGGCCCCGGCGGCGGTGGTGTGCTCTTCCACGAGGCGTGCGGCCACGGGCTCGAGGCCGACCTCGTCGCGAAGGGCGCTTCGGTGTTCGCCGGCCGGATGGGCGAGCGGGTCGCCGACCCCCGCATCACCCTGGTCGACGACGGCACCATGCCCGAAGAGTGGGGCGCCTTGGCGATCGACGACGAGGGCTCCGCCGCGGCGCGCAACGTCCTCATCCAGGACGGCGTCCTCACCGACTACATGTGGGACCTGCTGCGCTCGCGCAAGGCAGGAAGGCCGCGCTCCGGCAACGGGCGGCGCCAGTCCTACAAGCACCTGCCGATGGTGCGCATGACCAATACGTACGTGCTGGCCGGCCCCGACTCGCCCGAGGACATCCTCGCTTCCACCCCCGCGGGCGTGTACGTGGCCCACCTCGGCGGCGGCCAGGTGAACACGGCCACGGGTGACTTCGTGTTCGGGATGACCGAGGCGTACCTCATCGAGGACGGGAAGATCACCGAGCCGATCCGCGAGGGCAACCTCATCGGCAACGGCCCGGCGGTGCTGGCCACCATCGACGCCGTCGGCCACGACTTCGCGATGGGCAGCCCCGGCATGTGCGGCAAGGATGGTCAGGGCGTCCCCGTGGGCGACGGCGTGCCGACGCTGCGGGTGCCGGCCCTCACCGTCGGCGGCACCGCGTAGTGGCGAGCGGGGAGCTGCTCGACGTCGCGGCTCGCATCGCCGAGATGGCGGGGCCGGGCGAGCAGGTGGAGGCGTTCGTCGCCCGGAGCACGGCCACGACCGTGCGGGCCTACGGCGGCGAGGTGGAGTCGCTCACGCAGGCCAGCTCGGCCGGCGTCGGCGTCCGCGTCATCGTCGACCATCGGGAGGGCTTCGCCTACGCGGGCACCCTCGACGAGGCCGTGGTCCTCGATGCGCTGGCGGAGGCGCGCGACAACGCCGTGTTCGGGGAACCCGACGAGCACAATGGCCTGGCCGTGCCCGACGGCGTGGCCCCGGCCGAGCTCGACCTGTGGCCGGCCGGCCTGGCCGACGTGCCCACCGCCGACAAGGTCGCCATGGCGATCGAGCTCGAGCGAGCCACCACGGGCCGCGACCCTCGGGTCACGAGCGTGCGCACCGCCATCTTCAACGACGCTCGCAGCGAGGGCGCCGTCGCCACCAGCACCGGCATCCGAGCGTGGGGACGGGCCGGCATGTGCCACCTCGTCGTGCAGGCCCTCGCCGTGCACGAGGGCGAGACGCAGATCGACGCGGGCCTGTCCGTCGGGCGCGACTTCGGCGACCTCGACGTCGAGGAGGCGGCGGCGGACGCCGTGCTCCGCTCCACCCGGCTCCTCGGCTCCACCAAGCCGCCGACACAGCGCGTCACGCTCGTCCTCGAGCCCCGCCTCACCGCCACGATCCTCGGCATCGTCGGGTCGATGCTGAACGGCAGCGCCGTCATCAAGGGCCGCTCGCCGTTCGCCGAGCGCGTCGGGGAGCAAATTGCGTCGCCGCTGCTCACCTTCGTCGACGACCCCACCAACCCGCTGTCGCTCGGTGCCGACCTGTTCGACGGGGAAGGCCTGGCCTGCCGGCGCACGAGCCTGGTGCAGGACGGTGTGCTGCAGGGGTTCCTGCACAACAGCTACACGGGACGTCG
>JAUXRW010000006.1 GCA_030681555.1 Acidimicrobiales bacterium
CGGGCTGCTCGACAACACCAGCGTGCTGCAGCCTCGGGAGGTGATGGCCGATACGGCCGCCGACTCCTACCTCATCCACGGGCTCTTCCGGCTGCTCGGATACCAGTTCAGCCCTCGCCTCGCCGACCTGCCCGATCGCCGGTACTGGCGTCTCAACCCACGGGGCGACTACGGAGCCCTCAACCGGGTGGCGACGAACCGCGTTCGCCGCCAGCTCATCGAAGACCAATGGCCGGACATCTGCCGGGTCGCCGGCACGCTCCAAACCAAGGCGGCCACGGCATCGGACGTGATCCGCGTGCTGCAGCGGTCGGGCCAGCCGACGACACTAGGCCGCGCCATCGCCGAGCTCGGACGCATCGTCCAGACGATCACCATGCTCGCCTACGTGTCCGACGAGGCGACCCGCCGGCGCGTCCTGGTGCAGTTGAACAGAACTGAGGCCCGGCACGATCTCGCTCGCGCCGTGTTCCACGGCCGCCGCGGGGATCTGTACCAGGCGTACCGGGCCGGGCAGGAGGACCAGCTCGGAGCGCTCGGGCTGGTGGTGAATGCGATCGCCCTTTTCAACACGCGCTACATGGACCGGGCGATCGGCCATGTCCAGGACGGAGACCGGACCGTCGATGATCACGACCTCGAACGACTATCACCGTTGGTTCGGCAGCACATCGAGTTGCACGGCCGCTACTCGTTCAGCCTCCCGGAAACGGTTCGCACCGGCGAGCTGCGCCCACTCCCCCGGCCCGGTTGATGAAGTCTCCGTTCCGTTCATACGGGAAGGCCGACCCACTGGGGCGCTATGTGACGGCGGTCACCGAAGCGGGCGGCCGAGGGCGGTGGCAGTCTCGTCGAGCAGTTCGTACGGCAGCCCCGCCTCGCGCCAGGCAGCAATGAGCAGTTGAGGCACCCTTTCCAGCCGCTCGGCGATAGCAAGCACCTCGGGTTGGTAAAGGAGCGGGACCTCTTCGGCGTCGAGGTGGTGCAGCTGGAGGGCTGCGGTGATCCGGTCTCGGTGCTCGCGAGCGAACGCTCCGATGAGCGACTCGAAGCGTGCATGCTCCTCGTCGGTGTATGTGCGCTGCACAGCCTCCAGGACGCGGTGGGACAGCTCATCGTCGCTGGCCTCGTCGAGCCAGTCCAGAAACTCACGTTGCAGCGTTTCGAGCATCACAGCAGGTCGGTATCCAGGCGCCTTGATCATCTCGGCCCGAGCTTGGGCGACCTGCTCGTCGAACAGCGAGACCAGCGCGACAGCACGGTAGACCTTCGCCTGAACATTTCGCGAGCCAGCACCGGCCGGCGGCTTATACGCCATCCCGTGTGACAGGGTTGACCAGGCGTGCTGGGCCATCGTCTGGATCTGGATTTCGAAGTCCAAGTCACCCAGGTACGTCTCCTCAAGGGGGAGGTCGGAAGTCTTGAGCCGACTTTGGATGTGGATGCCCAGATAGCCGAGTTCGTTGGGCGCGTAGCGGTCGGCGGTGCGCTCGGGGCTCCCAATGACGTCGAACACCCCGCCCACGATGACCACCGCCCGCTCGGCGTCGTCGAGGTGGCCGACGATGATGCGTAGGCCGGCACCGTCATTGATGCGGGCCAATGGGTCCGCGTACTCGTCTGGCCGCTCAAGGTGCTTCCGAATCGCTTTGAGCACAAAATTTGACGGCCGTTTTGCCCGCCCGTCGACGACCGAGTCCTTGAGCGGCTTCGTGGCGACCTCGAGAAGAGGTTTCGCAACCTCGACAAGCCGACGGTAGGCAGGGTACTTCTGCTTGTACCCCTCGCGGACGGCCGCGAGGTCGAGGGTCACCGCTTCGCCGTCGGGTGCATCCCGCGAAATTCCGCGTCGATCATCCAATGTCCGTTTACGGGCTTCAGGTGGGTGTCTATCACCTCACGTGGACCCCAGACCTTCATGCCCCCAGCGAACTCTGCGAGGACGTTGTCGGTACGATTGCCGACGAGTGACTTGTCCTTCGGAATCAGTGGAACCGAGCCGTCGTCATGTCGGAGGCTGCGGAGAAAATCGTCCTGGAGCTCCGGGGGGAGGGCCCGCTCAGCGAATTCTTGCGGATCTATCGTCTCCGCACGAGAGTCGACCTCGGCCAGACCGGCGAGCACGAAGCTGGCACGCAGCGCCTCGTCGGCGATGCGAGCGCCGAAGTCGTCGATGTACTCAACGAACCGCCTGGTGAGCCGGTCAGCGGTCTCGCGAAACTTGCATCCGAGGAAGTCGAGGAAGAAATCAGCGACATCATTGTCATGCAAGCCAGCTCGGCCTAGCTGTGGGTCGGACACCAGAGCGTGCAGTTGGGCGAGCGACTGGGTCCTCGGGAACAACGCCGCCTTGAACACTCGAGCCTTCTTCTCGAAGGCCACATCGTGGACTTGGACGTTGTAGGTGCTTAAGCCTTGCTCGTTCTGCACCGGGTCCAACGTCAGGGCCTCACTCGGCTCAAGCTTGAGCACGACAAGGCACTTTCCGGACTGACTACCCTGCGTGACGGCGCCCTCGATCAGCACGAGGATGCCCTCGTTGGAGCCACCTT
>JAUXRW010000009.1 GCA_030681555.1 Acidimicrobiales bacterium
TTCCGGTGGTGCTTCGACGTCACGTGAGGTCGTCGACTGCGGTGCCGGCGAGGAGCGCTCGGAGGGCCGCCTCGTGGAGCACCGGGATGCCCTTCTCCTTGGCCTTGTCGAGCTTCGTTCCCGCCTCGTCGCCGGCGATGACGGCGGTCGTCTTCGCTGACACGCTGCCGCTGACCTTGGCGCCGAGGGCCTCGAGATGCTCCTTCACCTCGTCCCGGGTGTAGGCCTCGAGCGTGCCCGTGACGACGAACGTGCACCCGGCCAGCGCAAGGCTCTCGACGGCGGCCGGCGGCGCCAGGTCGGTGTCGGTGCGCACGCCCAGGGCGGCGAGCTGGTCGGTCACCTCAGCGTTGCGGGGCGTGTCGAACCAGGCCCGTACCGCGACGGCGATGGTGGGGCCGATGCCGGCGATGGCCGCGATGTCGTCCTGCGAGGCCTGGCGGATCCCGTCGAGCGTCCGCAGGTGGCGGGCCAGCTCCTTGGCCACGGTGGGGCCGACGTGGCGGATGTTGAGGGCGACCAGCAGGCGCTCCAGCGGACGGGTGGCGCCGACCTGCACGCCCTTGAGGAGCTTGTCGACGCTCTTCTCGCGCCAGCCCTCGAGCCCGAGCAGCTCGTCCCGGTGCTCGGGAAGGCGGAAGACGTCCGCCAGGTCCCCGAGCAACCCGCGGCTGCGCAGGAGGGCCACCGTCTTGTCGCCGAGGCCCTCGATGTCGAGTGCTCCCCGTGAGGCGAGGTGGGTGAGCGACTCCGCGATGCGGTTCGGGCAGTCGACGTTTTCGCAGAAGTGGTGGGCCTCGGTCTCCGGGCGCACCAGAGGCTGACCGCACGAGGGACACGACGCCGGCATCGTCCACTCGATCGTGCCCTTCGGCCGCTTCTCGGGCACGAAGCCGACGACCTCGGGGATCACGTCACCGGCGCGCCGGACGATCACCGTGTCGCCGGCCCGCACGTCCTTTGCGCGGATCTGGATCTCGTTGTGGAGCGTGGCGCGCGTGATCGTCACCCCGGAGACGGACACCGGCTCGAGGACGGCGAACGGCGTCACCTTTCCGGTGCGTCCCACGTTCACCTCGATGGCGGTGAGCACCGTCTGCTGCTCGATCGGCGGCATCTTGTAGGCGATCGCCCAGCGGGGAGCGCGAGCGGTGGCCCCCAGCCCGGCGCGCTGTCCGAGGTCGTCCACCTTCACGACGACCCCGTCGACCTCGAACCCGAAGTCGTGGCGTGCCGCTGTGAAGCGCTCGACGACCGCCCACACGGCATCGATGTCGTCGACGGTCGTGGACTGCTGCGGCACCGGGAGGCCGGCGGAGCGGGCCCAGTCGAGGAACTCGGAGTAGGTCGTGAAGGTCCGGCCGGTGACCGTGCCGCACCCGTGCACCCACATGGCCAGCGGCCGGTCGGCCACCTTGCTCGGGTCCTTCTGACGGAGCGCTCCGGACGCCGCGTTGCGGGGGTTCATGAAAGCCGCCTCGCCGCGCTCGATGCGGTCGGCGTTCATCCGCTCGAACGCCTCGACCGGGTAGTACACCTCGCCGCGGATCTCGATGACCTCGGGCGGGTCGGCGTCGGCGAGCCGGTAGGGCACGTCGTCGAGCGTCAGCAGCTGCTGGGTGACCGTCTCCCCGACGACGCCGGTGCCCCGCGTGGCGCCGACGGCGAGGGCCCCGTCGCGGTACACGCAGCTGATGGCCGTGCCGTCGATCTTCAGCTCGCAGACCCAGCGGGCTGTCGTGCCGACCGGCAGCGCCCGCATCACCCGATCCGCCCACGCGCGCAGCTCGGCCTCGCCGAACACGTTGTCGAGCGACATCATCGGCTCGAGGTGCTCGAAGGGCGGGAAGGCGTCGTCGAGGGGCGCTCCCACGTGCTGGGTGGGCGAGCCGGCGGAGCGCAGCGCCGGGTGCTGCTCCTCGATGGCCTCCAGCTCGCGGTAGCGCGCGTCGAACTCGGCGTCGGAGAGGGTGGGCTTGGACAGGACGTAGTAGCGGTACCGCGCGTCCCGGATCTCCTGCGCCAACTGGTCGTGGCGCACCCGGGCGGAGGTCAGCTCGGCCGCCGCGTCGTCCGTCGGAGCATCGGTCGCAGGAGGGCGGGCCATCACGACGCAGGCTAGGGGGACGCGCGGACCGCGATGCGACGCCGGCCGGCCTCGGCCAGCACCGCGCCGGGCCGGGTGGGGGTGACGCGGACGTGCTCGACGCTGACCGGGTCCTGCGGGTGGCCGGCGTGGCGAGGTGCGATCGACAGGGGCTCGACGAGGTCGAGCTGGAGCGCGAGGCCGAGCGCGCCGAGGGTGAGGTCGACCACCTCCCGGGGGTCGTCGGCGGGGGCCGGACCCAGCCGGGCGATCGACCGACGGGGGAACAGCACAGGGTCCACCATCGCCTGCGGGTCGTGCACCACGAGGCCTGCCGGCACGAAGACGATCCAGCGTCGGGCGAGCCCGTGCAGCGCTCGTCCGCCGACGCGCGCCAGCGGGACGGCGACTGCGAGCACCACCCCTCCCGCCCACCACTGGCGAGCGGCCAGCAGCAGCGCCCCCGCCACGCCAGGGCCGACCGTGCTGGCCCAGGCCAGCGGCAGCGGCCCCAGGAGGAGCGGTGCGGGGACGCGCAGGAGCATCCGGCGCTCGTCCCCGTAGGAGGAGCCGTTGACGAGGTGCTCCCCGCTCACGGGCGAGAAGGCCGCAACGACTGTGGCGGCGGCCGCCGTCACGGCCAGCACGTCGACCGCCTCCTGGTCGCCGGCGACCGCAGCCCACGCAGCCGCGACGAGGGCGGCCGGTGCCGCGACCCGCACCGCGGTGATGCTTGGCGTGCGGGCGGCGACGACGGCGAGCAGCACCCCGACCCACGTGATCCATGCCAGCGCCGAACCCGTGCGAGCAACGGCTGCGCTGTGGTCGTCGAGGGCGGCACCGAGGGCAGGACCCACCATCAGAGGGAGCAGACCCCACAGGATCCGGAGCGGCCAGGGTCCGAGCAGCGCAGCCATCGCGGGCTGAGATTTGCCCATCGTGTGCGCCGGTGGCTATTCCGGGGGTGTGCAAGAGGGGGCTTCCATGGCACACGAGCTGTCCGCGTGAAGCGGATCGAGCTGCCACACGGCATCGCGACGTCGATCGGCAGCCTGCCGCACACCGACCCGCGCGCCGCTGCGACCTTCGTGCTCGAGCGCCATCCCCGCCTGCCCGCGGCGCCGTCGCTCCCTAACCGCTCCGGGTGCGAGCGGATGATCGCGCAGGCCGCCTGGGGCATCGCCGGCGTCGCCGTGCTCGACGACGGCTCCCTGCAGGTGGACGATCCCTACCTCGACCCGCGCGCCCCGCTCACCGATCCGAGCATCGACGGCGCGCCCTTCGTCGCGCTGCGCGCCTTCCTCGGGGCGGTGGCCGGCCGCCGTGCCCCGATCAAGCTGCAGCTCACAGGACCCGTCACGCTCGGTATCGCGCTCCTGTCGATGGGCGTTCCGGAGGCCCGGGCGTTCGCCGTGGCGGGCGCCGCGGTCCGAGCCCGCGCCCGGACGCTCGTCGCCGCGGCACAGGAGACCGCGCCGATGGCGCCGCTCGTGGTGTTCGTCGACGAGCCCGGTCTCACCGCTGCGATGCACGACGGCTTCCCCCTCGACCCGAACCGCACGATCGACCTCGTGTCGAGCGCGCTGGCCACGCTCGAGCCCCACGCCGTCACCGGCGTGCACTGCTGCGGGCCCGCCGACTGGCGCGTCGTGCTGCAGGCCGGGCCGCAGATCCTGTCCCTCCCCCTCGCCGCCGGATCGGTCGAGCATGCGGGGGCGGTCGGCGCGTTCCTCGAGCGCGGTGGCTGGTTGGCGTGGGGCGCCGTGCCCACCACCGGCCCGCTCGGCTCCACGCCCGATCGCCTCTGGGAGCAGCTGTCCGCCGAGTGGTGCGGTCTCACCCAGGGGGGCTGCGACCCGGTCCTGCTCCGCGAGCAGGCGATGATCACCCCGGCGTGCGGCCTGGCCGGCCACGGCGAGCTTCAGGCCGACCTCGTGCTCTCGCTCAGCAACCAGATCGCCCGCCGCCTGGAGACCCAGACGCACGGCATGCGCCTCACCGTCGGCGCCTGACCCCACCGAGGTTCGGGGCACGGGCGGCCCCTGCGGGGTTCCCGACGCCCCCGACCGCGATGTGGTCGGCGGTAGGGGGGCACGGCGGGCCCTCCTGGGGCCGCTGGTGCCCGAAGCTCGGCTACGACGCAGCGGTGCCGGCGGCGACGACCTCGTCGGCCTCGTAGAGGACGACGCTCTGGCCGGGGGCGACGCGGCGCGACCGCTCGGCAAAGACGACCTCGTCGCCCTCGACGTGGGCGAGGCGGGGCGTACCGTGGGCGCTCGTCTGGGCCAGCAGCGGCACGCCCACCGGGTCGGCCACCCAGCGCAGGCCCTCGAGCCGCACGCGATCGGTGAGCAGGTCCTCGGCCGAGCCCACCGTCACGACGGCGCCCGGTGCGTCGACCGCTACCACGTAGCGAGGCGGCCCTCCGCCCGGCAGGCCGAGGCCGTGGCGCTGGCCGAGCGTCACGAGCTCGACGGCGGCGACCCGGCCCAGCTCCACGCCGCCCGCGTCGACGACCGTGCCCGGGCGCGTGGCGATGCGGTCGCCGAGGAACGCGGCGCGGCCGCCGGTGGCCGTGATGAAGCAGACGTCCTGGCTGTCGGGCTTGTCGGCCGTGGCCAGCCCGGCCGCCGCCGCGACGGCTCGCACGTCGGCCTTGGTGAGCCCGCCCACCGGGAACCGCACCCGTGCCAGCCCGGCCTGGTCGAGCACGTGGACCACGTACGACTGGTCCTTCGCCGGATCGGCGCCGCGAGCGACGCGGCGGGTGCCGTCCATCCGTTGGACGATGCGCGCGTGGTGGCCGGTGGCGAGGGCGTCGAAGCCCAGCGCGTCGGCGCGGCGGAGCAGCCGGTCGAACTTCAGGTGGCGGTTGCACTCGATGCACGGGTTGGGCGTGCGCCCCGCTGCGTGGTCGGCCGCGTAGGGCCCGACCACGTGTCGGTCGAAGTGGTCGCCGAAGTTGAACACGTGGTGCTCGATACCGAGGTGGGCGGCCACCTGACGGGCGTCGTCGACGTCGGCCACGGAGCAGCACCCCTGGTCGGCCTCGCCGCCCCAGAGCTTCATCGTCACGCCGACCACCTCGTGGCCTTGCTCGAGGAGGACCGCAGCGGCGACCGACGAGTCGACACCGCCAGACATGGCGACGAGGACCCGCTCGGGCGCGCTCACGCCGGCGCCCCGTCCCAGGCATGCGCGCGAAGCCGCTCGACGGCCTCCGGCACGCCCACGGCCGCGGCCCGGACGTCCGCATCCGTGGTGGACCACCCCACCGAGAGCCGGACGGACCCCTGCGCCAGCGCGCGGGGCAGGCCCATCGCGGCGAGGACGTGCGACGGCGCCTGGGCGCCGCTCGTGCAGCTCGACCCGGCGGACGCCAGGACCCGGTGGTCATGCTCGAGGAGGAACAGCAGCGCCTCGCTGTCGACCTCGGCGAGGCACACATTGACGATGCCCGGCACGAGGTGGGCAATGTCACCGCCGGGGGCGGCGCTGTCGACCGCGCCCGGCGCGCCGGCCCCGATCGCGTCCAGCAGCTGCGATCGCCAGGCGGTCGCTCGCGCCGTCAGCGCGTCGCGCTCCTCGGCCGCGAGGACGGCCGCCGTGGCGAAACCCACGGCGCCGGCCACGTTCGGGGTGCCGCTGCGCCGCTCACGCTCCTGACCTCCCCCGACGAGCTGTGCATCGAGCCGGGCGCCGCCGCGCACGACGAGCGCGCCCACGCCCTTGGGGCCACCGCACTTGTGCGACGCGAGGGTCACCAGGTCCGCCGCTGCGGCATGGGCGCCGACATCGAGCCACGACAGTCCCTGCGAGGCATCCGTGTGCAGCAGCGCCCGTGGGGCGCGGGCGCGCACCACCTCCGCAACCGCGTCGAGCGGCTGCACGGCGCCGGTCTCGTTGTTCAGCAG
Organism: Acidimicrobiales bacterium; assembly: GCA_030681555.1. GTDB lineage: Bacteria > Actinomycetota > Acidimicrobiia > Acidimicrobiales > VFJN01 > VFJN01. The sequence continues at coordinate 6,001 of JAUXRW010000009.1, forward strand.
GATGACCGACACCAGCGCGACCTCATCGTCGAGCGCCGCGGCCAGCCCGTCGAGGTCGACCAGGCCACGCGCGTCCACGGTCACCGCCGTCCCCCCGGCCCGCTGCACCGGCTCGAGCACGGCGTGGTGCTCCACGGCGCTGCAAACGGCCGCACCACCCCGCGCCGCCAAGGTGCCCCGCACGGCCAGGTTGTCGGCCTCGGTCCCGCCGCTCGTGAACACGATCTCGCCCGGCTTGCACCCGACCACGTCGGCCAGCGACCGCCGGGCATCGTCCAGCGCGCCCCTGGCGGCGCGGGCGAGGGCGTGCGCCCCTGACGGGTTGCCGAACTGCTCGGTGAGCAACGGCAGCATGGCCTCGACCACCTCGGGGCGCGCCGGGCTGCCGGCCGCATGATCCAGGTAGTGCCACTCCACGACCCCAGTCTGGCGCTCGCGCCCGACGCGGCCACACTGGAGCGGTGGACGGCTACGAGGCGAGCACCTACGGCGATCGCTTCGCCGACGTCTACGACGACTGGTACGGCGACGTATCCGATGCCGAGGGCTGCGCCGCCAAGGTGGCTGCCCTCGTGGCCGACGCGGGGGGCGGCCCGGTCCTCGAGCTGGGCATCGGCTCCGGTCGTCTCGCCCTGCCCCTCGTGGAGCGGGGGTTGGAGGTCCACGGCATCGACGCCTCCGAGGCGATGGTGGCGGCGCTGCGGGCCAAGCCGGGCGCCGAGCACATCAGGGTCGCCGTCGGCGACATGGCCGTGCTCGAGCTCCCCGAACCGCCGCCGTTCGCCGTCGTGCTCGTCGCCTTCAACACCTTCTTCAACCTCCCGACCGCGGCCGAGCAGGGCCGCTGCCTCGAGCGCGTCGCGAACCTGCTCGCCCCCGAGGGCCATCTCCTCATCGAGGCGTTCGTGCCCGACGCGGCGGGCGGCATCGGGATCGACGGGGCCGTCACACCCCGCCGCATCGCGACCGACGAGGTCGTGCTCTCGGTGAGCCAGCGAGACCGCGCCGCCCAGACGATCAGCGGCCAGCACGTGCACGTCACCGAGGCCGGCATCCGCCTCCGGCCATGGCACCTGCGCTACGCCACCCCCGACCAGCTCGACGCGTTGGCCGCCGCCGCCGGGCTCGAGCTGGCATGGCGCGCCGCGGGCTGGGCGGGCGAGCCGTTCACGGACGACAGCGCCGCCCACGTGTCGGCCTATCGTCGCGGTAGGTTCCGAGCGTGAGCCAGCTCCGCCTGAACCCGCTGACAGGCCGGTGGGTCACCGTCGCGGTGGACCGGGCGGATCGCCCGGGCGACCTGATCTCCCGCCAGCTCACCGTCGAGTCCGACCCCGACCGCCGGTGCCCGTTCTGCCCCGGCAACGAGGAGGCCACGCCGCCTGCCCTCGAGACCTACGGGGCGTCGGGCACCTGGCTCGTCCGGGTCGTGCCCAACGCCTACCCGGCCTTCGACGGCAACGAGCCGATGCGGGTCCAGAACCTCGGTCCCGCCTTCACGCAGGCGTCGGCCAGCGGCGTGCACGAGGTGCTCGTGCTCTCGCCCGACCACTTCGCCAGCTGGGCCGACCTCGACGACAAGCACGCTGGGTTGGCCATCGCCGCCATCCGGGACCGGATGGAGGACCACGCCCGGCTGTCGACCGTGCGGTATACGCAGGCCATCGTGAACGCCGGGCGAGAGGCGGGCGCGTCGCTCGACCACCCCCACGGCCAGCTCCTCGGCATCCCCTTCGTCCCGGGCGAGATCGCCGATGAGGAGGCCGGCTTCCGGCGGTTCGAGGGGTCGTGCCTCCTGTGCACGATGCTCGAGGCGGAGCTGCGGGCGGGGCACCGTGTGGTCCAGGCCGACGAGCGCGCCGTCGTCATCTGCCCGTTCTGGAGCGGCGCGCCCTACGAGATGCTCGTCATGCCGCGGCTGCATGAGGTGCACCTCGAGAACGCCGAGCCGCCCGACGTCGTCGCCGTGGGCCGCGCCATCCGCGACGCCTTGCGGCTCCTCCGGGCGAAGGTCGGCGACGTTGCCTACAACATCGTGTTCCACACAGCGCCCCACCACCACGAGGGGCCGTTCCACTGGCACGTGCACATCGTCCCGCGGGTCACCAGCCTGGCTGGGTTCGAGCAGGGCACCGGTGTGCTGACCAACATCGTCGCCCCTGAGGTCGCCGCCACCCACCTCACGGGCGGGTAGCGGGCCTCCCCTACACGCCGAGGATTCCGTCGATCAGCAGGTCGGCGGCGAGGAGGAGCGCGCCCACGCACACCAGGCGCGCCGCGGTGGCGCTGCGCAGGGCCTTGGGCAGCAGGAGGGCGAGGCTGGTGGCCCCCGCGACAACGAGCAGAGCGCTGCCCCCGTCGTCCGCGCCGAGGGCGAGCGCCACGAGCGCGGCGGATGCGGCGACGACGCCCGCCGTGCCGGAAGAGGCCGGCGCGGCGAGGGTGCTGAGCGCGGCGAGCGCCAACGCTGCGCCCGCAGCCGCACGAGCCGACGCGGGGCTCACGTCGAGGGCGTCGAGGATCGGTCCGGAGAGCACCACGAGAACGGTCGCCGCCGCGCCCATGGCGACTGACACCGTGCGGGCGGGACGCACGGGCCGGAACGGGTTGGCCACCACCAGCACTGCGGCGAGCAACCAGAGCCAGGAATGGCTCTCGGCCCCGCCGCCCACCGCATCGGCACCGGCGTCGAGCACCGGCAGCGCCGCGATGAGCGCGGAGATGCTGTGCTGCTGGTCGTCCATCCTCGTCGCCCCCGCGTGGTACCACGCGCCGTCGTCGGCCTGTCTTTCCACGAGCATCCCGGCGTTGCACCGGATCCGCTCGGTCATCCCCGGCAGCTCGTCCGGCCCGAACAGCCGCAGGAGCGCCGAGCCACCCTCGCCCAACGTGCCCACGCCGGACCCCGAGGCCTGGCCGCCGCGGATCACGCTCACGAGCCCGCCCTTCCACCGCGTCGACTCGCCGCGCACCTGCATCCCGATGAGGTCCGCCACGCGCCGGGCGTGGGCCTCCTGGATGGCGGTCAGCCGGTCCAGGCCGAGGCCGTCGTAGGCGTAGGCCCCCCAGTGGTCGGACACCGGTGGGAAGAAGTCCTCCAGCTCGTCCCGCCGCGGCAGGTAGCGACCCACCCGTTCGAGCGCGTCCGTCTCGCCCTCGTCGAGCCCCACGTCGGCCAGGCCGTCGAGGGCCCAGAGCACCTGCCCGGTGAAGAACTTGTCGTGGGCACCCGGCACGGGGGCCTGGGTCGTCGGATCCCACACCGAGGAGACGCCCCCCACCTCGTCGACCTGGCTGCGGAGGAAGCGGCCGAGGTCGCCGAGCACGTCGTCGTGCTCCTCGGTCCCGGTCGCCGCCCGGCGCTCGAGCAGCGAGCGGGCGAACAGCGCGCTGGCACCGGTGCGGGCGGTGCCGTCGAGCTCGGGGAGCGCCCGTCCGCCCCCCGCCGGGACGAGCCGCCCGAGCGCCCAGTCACGGCCCCGCTCGGCGGTCTCCTCGGCCAGCTCGCTGCCTCGGGCGGCGGCCTGCTCCAGCGCCAGCTGCACGCCGCCGTGGCGCACGACGTTGTAGCCGCCGAGGTCCTCGCCCGAGTCGGTGCGCAGGTACGTGTAGCGGCCGCTCGACCGCTGCCCGTCGGCCAGCCAGCGCACACCCTCGGCGATGGCTGCCTCGGCCGCCTGGGGGCTGACCTGCGGGCACCGCTCGGCCGGCGCCACGCCGACCCGGGCGCCGATCGCCACGAGCAGGGCGGCGACGACGGCTCGCCCGGTGTGCATCCCGCCGAACCTAGACTCCGGCGGTGCGGCGCGCGGTGCTCCTCGTGCTCCTGGCGGTCGTCGTGCTGTGGCCGGCCGCCCAGCGCGATCCGGCCGACGGCTTCCCCGTCTCGAGCTACCCGATGTTCGCCAAGCGGTCGGGCACGGTCGTGCGCCTGGCCACCGCAGTGGGCATCGACCGCGACGGCGACGTCCACCGCCTCGGACCGCATCCGATCAGCGGCAGCGACGAGGTCGTGCTCGCCGCGGAGCTGACCCGCCGCGCTGTCGAGGAGGGCCACGAGTCGTCCGCCGCGCTGTGCCGTGAGGTGGCAGCGCGCGTCGACCCGAACGAGGACGTCGTGTCGATCGAGGTGCGCACGGAGGTGCGGGACGCAGTGGCGGACGTCCGCGCGGAGGAGGATCCGCTCGAGGTCCTCGTCCACGCCCGTTGTGCGGTGGCGCCGTGACGGGCCTCCGCGGGCTCGACCGCGCGCCGGCCGACCGGCGGCTCGCCAGGGTGCGGGCGGCGGTCGCCGGCTGGTCCGTGCTCTGGATCGCCGTCCGGTTCCCGCACCTCCTGGGACTGGCCGACCTGGCGGACCGACGGTGGTACCCGGTCGGGATCCTCGCTCCGCTCGACGGCCCACCGGCCTGCGCTGCGGTCCTGGCCGTGCTGCTCCTCGCCATCGGCTCGGGCATCGCAGCGGCATGGGGCTGGCATCCGGCCCTGTCGCTGCCGGTGTGGGCCGCGGCGCTGCTGCTCGTGGCGACCTACGCCAGCTCGTGGGGCCAGCTCTTCCACACGGAGAACCTGCTGGTGCTGCACGCTCTGCTGCTCGCCGGGTTCGCCGTCGCCCACCGCACCCGCCATATCGATCCCCGCACGGTGCTGACCGCGCTGGCGGTGGTGGTGGCGGCGGCCTACGTAGTAGCCGCCGTCGCAAAGCTGCGGGGCAGCGGGTGGGACTGGCTCGACGGCGACATCCTCCGCAACAAGGTTGCGTTCGACAACGTCCGGAAGTCGGTCATCGGCGCGCCCGCGTCGCCGTTCGCCGGCACCGTGGTCGGGTGGGGCTGGCTGTGGGCACCGCTCGCCGTCCTCACCATCGCGGTCGAGCTGGGTGCCCCCATCGCGCTGCTGGGGCGACGGTGGGCGACCTCGTGGATCGCGGCGGCGTGGGCCTTCCACGTCGGCATCCTCGCCATCATGGCGATCGGGTTCCCGTACCAGCTGCTGGGACTGGCCTACGCGCCGCTGCTGCCGCTGGAGCGGTTGCGGGTGCCCTGGCGGGTGGCGTCGACCGAGCGCTGCGCGATGGCGTAGGCGCGACGCCGGGGCACGCGGAGGTCGCTCGCCACCGCAGCGGCGGCATCGCGGACCGAGTCGCCCGCGTCGAGGCGCTCGCGCACGGCCTGTTCCACGTCGTCGTCGGCGGCGGGCTGGAGGGCCGGCGCCCCGCCGAGCACGAGCACGATCTCCCCCTTGGGCGGGTGGTCGGCCGCCCACGCCGCGGCGGCCGCGAGCGTGCCGCGCCACGTCTCCTCGTGCAGCTTGGTCAGCTCCCTCGCCACCGCGACCGGGCGGTCGGGCCCGCAGGCGTCGAGCAGATCGGCGAGCGTGCGGAGCAGCCGGTGGGGCGCTTCGTAGAGCAGGGCGGTGCGCCGCTCCGCCGCGACCTCGGCGAGGCGGGCGGTGCGGCCCGAGCCCTTGCGGGGCAGGAAGCCTTCGAAGACGAAGCGCCCCGCCGGCAGGCCGCTCACCACCATCGCCGTGACGGCGGCCGACGGGCCGGGTACCACCTCCACGGCGTGGCCGGCGGCCAGAGCGGCTTGCACGAGACGTTCGCCTGGGTCGGAGATGCCGGGCATGCCCGCGTCGCTCACCACCGCCACCCGCTCACCGCGGTCGAGCCGAGCCAGCACCTTCGCCACCGCGGCGTCCTCGCTGTGGTCGTTGACCACGACCAGCGGGCGCCGTTCCACCCCGGCGTGCTGCAGGAGGCGACCGGTGCGGCGGGTGTCCTCGCAGCAGATCGCGTCCGCCGCCGCCAGTGCCTGGACCGCCCGCGGCGACAGGTCGCCGAGGTTGCCGATGGGCGTGCCGATCAGGACGAGCGTCACTCGTCGTCGGACCGCAGCTCGAGCTGGTCGCCGGGCTCCAGCCGCCACCGGGCAAAGCACCCCGCCTCAGCCTCGAGGACGCAGCTCGCGCGCAGGACAGGTCGGGACACCCGATGACGGCCCAGCTGGGCGACGCGCAGCACGACCAGCTCGCGGTCGCACCACGCCACGTCGATCGGGAAGCGCATGCCCAGGGTGTGCACCGAGCGGGCGGGACGGATCAGGAGGGCACCGTCGATCGAGTCCCGGCCGAGCAGGCCGCGACGCCGCGTTCGGCGGGAATCCGCCAGCTCGAGGCTGGCCAGGACCTCCCCCTCCCGGAGCAACCACGCCATGGGGCCAACGGTACCGGTCAGACGTTGAAGCGGATCTCGAGGACGTCACCGTCCTGCACCACGTAGTCCTTGCCCTCGACGCGGAGCTTCCCGACGTCCTTCGCCTTGTTCCACGAGCCGAGCTCGAGCAGCTCGTCCCAGTGGATCACCTCGGCCCGGATGAACCCCCGCTCGAAGTCCGTGTGGATCACCCCGGCGCACTGGGGAGCCTTGAAGCCGGCCCGGAAGGTCCACGCCCGCGACTCCTTCTCGCCGGTGGTCAGGAACGTGCGCAGGCCGAGCAGCTGGTGGGCGGCGTTGAGGAACTTCGGCAGCGCGCCCTCGCCAAGGCCGAGCCCCTCGAGCATCTCCGCCCGCTCGCTCGCGTCGAGCATCGCCGCCTCCGCCTCCAGCTGGACGCACATGCCGATCACCTCGGCCCGCCCCGCCAGCTCAGCCCGCACCGGGGCGACGACGTCCTCGATGGCGTCGAGCTGGTCCTCGGCGATGTTGACGAGGGCCAGGACCGGCCGGTTGGTCAGGAGGAAGTACGACCGGAGGAGCTTGCGCTCGTCGTCCTTCAGGTCGGAGCGGTAAAGGGGCGTGCCCGCCTCGAGGTGGCCCTTGGCCTTGTCGAGCGCCGCCACCTCCTCGAGCAGGGACCGGTCGCCCTTCGCCGCCTTGCGCCGCCTCTCGATCTGGTTCTCCACGGTCTCGAGGTCGGCGTAGGTGAGCTCGAGCTCGACGACGCCGAGGTGCTCCAGCGGGTCGGAGGGGCCGGGAACGTCGGCGTCCTCGAAGGCCCGCAGCACGAACACGATCGCATCGACCTCGCGGATGTGGCTCAGGAACTTGTTGCCCAGGCCCTCCCCCTTGCTGGCGCCGGCCACCAGACCGCCGATGTCGACGAACTGCACGGTCGCCGGGACGACGTTCTTGCTCTTGCTCATCTCCGCCAGCGCATCGAGCCGGGGGTCGGGAACGCGCGCCATGCCGACGTTCGGGTCCGTCGTGGCGAAGGCATAGGGCGCGGCGAGGGCCCCGCCCCCCGCAAGGGCGTTGTACAACGACGACTTGCCGGCGTTGGGGAGGCCGACGAACCCGAACCGCTCCATAGGGCGGCGACCCTATCGGTAGGTTGGGCCCATGCCGATGTCCGTCGCCGACGCCCTCGACCGTGTGGTGTACCTGCGCGATCGCGCCCTCGTGGAGAGCCGCCGCATCCAGGCCTACATCAAGGCGCGGGACCTCGTGCGGGAGCTGGGTGAGGACGCGATCGCCGAACGCCACGCCACCGGCACCCTGCAGGAGCTGCCCGGGATCGGACCGTCCACGGCGAAGGTCATCGCGCTGACGCTCGACGGCGGCATCGACGAATACCTCGCCGAGCTCGAGGCGGAGACGGCCATCCCCCTCGGCGAAGGAGCCGACCTGCGGACCGCGCTCAAGGGCGACTGCCACACCCACACCACCTGGAGTGACGGCGGTGCCCCGGTGGAGGAGATGGCCCGCAGCGCCATGGCGCTCGGGCACGAGTACCTCGTCGTCACCGACCACTCGCCGCGCCTCACGATCGCCCACGGCCTCAACCGCGAGCGGCTGCTCGCCCAGCTCGACGAGATCGACCGCGTGGGCGAGCTGGTCGCGCCGTTCCGCATACTCACGGGCATCGAGGTCGACATCCTCGATGATGGCGCCCTCGACCAGGACCACGACCTGCTGGAGCGGCTCGACGTGGTCGTCGCCAGCGTCCACTCGAAGCTGTCGATGCCCGGGCCGGAGATGACCCGCCGCATGGTGATGGCGGTGGCCAGCCCCCACGTCGACATCCTCGGCC
>JAUXRW010000010.1 GCA_030681555.1 Acidimicrobiales bacterium
GAGAAGGCGGACAAGGCCCAGAAGGCGGGCCAGGCCCAGAAGGCGGGCCAGGCCCAGAAGGCGGGCCAGGCCCAGAAGGCGGGCCAGGCCCGGAAGGCGGCGGAGCCTCCCGCTACCTGACCTTGGCCACGAACGGCGTGGCGACCACCCTCGCCGGGACCGGCTCGTCCTTGCCGGCGATGGCCACCGCGTCGCCCACCTCGACCGACGGCGGGACGAAGGCGAGCGCGATCCCGTGGCCGAGCATCGGCGAGAAGTTCCCGCTCGTCACCACCCCGGCCTCACTGCCGTCGACCAGCACCACCTGGTCGGCGCGGGGCGGGCGTCGACCAGCCACGGCCAAGCCGCGGAGCAGGCGGGCCACGCCTCGGTCCTGTTCGGCGAGCAGGGCGTCGCGGCCGCGGAAGCCTCCCGGCTTGTCCCAGGCGACGACCCACCCCAGCCCCGCCTGCAGCGGGGTGATGCCCGGCCCCAGCTCGTGGCCGTGAAGCGGGAGACCGGCCTCGAGGCGCAGGGTGTCCCGTGCGCCGAGGCCGGCGGGCTGCACCCCGGTGCCGAGGACGGCGTCCCAGACGTGCACGGCGGCATCGGCCGGGACGGCCAGCTCGACGCCGTCCTCACCGGTGTAGCCGGTGCCGGCCACCGTGCAGGGCACACCCGCAACGTGTGCCTCGGTCACCCGGAACCGGCCGACGGCAGCGGCCCCGGGGGCGATCTCCGCGAGGCGGGAGCGGGCCGCCGGACCCTGCACCGCGATCACGGCCCGGGTGGTGGTGACGTCCTCGCCGCCGATGGCTGCGACCACACCGCTGGTGTTCGAGGCGTTCGGCATGACGTCGAAGCGCTCCTCGTCCACCCACCAGACGATGATGTCGTCCACCACGGAGGCGTCGTCGGCATCCAGGAGGTGGGTGTACTGCGCCCAACCGGGACCCACCTTGGTGAGGTCGTTGGTGAGCGCAGCCTGGAGCGGATCGAGCGCCCCGGCACCCTCGACCCGCACCGTGCCGAGATGGCTGACGTCGAAGGCCACGGCGTCGGTGCGGCAGGCCCGGTGCTCGGCGAGCGTGCCCGCCGGGTACGACAGCGGCATGTCCCAGCCCCCGAACGGGACGAGCTTGGCACCCAGCGCGCGGTGGACGGCGTCGAGGGGCGAGGTGCGGGCGGTCACCGCCTGAAGCTACCGGGCGGCGATGGTGGGCCTGGGCGGCGAGGCCTCGACCAGCTCGGCGCGGCGGGCCTGGATCTCGGTGACCGCTTCCTCGACCTGCTGCGCCACGCCGTCCATCGCCAGGAGGTTCAGCACGCCCTGCCCCTGGTGCTTGTTGACGACGTCGATCAGGTCCTCGCCCTCACGCACGAGGACGACGCTGTCGCCGGCGATGACGAGCTGCGCCGCAGTGAGGTCGTCGCCGAGCTCCCGGATGTAGTGGAAGGCGGCGCGCACGCGCTCGAGCTTCTGCCCGGCGTCGAGGAGCGTCTTGATCATCTTCAGCTCGACGAGGTTCTGGTACGAGTAGCGCCGGCGGCTCCCGCTCCCCTTCGCGTCGGCCAGCGCTGGGCGGATCAGGTCGGTGCGGGCCCAGTAGTCGAGCTGGCGGTAGGTGATCCCGACGATGTCGGCGGTTTCTCGGCCGCTGAAGCCTTCTGTGCTCATGGGGCGCGCTCCCTGGCTCGATTCTCGAGGTGGTGGGTCTCGAGGATGACGCCGGTGGAGTTACACCGGTGTCGTGCGCACGAGGCTACGACCGGGGGCGCGCGGCGTCAACGGCCGATGCCCCGTCCTGACGGCGGTGTGAGGCGACGTTCACCCCGGCGGAGGGTCCATCCTCCGCACGGAACCGGCACCTGGACCACGCTGCGCATCGGCGTTGCTCTTCGGCCTGGGCCTCCTCGCCGGCCGGGCCCAGCTCCGCTCCGCCCGAGGGCCTGCCGCAGCTACAGGGCCGCTTCGACTCGACGGACGGCGAGGACGGCGATGTCATCGGCGGCGGTGTCGTTCCCGACCAGCGCGGCCATCACGCGTTGGCAGACCGTGGCCGGCGAGTCGCCGGAAACGGCCGACCGCAGGCGGTCCAGCCCCTTCGTGAGATCCTCACCGCGCCGTTCGACCAGACCGTCCGTGTAGAGCACCACGCCCGAGCCCACCGGGAGCTGGAACGACGTGGCCGGTCGGGTGACCTCCTCGATCCCCAACGGGAGGCCCGGAGCGGCCTCCAGGTAGCCCGGTGCCTGGTCGGGCAACGTCAGCAGCGGGGGGAGGTGCCCGGCGAGCACCACGCTTGCGTCATCGGAGCCGTCTGCGAGCCTGATGACCGCGACGGTGGCCATCTCGCCGGGATCGAAGTGCGCCATCTTCCTGTCCGTGAGGGCCAGCACCTCCTCGGGCGGGATCCGGAGCAGGGCGTACGAGCGCAGCGCGCTGCGGACCCGGCCCATCACGACCGCGGCGGAGAACCCGTGTCCCGCGACGTCCCCGACCACGATCCACGAGCTCCCGTCACCGGGCCGGAACACGTCATACCAGTCGCCACCCACGCCCCCGATGCCCGAGGGCACGTACCGCGCGGCCAGCTCGAGGTCGCCGATGCGGTCGGGTATGCTGGGCAGCAGGCTGCGCTGCAACGCCACGGCTCCGGCGTTCTCCGCCTCGAGCAACGCCACGCGAACCGTGTGGGCGACCCGATCCGCGACTTCCTCGAGCAATCCGACGTCGTCCGGACGGAACACCCGGCGCTTGAGGGTCCCGACGTGCATGACCCCCACGAGCTCGTCGTTCACCAGCAGCGGAACGCCCAGGATCGCCCGAATTCCCTTCTGCCAGAGGATCGGGTTCGACACCGTGTGCGGACCCACCTCGTCGAGCACGACGGGGCGCCGTTCCGCAGCAACTCGTCCGGCGAACCCGCGGCCCAGCGGCACCCGGACGCCTTGGCGGACCTCCTCCTCGATCCCCCGCGCTGCCGTGGCGATCAGCTCCTTTCCCGCCGGGTCCACGAGGAGGACGGCAGCCGTGTCGGCGCCGAGCTCCTCGAGAGCACGGTCGAGCCCCTCGATCAGCATCGCCTCCATGTCGAGACGTCGACGGGCAGCCTCGGCTGCGATATCGATGTGGTCGAGCCTGGTCTGCTCGGTCGCTGTGCGGGGCGCTGCCACGAGCCGCACTGTACGTAGTCGCGATGCCCCGGGCGACGCCTCGGCGCCTAGGAGGCGAAGTCTTCGGGGCTTCTGGGCGTGAGCGCTGTGCGAACACCATAAATCCGCAGGTCAGTCCGTACCGCTGTGCGGGGGGACTTCCCCCCTCGCACGACTGACCCGAGGAGTGACATGACACCCAGTAATCGCGAAGACAGGACCACGGCCGGACCGCTGATGCTCACCACGGAGCCCAGCGGCTACGACGCCGAAGGGCACCCGCTGTTCGGCGAGGACGACCTTGACCGCCACTACGCCAAGCTGCTCGACAAGCTCTCGGGCTGGTTCGACATCGACAACGCCATCGGGTACATCCTGCGCCCCGAGAACGCGCCCCATTGGGACGACCTGCTCTGGACACTCGATGACATGCTCGACCGGGAGCGTCAGCGCAACGCCAAGACGCTGTCACCGGAGGACGGCGAGCGTGTCTGGCGGGACCAAGCCCTCGCGGACCTTCGGCTCCGGAGCGACAGGTACGCCCAGGTGGCCCCGGGGGCGGGATGGCCTTCGGACCCTGAGGGCCTTGATAACCCGACGCTCAGCGAGGCGGTGCTCGTCGTGTGTCACCCCGAGGTCCTCGAGGCGTTCGTCGCGCAGCTCCGGTCGGAGCGGGAAGGGTCGCAGGACTGATGGCCGAACTCGAGGAGGCCGTGCGCGACCTAATCGCTGAGGTCGTGAAGCTCATCGAATCCGTCCGCGAACAGATGGAGGCCAAGCCGGGTCCATCCTGACGAACTTCAGTCACGCGATGCGGCACCGGCCCCTACTTCGGTGGGGGCCGGTTCGCGCTACCTGGCTTGACTGGTGCGCTGCATCGTCTGGCCGGAGATGAGCAGCCCGAGGCCAAGGAGGAGCAGCGCCCACTGCGCTACGACGACAAGCTCTTGGCCGGTCCGAGCCAGGCTGCGGGGCACGACCGTGATCGGCACCGAGACCTCCCGGAGTGCGCCGCTCGGGTCCGTGCCGCGCAGGATCACGTGGTGGTTGCCCGCCGTCGCATTTGCCGGAATGCGCACGACAACCGAAACCCGTCCGCTCGCGTCCGCCACGAACGTCCCCACCTTCACCGGGGTACTGGCGAACAACACCTCGCCAGATGAACCCGGCGCGAAACCGCCCCCCGAGACCGTGATCGTGTCGCCCGCCGCCGCGGTCGAAGAGCTGGCCGCTCCTGGTGCCGGGACGGTGGTCGAGGAGCTGCTGGAGCTCGACGTTGTCGTCGAGTCTGCGAGCGTGGAGGTCGTAGAGCCTGACGACGTCACTGTGGTGGAGGTGGTCGAAGTCGACCCGGACGACCCCGCGGTGGTCGTAGTCGAGGACGAGGCCGCTGTAGTCGTGGTGGCGCTTGTCGTAGTCGTGGTGGCGCTTATCGTCGTCGTCGACCCGTCGGTGATCGTAAAGCTGACCGGGTTGTAGAACGTGCCGGCCGGATAGGTGGCGAAGGACGGAGGATCGTCGGGCGAATATGGCGGGACATTCGGGATGACCTTCTGGCTGCATAACGCGTTGACGTTGTACTGGCCGGACGGCGCATCGGCGGGCACAACGAGCGGGATGCTCCAAGAACGGTCGGCCCCCACCGGGTTGTTGGGTTGCGTCCAATTCTTCGTGCCGGGTGGGACGGTGGGGGGCGGGCCGTCACCCGTACTCGGAAGCTGGGTACGGCTTATGGACAAGGTGACGAAAACCTCACCTGTCGCGGTGTGGTCAGCAAGGGGCGAGGTGGGCGGAGGGGGGCAAGGGGTCACGCTCGTAGCCACAAAGGATGTCGTCCGCACACCCGAGGGTGGCGACACGGTAAACGTCCCGTCGGCGGCCCTGGCATCGGGCATCCCCACGATGAGCGACAGCGCTCCGAATCCAAGGACGATTAGGCCTGCGGCCGTACGCCTCCGCCAACCGGTGCCCTCACCCATGATGGTCGCCCCCTTAGTCGACCGCTCCCGAATGACGGTCGACTAGTGAGACGGGATACTACTTCAGTGCAGTCTGTGCGCTTGTCTAGGTCATGTGGTGCTGCGCGATGGCGACACCGACCCTTCTCATTACGTGCCCGGGAGCACCAGCTCTCGAGGGCCTCGTGGCTGACCGCAGGGACGCGCCGTGCACGCCGGGTGCTCGGTCGGCCACCTGGGCAGACGTCTGAGTGGAAGGAACTGCACGCGCCGCTGCGTCACGAGGGCTGAACCCTGCGCCTCCCTGTGGAGGTGGTCCCAACCGCCCACTGGGGGCGCGGCCAGACAAGCCCCGACGATTCGCCTGACCGCCGAGAAATGGTCCGTTCGGCTCATGGCGGTCACGACTGGTGAAGCGCACGGTGGGGGTCCGAGGTGGCTCAGCCGCCCTTGCCGTCAGGATGGACCCATGCGCCATAAGAAGCTTCTCATCGTCCCGGTGCTGGTCGGAGCTGCTCTTGCCACCGGCTTCGCGTTCGCCGCGTGGACTTCGTCCGGCTCAGGCACCGCCGTGGCGAAGTCGACCACGTCGATCGATTCGGTCATCGCTCCCGGCACCAGCGCTGCGGACCTCTACCCCGGCGCCACCTCCTCGGTGACCGTGACGGTCAGCAACCCGAACCCGTATCCGGTGATGGTGCACTCGGTCACCGCTGGGTCCTCCACCCTGGTCAACGTCTCCTGCACCGCGGGCACGGTGACATCTGACTCCCGAGCGTTCGACGCCGACGGCCTGTCCCAGTCCGACGGGTCCACCAAGGTGATTGCGGCTAACGGGTCCGGCACGTACGTCCTGGTCACCCACATGGCCACGACCGCCGTCGACGCCTGCAAGCTGCAGACGTTCACCATGTCGCTCACCGCGGCGCTCGCCTCAGCGGCCTGACCGCTCGAAACCACTAGGGGCCTCGCTTGATGAAGCGGTCCCTCGTCCTGGCCCTGCTGGGGCTGCTGGCCACAACATGGCTGGCAGCCCCAGCAGACGCGCGGTGGGCCTCGTCATCGCCGGGCTCGGCGCGGGCGTTGTCGACGACCGTCGGGGCACCAGGGACGGTCTCGGCAACGTGTGGCCTGCTCCTCGATGCGACGGTCAAGGTCGATTGGGCGGCGAGCACGTCCCCCTGGGTCACCCAGTACGAGGTGCTGTGGGGTACCAACTCCGCCTCTCCATCCCGCGTCGACCTCGTGACCGGGAGAACGTTCACCACCCCGGCCCTCAGCACCGGCACCTGGTACTTCACGGTGCGGTCCGTGAAAGGCGCCTGGCGAAGCCCGGTTTCGAACCAGGTGTCGAAATCCGTGTCCTCGGTCCTCTTCCTCGGCGTCGTCTGCTCTTGACCTCGGGTCCGCCGGGGGCGTGGCGGGTGAAGTTCTAGGCCTCTTGCTGGCGGGCCGTTCGGCGCTGAGCAGGGCTCGTCCCGGCCCAGACGCCGTTCCCTCGTCCTGGCCTGCTTCGCCGCAGGGCTGCCGCACAGGGCACTGAGCACAAACGTCTCGAGCGGGCTGCAACGGCTCGCCCTGACGGCGAACTTCATCGGTCCTTGTCCTCGACACGCGGCCTCGCGGTGCATGCAGGGCGGTGGAGTAGCTGCTCGAGCAGCGAGGCCCCCACGAGGTCCGCAGGGTCCCCGAGATACTCGTCGGCTTCCGGGTCGCTGAGCCCGACGCCCTGCCAACTTCCATCAGCCAAACCTCCGAGCAGAGGACACCGTGGGCATGGACTCCCCCTCCCCCTCACGGTCACACCTCGGCCTAGGACCGGAAAATCTCTCCAGGGTCTGAGGGGGGCGCGGCTTTTCCACCGGCGAGAAAAATCGGCGTGAGTAGAAGGGCGCTACGCCGACCTGTCGCCCGATGACCCCTCCTTGGGAGTCACTCCCCACCCTCTCGCCCGGCATCACGCTGCGTCCGGGGGTTCGATGGTCTGGGTCTTCCGCAGGCGACGACGAAGCTTTGGTGCGGGACACGGGCTCCGGGGTGGGTGCAGGTCCGAACGTCTCGTTCTTGCCGCATCCGCCACCCGTCGAATGCGCGGACCATGTCGATGGGGTGGAGTGCCACGCCATCCCGGTAGCGGACCTTGTGGTTGTAGAAGAACGAACCCCCGAGCGCGGTCGCCGCTGGAACCGCTCCAGCGACGGTGACCTGCCAATCGAGGTAGTCCGCCTCCGTCATGTCATCGACGTAGGCGGTGCGCTCGTTCTCTTTGACCCACTCGCCGCCGCCATAGGTCGCGCCGCCGACGCGCTGAGCGCTATCGGGTTGTAGCCCCCGCGGCATCGCGAGCTGGCCACAGATACAGTACGGCGATGCTCCTCACCCCGCGGGTACGACGGCGCGGATGTGATGCGGTTCACCGTCCCGATCGGTGATCCCGCGGTGCCACTGCTGCGTCAGCGGCGTCGCCTGGGGGAGATCCTGGCGGGCCTCGACGAAGCTCAGTGGGCCAGCCCCAGCCGCTGTGAGAAGTGGGCGGTCCGGGACGTCGTGGCACACCTCATCGGCACCGATCAGTTCTGGGCCTTGTCGGTCACGTCCGGACTGGCGGGCGAACCGACGAGGTTCCTGACAGAGTTCGATCCCGTGGTGACCCCGCTGTCGATGGTCGAAAGCATGAACCACCTGGGGTCGGCCGAAGTGCTGTCGACCTACCTGGCCGGAGTCAACGGGCTCGAGTCGGCGTTCGGCGGACTGCACGAGGCCCAGTGGATGGTCCTGGCCGAAGGGCCGCCGGGTCACGTACCGGCCCACACGCTGGCCAGCCACGCGCTGTGGGACGGGTGGATCCATGAGCGCGACATCGTGCTCCCCCTCGGGATGACCCCCACCGAAGAGCCCGACGAGGTGGCCGCATGCCTTCGCTACGCCAGCGCGATCGGCCCGGCGTTCCTGGCCTCATCGGGCTCGACCCGCCGTGGGACCTTGAGCGTCGAGGGGACCGATCCAGCTGTGCGAGTGCTCATCGAAGCCGGCGAGACGGTGGTGGTGGGCGACGGCGAGCCGCCCGCTGACGCCGTGAGGCTCGAAGGGCCCAGCGTCGCGCTGGTCGAGGCCCTGACCTTCCGGGCCCCTCTCGAACAGGACGTTCCCAAGGACGACCGCTGGCTGTTGGGCGGCCTCGCCACCGTGTTCGACCGTGCCGCCGAGGGTTGAGTGAGCCTTTGGATCAGAGCCGGACACGGGCAGCTTGTAGCCCCTACCCCAGGGCGGAGCGCAGACCTTCGAGCTGGTCGGGCACCGAGCGCCAGTAGACCCAGCGGCCCGCGCTTCTCCCCGACGATCAGGCCGCCTCGGCCAGGATCTTGGTGTGGTGGCTGATAGTGGGTTGCGCCTTGCCGATGGGATCGAGCATCTCGCAGGAGCCCACCTCCTCAGCGCTGGCGATGAGGCTGAGCACTCGCAGCCGTGCCGGATCGCAAGAGCGGCGAACCGACGCGCCAGGTCGTCGGCCTCCGCCTCGCTGAGCAGCAGCGGTCGGTCAGTCGGTCCAAGAAGTCACGTCCCTCGCACGCCTTCAGCAGTGCGCGGAGGTCGTCGTCGGAAAGCACGCGGATGGGGTCGGGGTTCGGCTTGGCGACCTTCACCTTGGACAGCGGGTTGCTCTCGACTTCCTCCTCGTCGGTGAGCCAGGCGAACAGGTTCCGCAGGGCAATCCACCGCGAGCGGATGGTCGTGGGAGCGCGGCCCGCTTCGCGCATCG
Organism: Acidimicrobiales bacterium; assembly: GCA_030681555.1. Lineage (GTDB taxonomy): Bacteria > Actinomycetota > Acidimicrobiia > Acidimicrobiales > VFJN01 > VFJN01. The sequence continues at coordinate 8,854 of JAUXRW010000010.1, forward strand.
CACCGAACCACGCTTCCGCGTCCTGGCGCGTTACCTCGAGCAGGTCCCCCACTCCCCCGGCGGGCCGGGCGTTGGCCTTCAGCCAGTCGATGAACCAGTTGGCCGTGCGGAGGTAGAGCTTGCGGGTGCCCGGGCTCTTGGCGTGGAGGGAGAGCTCCCAGGACGACAGCAGCGCAGCGTTCGGGTCCGGGGGCACCTCAAGGACTTACTTGTCAGAGCGCTGTGCGAGTGCGATGGTGCGCCTTGACCTGCGGAAACGTCCAGTTCCTAGGAGGCGAAGTCTTCGGGGTTGACGCCCTCGATGAACTCGCGGAATTGCTCCACGACGTCGTCGGGCACGCCCTCCTCCGGCGCGCGGCCGGCTTCGTCGAGCACGCCCTCCTCGGCGAACACCGGCGCGCCGTAGCGGATCGCCAGGGCCACCGCATCAGACGGCCGGGCGGACACCGAGTGCACGGTACCGGCGCTCGAGACGATG
>JAUXRW010000015.1 GCA_030681555.1 Acidimicrobiales bacterium
CCCACCGAAATCCGACACGCCCGGGCCCGGGCGCCCCAAGGGCACCCGACGACCACCACGAACCCGCTACCCCGCCATCAAGAAGGCAGCCTGACCGCGCCGTCCGAGGTTTAATCGCAAGCTTAGCCCATGGCTCGATACAGGCTGATCGCCGGCTCGTTCTCGGCTCCGGTTGAGACTTCGAACCGACCCGCGTGGGGCTCGCGATGGTGGAGGGCCTCCAAGAGCGTCCGACCGACGCCACGGCGGAAGGGTGCGGGGTCAACAGCGAGGCCGTCGATGTCGACGATGCCGTCATCCCGGCTGTACCCGAGTAGCCCAACGACCTCGTGCCTCTCAACGGCCCCAAGAACCGTGAGAGCAAGCTGAGCAATCTCATCGACCCCTTCGAGTAGAGGTGGCATCTTGTCGAAACCGATGAGATCGGCCTCCACGCGATACGAGGCCAGTTGCAGCTCGCGAATCCTCGCCGCAAGCCCACCTCGAACCCTTCGACGAAGACTCCATCGACCGGCTCGAGACGGTCCCGCCGCCAGTGGGCACGATCGCGGTGTCGCCGTGGAGCACGCCGACGTGGGTGACCGCCACGCCGAGCTGGTCAGCTACGATCTGGGCCCAGTTGGTGGCGTGGCCGTAGCCGTGAGGCGAGGTACCGGTGAGCACGCGCACACTCCCGTCCCCGAGCAGCTCGACGGTCGCGTCCTCGCTCGAACCCACGCCCCCGGTGATCTCGACGTAGCACGCCAACCCGATGCCGAGCAGGGTTGCGGTGCCAGGCTCGCGGCGGGCGCTGTTCGGCTCGAAGCTCGCCGTAGCCCATCGCCTCGAGCAGCGTGTCGAGCAGCAACGGGTAGTTGCCGCTGTCGTAGGTCAACCCCGGTCACGGTGGCGTACGGGAAGGCGTCGGCGGGGATCAGGTTCTTGCGCCGCAGCTCGGCCGGGTCCATCGCAAGCTCGGCCGCGAGGTGGTCCAACGCCCGCTCGACCAGGTATGTCGCCTCCGGGCGACCCGCACCGCGGTACGCCGACACCGGCGTGGTGTTGGTCATCGCGCCGCGGGAGAACACGTGTACCCGGGGGATGCGGTAGACGCCCTGGGCCATCATACCGGTGGACATGAGCGGATCGGGGCCATCGCCGGGTAGGCCCCGACCCAACATCTCCGCGGCAGCACCCGACGCTCACTTCGTTCACGTGCGGCAGGACCACGGCGAAGAATCGCGCGAGCGCCCCTGCCGTGACCTCCACACCGCCACGGTACTACGCGCGTACTGGGCCTGACGTGGATCCTCGAGCGCCCCCTTGACGCTTGCTTGCGCGTTGGTTAGACCGGCCGGGCAAACAGGAGCAAGGCAGTGTGGTGACGACACAACACACCAGACACGTTCACACCGACGAGGAGCGCGAAGTGCGATCACGGGGAGCTTGGGTTCGGATCGGCGCGGTCGCGATAGCGATGCTGCTCGTCGCCGCGGCATGCGGCGACGACGATGACGACAACGTGTCGTCGACCACGGAGTCCACGGCGGCGACCGACGACACCGCGGCCGACGCCGGGGGCGAGGACAACGTGGCGGCCCCCGATTCCGGGGTGAGCGAGACCCAGATCGTGCTCGGCAACATCTTCCCGGTGTCCTCGCCGATCAACACCGGCAACGCCGAGGCCGCTGCCGCGATCTACCAGAAGTATTTCGACGACTACGTGAACAGCCGGGGCGGGATCCACGGCCGCACCATCAAGATCATCAGCGTCGACGACGGCTTCGACCCCAACAAGGGCGCCCAGCTCGTCAAGAAGCTGGTCGAGGAGGACAACGTCCTGACGATCTTCGCTCCGGTGAGCACGTTCACGCTGCAGAACGTGGAGCCGTACCTGGCCGAGCAGGGCGTGACGGTCATCAGCCCCGACGGCTACCAGCCCGAGAGCTACACGAGCGAGTGGTACTTCCCGACGACGAACTTCTTCGACGTGCAGGGCTACAAGATCGGCCAGTACGTGACCTGCGAGCTCGGCCTCATGAAGGTCGGTGTGTGGAGCACCGGATCCTACGACGCCTCCAAGATCGGCGGCGACGCCATGGCAAAGGGCGTTGAGGAGTGCGGCGGCGAGGTGGTCAACCGGTTCGACGCCGCGTTCATCGAGCCGGACTACACCGCCCCGATCAGCGGCATGCGGTCCGAGGATCCCGACGTCGTGATCTCCTCCATGCACCCGCTGGCCAACCAGCAGCTGTTCGCGGCGGCCCAGCAGCAGAACTGGGCGCCCGAGGGCGGGTTCTGGTTCAACTCGTCGACTTTCTCCGGCGAGCTGTTCAAGACCTTCGGCGACTTCGCCGACAACGCCAACGTCGACACCGAGTTCGGCGACACCGTGACCGCCGCCGACAACGCCGACTTCATCGAGTTCACCGAGTGGGCCATCGACCAGGATCTCACGCCCGAATCCCGATCCATCGCCCAGCTCTACGCCGGCTTCAAGGTGCTCGTCGCCGCCCTCGAGCACGCTGGTGGCGACCTCAACCGGGAGACGTTCAAGGCGGCCCTCGAGGACATGGATCCCGTCGAGCTGCCGGGCGTGGTGTGCGAGGCCATCGACTACGAGAAGGGACCGCACGCCGGCAACCCGTGCTTGCGGGTGATGAAGTACGACGTCGGCGAGGGCAAGTTCGTCGAGGTCGAGCCGCTCGCACCGGCGGAGGACCCCGGCCTCAGGTGAGTCGCGGGGCCGGCGGCCCCGTTCCACCGGGACGGGGCCGCCGCGCTGCGCTGGCTGAAGGACGTCGCCGCATGCTCGAGTTCTCCACCTTCGCCGTCATCGGCCTGGTCGCCGGTTGCATGTACGCCCTCATCGCGCTCGGCCTCGTGTTCGTGTACCGATCGGCCGGCGTGATCAACTTCGGCGTCGCCGGCTTCGCCACGCTGGCCGGGTTTTCCTTCGCCAGCGTCTACGACGACGGCGGCCGCTCCTACTGGCTGGCGCTCGCCGTCGCCGTCGGCGTCGGCGTGCTCGCCGGCGCCGCCAGCGAGCGGCTCGTGATCCGCGAACTGCTCGACCAGGGCACCACGAGCGCGTCGGTCGGCACGCTCGCCGCCGTGGCAGTCACGCTGGCGTCCATAACTGTGTTCTGGGCGCCCAACCCGCGGCGCATCCCGCCGTCGTTCTCGGCCAAGGGCGTGAACCTCGGCGATCTGGTGGTCACGTACCACCAGATCGCGGCGATGGCGCTCACCGCCGTGCTCTGCGTCGTGGTGTGGGCCTTGCTCGACCGGACCCGCCACGGTCGGGCCCTTCGCTGCATGGCGGAGAGCCGCCAGACGGCCATGCTCATGGGCATCCCGATCCGGCGCTACGACGCCGTCCTCTGGGCGGCGGCGGGTGGCCTCGCCGCCCTCGCCGGGGTCGTGATCGCGCCGCAGACGGGCATGAACCCCGGCGCCTACACCGTCGTGCTCGTCAAGGCGCTGGCCGCCGCCATGGTGGGCCGGCTGGTGAACCCCTGGTTGGCGGTCGCCGGCGGGCTCGTGCTCGGGTTCCTCGAGGCCATGGTGACCTGGCAGCTCCCGCAGTACGTCGGGCTGCGCGATGTGCTCATGTTCCTCACCATCGGCGCCGCGCTGCTGCTGACCGAGCGCCAACGAACGGTGGCATGACCACGATGCGTTCGCCATCGGGCCAGCGCTCTCGACGGCCGGGCTGGCTCCCCCGCCGCGCCCGGCGAGGGGCGGTGGCGGCGCCCTGGCGCCGGCAAGCCGGGCGAGTTATGACGGCGCTGCTCGCCGTCGTCCTCGTCGCCTTCCCGTTTGTGATCGAATCGGCCTACTGGTCCCTCGTCGGGCTGGTGGCGGTGGTGGGCGCAATGGTCGGGCTCAGCCTCGTCGTGCTGGCCGGATGGGTCGGCCTCGTCTCCTTTGCCCACGCCACCCTCCTCGGGATCGGCGCCTACAGCGCCTTCCACTTCGCCGAGACCGACCTGCCCTTCCCGCTGATCCTCGTCCTGTCGGGGCTGGTCACCGCTGGGATCGCGATCGTCATGGGTGTTCCGGGCATCCGCCTCCGGGGCATCAGCCTCGCCGCGCTTACGCTGGCCTTCGCCGCCGTGGGCGACGGCTTCATCTTCACCAACCGGTGGTTCACCGGCGGCGTGGACTCGGGCGCGGCGCTACCCAAGCCATCGCTGTTCGGCCTGGAGATCGCCACCGACCGCCAGCTCTACCTGCTCGTGCTCGCGGTGTACGCCCTCTTCGTGGTGATGCTGCGCAACGTTAACCGTGGGGCCACGGGGCGGGCGTTCCACGCGGTGCGGGGCAGCGAGCCGGGGGCGATCGCCTCCGGGCTCAACCCCGATCTCGTCAAGATCGAGGCGTTCGCTCTCAGCGGGTTCGTGGTCGGCGTCGCTGGCGCCGCCTTCGCCTTCGGGATCCGATCTCTGTCGACCTACGGCTTCAGCGTGCCCGCCTCGCTCAACCTGTTCGTCATCTCCGTGGTCGGCGGGGTGCAGCACCTCCTGGGTAGTGTCTTCACCGGGTTCATCTACGCCTTCGGGCCGGCCATCGCCACCGAGCTTGAGATCAAGCCCGACTGGGTCCTGCTTGCCACCGGCGTGTTCCTCATCCCGGCGCTCCGAGCCGGACTGGTCGGGGCAGCCGGCGCCCCCCTGCGGTTCTTCGGCACGCCCGAGCGCCCCATCCTCACCGGACGCGCGGCGCTGGCTCCGGAGCCGCCCCAGCCGGCAGCCGCGCCGGCGCTCACCGAGCCGAACGTGTTGCTCGCCATCACCGAGCTGACGCACACCTTCGGCGGCGTGACGGCGCTCGACGACGTCGGCCTGTCGGTCACCGCGGGCGGCGTCACCGCGCTCATCGGTCCCAACGGCGCCGGCAAGAGCACCCTGTTCCGCATCGTCACCGGCCAGTACCGGCCCGACCGCGGCGGTGTGCGGTTCGAGGGCGCCGACCTCTCCGGCCCCGCCTACAGTCGCAGTCGGATCGGCATCGGATGGACCTACCAGAGCAACCAGGTCTTCCCCGACCTCACCGTCGTCGAGAACGCACTGGTTAGCCTCCACCGCCACCGCGCTCGCGACCTCGGCTCCGACATCCTGCGCCTGGGACCAGCCCGGCGTCACGAGGCGCACCTGATCGCCGACGCCCTGCAGCTGCTGGATCTGGTCGGGATCCGCGACCATGCCGACGAACTGGCCCGTGGCCTCCCCTTCGGCACCCTCCGACGGCTCGAGATCGCCCGCGCCCTGGCCTTGCGGCCCCGGCTTCTCCTGCTCGACGAGCCCGCCACCGGACTGAACCCGGACGAGACCCGGGCCCTCGCCGCCCTGCTGCGGCACGTCACGGAATCGACGGGGATGTCGATGCTCATCATCGAGCACGACATGGCGCTGGTGGGCGCCGTCGCTGACTACGTCTACGTCCTTGACTCCGGCCGGGTGATCGCGCATGGGCTCTGGGATGAGATCCGCGTCGACGAGCGGGTCGTGCGAGTCTACCTCGGGCAGGGACCGGATCCCGATGCCAATGCTGGCGGTAACGCCACCACCAACCCGTAGTTCTACTTGCACGCAAGTGTAGGAGGCCCGACAATCAGCACTCGGCGGCCGTCGCTGCGTGGATCAGGGGGTCATCATGACCGGGCTTCCGCAGTTGTGGTCGCGGTGTAGGCACGGAAATGGTGGGTGAGCAGGCGCGATGGGGCTTGTGCGTGTAGTGCCTACGCGTCCTGATGGCCGGTCGGGGCAGGGTCAGGCGGGTGTAACGCGAGTGAACCGGGGTGGTACGGGCACGCCGAGGGCAGCGAGGATGCGGGTGTGGGCGCGGTGAGTTCGCTGAGTTGCAGCCCTTGGCCGGTGGTGCCGGCGAGTTCGACGAGGTGGATCTGGTCGAGGGTGTTGCGCAGGTTCCGCCAGGTGTCGCCGGTCTCGGTTTCGGCGATGCGGATCAACAGCAGGGCGAGCCAGCACAGGAGTATGTGGGCACGGATGCGGTCCTCGAGGTGGTGGAACACGGGGCGGAGCTCGAGGGTGGACTTCATGTCCCGCCAGCCGCGTTCGACTTCGAGGAGTTGTTTGTAGCCCACGGCGACATCTTCGGCGGGCAGGGTGGGATCGGAGGTGCGGAGCAGGAACTTGCCGGCGCGAGCGGCTGGCGGCGCGGGCGATGGTTCGCGGGTTAGGGCTCTATGAGCGACTCCTGTCCCGGATGGTCGTCGAAGTCACAGCCCCGGCTGACGACCCCTTCTACCGCGCGACTGAGAACCTGGACGCGTTCTGCCCGGGCGAGGTGCTCGACGATCGGCCCGTTGAGGTCCGCATGCTTCGCCGCCTGATCAACGCCGACGCGCGGCAGGTGAAGTTCCGCTCGACTGACACCCATGACGTCGTGGTGCCGCCGCCGGTGACGTAGGTGGTCTCCGCCACCTGGGCCTGACCGCCGTCGGGGTAGACGATGTCGACCCACGCGTTCTCGTCGATGGCTGCGATTGCCGTGCGGATGCTGGGGTTCAGGTTCACGGTGATGGACCAGGCGACACCGAGCCGGGTGAGCCGGTTGATCAAGTCCCAGTTGTAGAACCCGGCATCAGCGCGGACCGTCAACACGCCGGTGCCGCCAGCTCGGCGGACCCGTGCGATGAGCTCGTCGGCGAAGCGCTTCACCCCTCGCTGGGTGTTGGCCGATCCCTTGCGGAGCCGGGCATGAAGCACCTCGCCGGTCTCGGCGCGGGTCGCGATCAGCGGGTGGTAGCCGAGGACCTTCGTGTAGCCGTAGGCGGCGCCGCCCTTGGCCTTGCCGTGCACCTCGCAGATCGTGGAGTCCAGATCGATCGTCATCGCCGCTTCGCCAGGACCGGCGCCGAGGGACCAGGCCCGGCGGATCGTCTCGGCGATCACGCGGTCGAGCTGGCGGATGTGACCGAAGGTGAACGAGCGAAGGAACGTGCCCAACGTCGAAGGGGCCATCACCCGGAACGGCAGCACCGCCTGGGTCGCTCCCGCACGGAGCCGGCCGGCGTGGTCGATGTGTGTTGCGCCGGTCAAGATCGCCGAGACCAACGTCAGGATCTTGCGGCCCGGCAGCGCCCCGCCGACCCGGCCCTTCAGCTTGACGGTCTGGTTCACGAGCCGTTCGAGACCGAGGCGGACCATCAGCGTGGCGGGCACGATCAACCCGGCGTCGGCGACCAATGTCTCGTCGTCGAAGATCACCTCGACCCGATCAATCGCGCGCGATACTCGACTCACTGAAAGTGCCTCCCCGGTTGGCGACTTCTGCGACTTCGAACACCGCAATCGTCCCAGCCCAGGGAGGCTCTTTCGCGGATACGCGACCCCTCGACCCTTACCTCATCGGTGGATCGAGGCTAAGGTCGATCGGGCTGATTACCCACATTGCGGCGATCGCCACGGCGATCTTCGCGGAGCGCGGAACCCGAGGGTCTTTGCGTAGTCGGCGGAGTGTGGTCGCGGACGCCGGAAGGAAGTTGGCGAGATCCTTGGCCAGCCCCGGGGGCAATCCTCTCGCCAGGAAGATCAAGCCAACCCACGATGCGAGAACGATCCCGAGGCCAAGCAGAAGCAACGGGATCCAACGCATCGCCAGACTCTACGAATGCGGCGTGAACGGTGACTTGCTCCCGGTCGCCGGGTCCGGCCGCAATCGGCTCCTACTCGGCGGCAGCGGGACGGTCGACGTCTGGCAAATGAGCACAGCAGCAGTCCGAACGGCGGCACCGCTTGATCACCGACCCACGCTCGACGAGACAACCGCAGTCAGCGCAGAGGATCTGCATCTCCCGATTGTGCTCGATTCGGTCGTGTCTCGCGACTGCCCTCCAACGCCGGGGTCGATGGCGTATTGGAGGCGCGGCCTGCTGTCGGCGTCGGGCACCGCTGAGCTGTTCGACGCCGAGATCGGCTAAGGATCGGCGGCTCGCGGTCGGTATCGGCGTTTGACCACATCGCCGGACAAGTCCGAGAGCGACCGGCCCGTTGCCTCCGCCCGCGCGATGAGAGCCTCGAAGGCACCAAGTCCAGAGCAGTCGAGGTACTCCATCGTCATGCCGATGGCCTGATGCACGGCAACCCAACTCCAAATCGCCGCACCCGCTTCCAAGCCGTGGCCCACAAGGTAGGTATGGCTCCCAGGACCCGCGATTGCAATCGTCAGATGCAACTTTGCGATCGAACCAAACCGCCGGCTGAGTGGCGATGGAGTACGGCAGGCTGGTGGGAATGCAGTTCCTGCTGGTGCACAGCCCACTCGTCGGCCCCGCCTGTCGGTCGAACGGGCGGAGGACCATCCCTGAACCTCACCCAGCGTTGGTCGCCGTCACCAACCACGTGGCCGACGCTGTCTGGACGCCCTTGTCGGTGAGGTACGGCCGCAGCGCGTCCGCGACGTCGGCAAACAGCGCCTTCGCCTTCTCCGGATCGCGGTCTGCGATGCCCGCTGTCGCTGGGTTGATGCCCATCACGAACTGCACCGCGGCGTCGATGTCGGGCCCGAGGTCGGCTTGGGCCTCGAACGGCTCGAGGTTCACGTCGGCGAACCCGCCGCCGTCGAGCACCTCACGCACCCACGCCGAATCGGCAAACGCGAACGGGCCCGGCGAGCGCGGGTCGTTGCCAAAGGGTAGTTCCACGTGCTTGCGGGCCGCCTCCAGCGGAGCGGTGACCCACGGGTTCAGCGTCGGCGGTTGCCAGCACACGAAGCACAGGCGTCCACCCGGTTTCAGCGCGGTGCGGATGTTGACGAACGCCCCCTTGGGATCACCGAAGAACATCACACCGAACCGTGAGTACACGGCGTCGGCGTCGCCCGCGAACGCATGCGTGTGGGCGTCGGCGGCCACGAACTCCACGTTGCTCACACCCAGCGACGCGGCGCGGCCCCGCGCCGCGTCGACCATGGTCGAGCTGATGTCGCAACCGATCACCCGCCCGCCGTTACCCACCTCCTCGGCGATCTGGAACGTGCTCGTGCCGGTGCCGCAGCCGACGTCGATGATGGTCTCGCCCGCCAGCGGCGCCAGCACCTCGATGGCCTTGGAGCCGTGGGGGCTGATCTGGGCGTCGAGCTGCTCCTGTTCCTTCTTCCATACGGGGCCTGCAGCTTCCCAGAAGTTGACCTGGGCTTCGTTGGATTCATGGGCGGTCATGCGACTCGGTCTCCTTCCGACATCGGGCGCTCAGCGCTTGCTGAACGGTGTGGAGTTCGAACTGACTCCACCAAAGCTCGGCGATCCGGCCGTCGGTCACGCGGTAGGTGTTCGTGTTCCTCGGCGAAGATCGACTTCAGGGTCTCCATGTCACCGCTCGTGAACGCCTCGCAGGCCTGACGGACTGTCTTCTCGTTGTCGTTCATGGTGTGAGGATGCGCCCGTCGCCAGCCGGGCGCATCCGTGCTCACCACGGTTTGTCGCTACGGAGCGGCCACCAGTCCGCGCCGGGCGGCGTCCTGGGCGATCAGCTTGGCGCCGGTGCGCTCGGCGATCGCCAGGGCTTCAGCCAACAGGGCGTCGACCTCGTCGTCCGGAGCGCCGCTCCGACGCTGACAGTCGGCGAGCAGGACGAGCTCCCGGCCGAGGAACGGCATGGTGCCACGGCGGCGGCTCGCGTCGACCGCACCCTCGGTGATGGCGATCGCTCCCGGGACGTCGCCGAGGACGAGCGTGAGCGCACCGCGGACGTAGTCGATCGAGATGGTCGCCAGCTCCGCCATCGACGCCAGACGGCCCGCAAGCGGGACGAGCAGCTCCAGGAGGCACGTGGCAGCCGCGTCGTCCTCGACGATGGCGGCGGCCTCCCCGTAGTGCGCCAGCGCCATGTTCCATCCGATGTTGCGGGGCACGTCGGCGAACCTGAGCGCGGTTCGCGATTCGAGGATCGATCGGGCGTGGGCGGGCCGGCCCCGCCGAGCCAGGGCGACCGCGAGCGATGCCTCGAACATCTTCCCGAAGGCCGGCAGCGCGCTGGCCTGCTCGAGCGGTGCGACCGGGAGGTCGTGGCCTCCGTAGTCCAGGACGGCACCGAGCTGCGGCTTCCACCAGTAGTCGAACAGCCCGAACATCTCGGCCAGGGGTCGCTCCTCGTTCAGGAGATCGAGCGCTGTCGCCAGCTCACCCGTGAGGAAGGCATCGATGGCCAGGAAGTGCGTGCTCACGAGGCGGTTCCACGCGCCCGGACGCTCCGAACGCTTGGGCGCGACCTTGCGCATCTCGTCGAGATCGCCCAGCTCCAGGTAGAAGCTGGCGAGCCTGAGGCTTGCGCCCACCGTGAGGCCCTCGTGCCCGAGGCGGTGGCCGATCTCGAGCAAGGATCGGGCGTTGACGATCGCGTCCGTGAGACCCTCCGGCACGAAGCCGGCGTTCGCGTAGCCGAGCCGGGCGTGACCGATGGCGACCGGATCGCCAAGGGCCAACGCCTCGTCGAGGCTGGCTCGGGCCAGCTCGAGCCCCCGCGTGGCGTCGGCGCCGAAGCTCAGCTGCACCGCTAGCAGGGAGCGGAGCTGGACGCTCAAGACGGACGGGCTCTCGTCGTCGAGCATCGTCGACGCGCCCTCGGCGAGCCTCACGAACTCCGGGTCGCTCCGCCCCGGGCTGGTCGAGCCGCCAGGGTGCGGAACCAGCGCGCAGACTGCTGCAGCCATCGTTTCCGGGTCTCCGGCCCGCTCGGCACGGCGTGCGGCGTCGATCAGCACGGCGCGGCCATCGGGTCGGCCACTCAGCATCATCGACTCGCCCAGCCTGATGCTGAGCTGCTGACGTCTCGCTTCGTCGGGCTGGTCCAGGAGGTCGATGACGTCGAGCGCTCGTTGGAGGTGCGCGGCTGCGGCATCGTGGTCGAACGCCCGAGCCGCGATCTCTGCGGCGCGGGATGCGAAGTCGAGCGCGGCGCCGGCATCACCGATCGGCGCAGCGATGCAGGCGTGCCGCGCCAGCTGGTCCACGACGGCGTCGCGGTCCCGACGCGTTTCGAGCGCCTGCGCGACCCGCTGGTGCAACCGCATGCGACGTCCGGCGGGTAGGGCTTCGTAGCGAACCGCGCGGAAGAGCGCGTGCACGAACGCGAACTGGCCGGGTCGTCCGGGTGTGGCCGCGATCAGACCGGCGCCCTCCGCAGCCTCCAGCCCGTCGAGAACCGTGGCGAGGTCTCCGCTCGTCGCCGCGGCGACCAGATCCGCCCCGAACGAGGCACCGATGACCGCCGCGACGTCGACGATCTGGGCGTCAGCGGCCGAGAGCCGCGACCCGCGTTGGGAGAGCAGCGTCCGCACCGAACCGGCCTGCTGGCTGGCTTCCGCGAGCTCGCGGATGAAGAGCGGGTTGCCCCCGGCGTCGATCGTGGCTTGTTCCGGGTCGCGCTCGCTGCCGAGGCCGATCAGCAGCTCGGCGACGTCTGCGGTGTCGAGTCCCGCCAAGCGCAGCATCTCGACGCTCGGTGAACGCCCCAGATCGCTCAAGAACGCCGCGAGGCGATCGTCGAGGTCGGGGGCTGAGTCGCGGGTCGTGACGACAATGAGCAGCGGGGCGCGGCCGGAGAGCCGGGCGAGCTGCTGGATCCCCAGGCGGGTCGTCGCGCTCGCCCAGTGGAGGTCCTCGATCACGAGCAGCGTCGGCTGGTTCTCGACCGCTCGCGCCAGGTAGCCGTGCACCGCGGCGAACATCTCGATGCGCTCGCTCGACGCGTCGAGCACGTCGGTTGGGGCACGGCCACCCCACCGCGGCGCGGCGTCGGGCAGCAGGTGCGCCAGCGCGTCGCCGTCGGCGCCGACCCGGCGTCGGAGCTCGGCGTCGGAGAGCTGCGCCATGTCGTCGCCGAGCGCTTGGTGGAAGGGCTGGAACGGCGCGTGGACGTCCTCGAAGCACGCGCCGAAGAGCACACGGCCGCCACGGGCGTGCACTTCGGACGCGAACTCCGCGGTCAGCCGGCTCTTGCCCATCCCGGCCTCGCCCATCACGACAGCCATGAGGGCTTGACCCGATGAGGCGCGCTCCCAGAGCGCGAGCAGCTGTGACCGCTCGTCGCGGCGGCCGACGTAGGTCCCGCGGTCGGCGAGCAGCTCGAGCGACGCGGGCAGCGCAGGCGCGCCGAGCGGGGACGTGGCCCGGACCTCCTTGGCGATGTCGGCGAGCTCCAGGCGGCTCGTCACGCCGAGCTTGCGCAGCAACGACGACACATGGCTCTCCACCGTCCGCCCCGACAGGTACAGCCGCGACGCGATCTCGGCGTTCGTGAGGCGGTCCCCGAGGGCATCGAGCACTTCGGCCTCTCGACGGGTCACACCATGGTCATCGAGGAGACTCGACGGTGCCTCGCCCCGAGGCGACTTCGTCGGCGAGCGCACACCACGCCCCAACAACCCGAACACCCCCGCGGAGCGGCTCAACCCCCGCAACCGAACATCGCCCAGATCGACCAGCGACGCGTCCACCGGGAGGTGATCGGCGACCAGCTCGGCGGTCGCCGCACTCATCAACACCTCGCCGCCCTCGCACACCGACCGGATGCGCGCCGCACGGTTGACCGTCGTCCCCACGTAGTCACCACCACGCTCGGTCGCCTCACCCGTGTGCACGGCAACCCGCACGGCGAGCGCGGCGCCGCCCGGCCACGACTCGACCCTCAGCGCGGCCTGGGCCTCGAGCGCGGCATGGACCGCCGCGCTCGCCCGGCCGAACACCGAGAACGTCGAGTCGCCCTCGCCTCGGGACTTGAGAACCACGCCGCCGTTGGAGGTGACAGCCTCTCCGATGATCTCGTCGTGGCGCGCCAGGGCACACTCCATCGACGACGGCACTCGGTCCCAGAGCGTGGTCGAGTCGACGACGTCGGTGAGCAGGAACGTCACGATCCCCGTCGGCAGCGATGGCTCACCCACGTGCCGATTCTCGCACCACGATCCACGCCCGACATCCGTGGCGAGCACCGATTCCGATGCGCTCCGAGGGTCACTGGGGCACCCGGGCTACGCCTCGACCCACGTTCGTCGGATTCTGTCCGCCCCGCTGTCACGGTCGCGCAGACGCCGTCGCTGCGTTGGCGCTGCGCGCACGACTGCGCAGCACGACGAACTGTGACCAATCTGTGACCACAGAGCCTCGCCGGGCCCCTGGTCACGAGTGGTTCTAGCGCCACTACCAGCGCATACATCTCGACGACTGAGTGGGCGAGGGGGGACTTGAACCCCCACGTCCTTTCGGACACTGGCACCTGAAGCCAGCGCGTCTGCCTATTCCGCCACTCGCCCGAGTGAAGAGGTCGAGCGTAGCGCGGCCGACGCGCGGCTCTCCCAGTCGATCCCGCGCCGAAACCGGGGTCGTGCGGCTCCGGTAGCCTCACCGGCGATGGGAATCCGAGGGTTCGAACGACGGCTGGAACGCCTGGTGGAAGGGGCGTTCGCCCGAGCCTTCAAGAGCGGTCTGCGACCGGTCGAGCTGGGCCGCCGGATCGTGCGGGAGATGGACGACAACCGGTCGGTCGGCGTCCGGGGCGGCACGCTCGTGCCCAACTCCTTCACCGTGTCCCTGTCGGCGAGCGACCTCGAGCAGTTCGAAGGCGTGCAGGAAAGCCTCTGCCGGGAGCTGGCCGACGCCGCGCGCGAGCACGGCCGTGACGAGGGCTACGCCTTCATGGGCCCGATCGAGGTCCACCTCGAGGCCGATGAGCGGCTCCACACCGGGGCCTTCGAGATCGTCGGACGCATGGTCGAAGGCCAGGGCGGCTCCGGCGCCGGCTCGATCGTCCTCCCCTCCGGCGACCGCTTCGCCCTCACCGACTCGGTCATCACGATCGGCCGCCACCCCGACTCGAACCTCGTGCTGGCCGACCCCAACGTCAGCCGCAACCACGGGGAGATCCGTCCGCAGGGCGACCGCTACGTGGTCGTCGACCTCGGGTCCACCAACGGCACCCGCATCAACGGCGTCCGGATCGACCGCCAGCTGCTCGAGGACGGCGACGAGATCTCGTTCGGGAACACCCGCATGCGGTTCGAGGCCTCCTGAGCGGGGAAGACCCACCCACCGTGCCCGACCAGCTCCTCAACCTCCTCAAGATCTTCCTGCTGCTCCTGCTGTACCTCTTCTTCCTGCGCGTCATGCGGGCCGTCTGGGCCGAGGTCAACCCGCCCAAGGCCCTCGAGGCGCCGGCCCGGGCCAAGCACGGCCGCCAGCCCCGCCGGGGCGGCGCCCGACGCGGCGGCGGGGCACCCGTGCTCCGGGTCCTCGCCCCACCGGAGGTGAAGGGCCGCTCGTTCCCGCTGGCCGAGGAGATCACCCTCGGCCGGGCGGCCGGCTGCCAGGTGACCATCGACGACACCTACGCGTCGCAGCTGCACGCACGGGTGTTCCAGCGGGACGGCACCGTGTACGTCGAGGACCTGGGGTCCACCAACGGCACGTACCTCAACCGCAAGAAGGTCACGGGCCCGATGGTCCTGCAACGGGGCGACAAGCTGCAGATCGGCAACACCGTGCTGGAGCTCGGGCAGTGAGCCTCCGGGTCCGGGTGGGGGCTGCCACCGACGTGGGGCGCGTCCGGGCGGTCAACCAGGACGCCTTCCTCGTGCTGGGCGACCAGGGCCTCTATGTTGTGGCCGACGGCATGGGCGGCCACCAGGGCGGCGAGGTGGCCTCGAAGCTGGCCATCGACGCGCTGCGCGCCGGCTACCTCGACGCCTCCCCCGAGGCCCTCGAGGAGGCCATCGCCGGCGCCAACCTCCAGATCCACGACGCCGGCCAGCGCGACCCGAACCTGCAGGGTATGGGCACCACGGTGGTCGCCGTCGCCATCGTCCCCGACGACGACGGCCACGCCACCGACGACGGCTCGGCCGACCGCCTCCTCGTCGCCAACGTCGGCGACAGCCGGGCCTACCTCTTCCGCGACGGCTCGCTCACCCAGGTCACCGAGGACCACAGCATGGTGGCCGACCTCATGCGGGAGGGCCGGATCACCGAGGCGGAGGCCGAGGTCCACCCGCAGCGCAACATCGTCACCCGGGTGCTCGGCGTCTACGACCAGGTGGAGATCGACCTCTGGCCCGTCGACCCCGTGAAGGGCGACCGGATCGTGCTCTGCTCCGACGGGCTCTTCAACGAGGTGCCGTCCACCCAGATCGCCGCCGTGCTCCGCCGGCTGGCCGACCCGCAGGAGGCGGCCTCCGAGCTCGTCCGCCTCGCCAACGAGGGCGGGGGCCGCGACAACATCACGGTCATCGTGCTCGAGGTCGTCGACGACGGCGGCGTGGCCGAGGCCGCCTCTGCCGCGCTCATCGGTGACCGTCGAGGCGCGGCGACCGGCGCCCCCGACCTCGCCGGGTTCAGCACCGCGGTCGACGACGACCTGACCACCACCCTCCCCCCCGTGAGGAGCGAGCCGGCCGAGCCGCCCCACCGTCGCCGCCGAGCCCGACGCAACGACGCAGGCGGCGGAGACGGCCGGCGCTCCCGCCTCACCTGGCGGACACTGCTCTTCACGCTCGCGGTCCTGGCCGTCGTAGGCGGAGCCTTCGCCACGATCCAGTGGTACGGCACCAGCACCTACTTCGTGACGATCGACGGCGGCGACGTCACCATCTTCAAGGGACGCCCGGGCGGGCTGCTCTGGATCGACCCCGAGGCGGTGGAGCGCACCGACCTCACCGGCGAGGACGTCCAGGCGCGGTACCGGGAGGCGCTCCGCAACGGTGTCGAGCACACGTCGCGCGCCAAGGCCGACGCCTACGTGCAGAACATCACCACCACCACCACCACGACCACCACCACCACGACCGCCCCCACGACGGTCCCGGCCGCGCCGACGGTGACGCCCTAGTGCTGGGTGCCGTCCGCCGGAACACCGAGCTCGGGCTCATCGTCCTGGGCACCCTGGTCACGGTCGGCGCCTACCTGCTGGCCAGCCTCGCCGAGGACGCCCGGATCCCGGTCAACATCGGCCCGGTCCTCGCCGTCGTCCTCGGCCTGCAGCTGGCCGCCCACCTCGCGATCCGGCGCCTCGCCCCCGACGCCGACGGCACGCTCGTCGCCATCGCCGGCCTGCTCAACGGCCTGGGCTACGTGTTCATCGTCCGCATCGACGAGGCGAAGGTGGAGCCGCAGGGGCTCGCCGGGCTGCAGTCGGCCTGGGCGGCGGTCGGCATCGGCGCCTTCATCGCCACCCTCGTCCTGATCCGGCGCGTGCGCGACCTCGAGCGCTACCGCTGGACCATCGGCTTCATCGGCATCGGCCTGCTCCTGCTGCCCCTCGTGCCGGGGGTCGGGCGCACCATCAACGGCGCCAAGATCTGGGTCGGGATCGGGCCGATCAGCTTCCAGCCGGGCGAGTTCGCCAAGATCCTCCTCGCCATCTTCTTCGCCTCCTACCTCGTCGAGAAGCGCGAGCTCCTGGCCGTGAGCAGCTTCCGGATCGGGCCGATCGCCCTGCCCGACCCGAAGCACCTCGGCCCCGTGCTCCTCGCGTGGGGCGTGTCCCTGGTCGTGATGGTGTCGGAGAAGGACCTCGGCAGCTCGCTGCTGTTCTTCGCCCTCTTCGTCGCCTTGCTGTGGGTGTCCACCGAGCGGGCCAGCTACCTGGTCGTCGGCGTGGTGCTCTTCGCCGGCGGCGCTGCGTTCGCCCACTCCCAGTTCGACCACGTCCAGGAGCGCGTCGCGATCTGGACCGACCCGTGGTCCGGCAACCGGCCGAAGGACGAGGGCTTCCAGATCGTCGAGTCGTCGTTCGCCTTCTCGGCGGGGGGTGTCACCGGCACCGGCATCAACCTCGGCAGCCCGACGCGGATCCCCTACGCCGAGACCGACTTCATCTTCGCCGCCATCGGCGAGGAGCTCGGCCTGCTCGGGGCCACCGGGGTGCTGATCGCGTTCGTGCTGATGATCGGCGCCGGGCTGCGCATCGCGCTGCGCACGACCGTGCCCTTCGAGCGATTGCTGGCGACGGGGCTCACCGTGCTGCTCGGCGTGCAGTCGTTCATCATCATCGCAGGGGTGATCCGCGTCTTGCCGCTGACGGGCGTGACCCTGCCCTTCGTCTCCTACGGCGGCTCGTCGCTCATCGCCAACTACGTGCTGATCGCGCTGCTGCTCCGCATCTCCGACGACACGGCGCACCGTGAGGCGGGACCGGCATGACCCGCCAGATCCGCCTCCTCGGCCTCGGCCTGATGGTGTGCTTCGGCATCCTGTTCGTGCAGCTGAACCGGCTGACCGTCTTCGAGGCGTCGGCGCTCAACGACAACCCGAACAACACCCGGGAGATCCTGCGGGACTTCAGCCAGCCGCGCGGATCGGTCACCACCGCAGACGGCGTCATCATCGCCGAGTCCGTCCCCTCGGACGACCAGTTCGAGCTCCAGCGGCGCTTCCCGCAGGGTCCGCTGTTCGCCCCCATCACCGGCTACTACAGCTTCACGCTGGGCAGCGCAGGCGTCGAGAAGACCTACAACGACGAGCTGGCCGGGCGCACCATCGACCTCTCGCTCCAGGACCTCGGCGACCTCTTCGTCGACAAGGACCGCGTGGGCGAGCTCACCCTGTCGGTGCGCGCCGACCTCCAGCGCATCGCCAGCGAGCAGCTCGGCGATCGGGAGGGCTCCGTGGTCGCCCTCGACCCGCGCAGCGGGGAGATCCTCGCGATGGTGTCGTTCCCCACCTACGACCCGAACGTGCTCGCGAGCCACAACACGAACGAGGCGGCAGAGGCCCAGCGCCTCCTCGACGAGTCGCCCGAGAAGCCCCGCCTCGTCCGGGCCTACCAGGACCGCTTCTTCCCCGGCTCGACGTTCAAGGTCGTGACCGCCACGGCCGGTCTCCTGTCCGGCACGGTCACCGCCGACGACCCGTCGTATCCGGTCAGCACCGGCTACACCGCCCCCGGCACCGACCGCCCGATCCGCAACTTCGACGGGGACTCGTGCGGCGGCAAGCTCTTCGACATCATGCGCGTCTCCTGCAACAGCGCCTTCTCGCAGATGGGCGTGGACGCCGGGCCCGAGGCGATGATCGCCGCCGCCCACGCCTTCGGCTTCAACGACGAGGTGCCGATCGACCTCACCGATCCGGCCCGGTCGATCTTCCCCACCGACTTCGAACGGGACCTGCCCGCGCTGGCGCAGTCGTCGATCGGGCAGAACGACGTGTCCGCCACTCCGCTGCAGATGGCGATGGTCGCGGCCGCCGTGGCCAACGGGGGCAAGATCATGAAGCCGCACGTGCTGCAAGAGGTGCGGGACTCCGACGGCAACCTCGTCGACAGCTACGACGAGGGCGTGTGGACCGAGGCCATGGACCCGGGCACGGCTGCGCTCCTGCGCACGGCGATGGAGGGCGTGGTCGCGCGGGGCACCGCCACCCGTCTGCAGGTTCCCGGCTTCGTCGTGGGCGGCAAGACGGGCACGGCCCAGCTCGGCTCCGACCCCCCCCGCTCCCACGCCTGGATCATCGGGTTCGCCGGCCCCCCCGACGAGGACCCGACGATCGCCGTCGCGGTCATGGTCGAAGGTCAGCCGGAGGTCAGCAACCAGACCGGTGGGCGGGTGGCCGCACCCATCGCCCAGGCCGTTCTGAAGGCGTACCTCGAGAACCCCTCGCCGACGCCGTGACCCTGCCCGACACCCTGTCCCTCCACCCGTCATAAGTAGGCTCCCTCCCGCATGTCGGACACCGGTCCCACCGTCTTCAACGGCCGCTACGAGCTCCACCGCCGCATCGGGCGCGGGGGGATGGCCGAGGTGTCCCTCGCGCGTGACCAGCTCCTCGACCGGCCGGTGGCCGTCAAGGTGCTGTTCCCGGAGTTCGCCACCGACCCCGCGTTCGTGGAGCGGTTCCGGCGGGAAGCCACTGCAGCGGCCAACCTCAACCACCCGAACATCGTCGGCGTCTACGACTGGGGGGAGGCCGAGGGCACGTACTTCATCGTCATGGAGTACGTCGACGGCCGGAGCCTCTCGGAGATCCTGCGGGCCGACGGCGCGCTGCACCCCGATCGGGTCGCCGACCTCGGGGCCGACGTCGCCGCCGCCCTCGGCTTCGCCCACCGCAACGGCGTGGTCCACCGTGACGTGAAGCCCGGCAACGTGCTCGTCGACCAGGGCGGCCTCGTGAAGGTGGCCGACTTCGGCATCGCCCGGGCCATCACGGCCACCTCCGACGAGAACCTCACCCAGGTCGGCACCGTCATGGGCACGGCCACGTACTTCTCGCCGGAGCAGGCCCGGGGCGACGCCGTCGACCCCCGCTCCGACATCTACTCCCTCGGTTGCGTGCTCTACGAGCTCGTCGTGGGTCGCCCGCCGTTCAGCGGCGACTCCCCGGTGGCGATCGCTTACAAGCAGGTGCACGAGACGCCCGTGCCGCCTCGGCAGGTCAACGCGGCGGTGCCGCCCGCCCTCGAGGCGATCATCCTCAAGTGCCTGGCCAAGAACCCGGTCAACCGGTACCCGTCGGCCGAGGACCTGCGGGCGGATCTGCGCCGCTTCCGGGAGGGCAACCGCATCCTGGCCGAGCCGGTCATGGCCGCCCCGCAGGACGTCGGTGCCACCGGTGTCATGGCGGCCACCACGGTCGTCGCCGCGGCCGGCGGCGGTGCCGGACGCACCCGAACGATGCAGGTCTACGAGGAGGAGGAGTACGAGGAGGAGCCGCGCCGGTCCTCCGGTGCCTTCCTCGCCGTGCTCATCGGCCTGCTCATCGTGCTGGCCGGGATGCTGTTCCTGCTGGCCCGCACCCTCGGTCTCGGCGAGGACGAGGACGGCGGCCCCCTGGTCGAGGTGCCCAACGTCGAGGGCGAGACGCTGGAGAGCGCTACGGCCACGTTGAGGGCACTCGAGTTCGAGGTCAGCTCCACCACGGAGGCCAACGACGATGTCGATGCCGGCCTCGTCTTCGACCAGAGCCCCGGCCGCGGTGAGCGGGTGGAGGAGGGCAGCACGATCGACCTGCGGGTGAGCGCGGGCCCCGACACGATCGCCGTCCCGACCGTCGTCGGCTCCTCCGTCGAGGACGCGACGAACACGCTGCGCACTGCGGGCTTCCAGGTCGTCGTCGAGGAGGCGGCCGAGGACGAGGGCGAGCCCGGCCAGGTGGCCCGCCAGACACCGGAGGGGGGCGCCGAGGTGGCGGAGGGCTCCAGCGTCACGATCTTCGTGGTCAGCGCCCCAGAGGCCGTCGAGATCCGGGACGTCACCGGACGTCCCGAGGCCGAGGCGTCCAACCTGCTGGGCCAGGACGGCTTCCAGGTGACCTCCTCGCAGGAGGCGTCCGACAGCATCAGCGAGGGGCGCGTCATCCGCACCGATCCGCCGGCCGGGTCGGCCCAGCCCGAAGGCAGCACGGTGACCCTGATCGTGTCGTCGGGCCCGGACACGGCTGCCGTCCCCGACGTCGTCGACCAGACCGAGACCAGCGCCATCAGCGAGCTGGAGGAGGCGGGCTTCGACGTCGTCGTCCAGGACCAAGAGGTGCTCGATCCGGCCCGCTACGACCGGGTGCTCGACCAGAACCCCAACGGGGGCACCGACCAGGCCCCCGGCTCGGTGGTCACCATCGTCGTGGGCCGCGAGGTCGTGGTTGACGGCGGCGGCGGCGGCGGCGACTGAGCGACGCCGCCGAGCCTCGACGGCTCAGGCGACCGGTGCGACCTGGGCCAGGAAGTTGCGGAGGAGGTCGTGCCCTCCGGCGGTGAGGATCGACTCCGGGTGGAACTGCACGCCCTCCACCGGGAGCTCCCGGTGGCGCAGCCCCATGACGATGCCGTCGTCGGTCTCCGCGGTGATCTCGAGGCAGTCGGGGACGGACGCCCGGTCGACGACGAGACTGTGGTAGCGGGTGGCCTCCAGCGGGTCGGGGAGGCCGGCGAAGACACCGGCGCCCTGGTGCCGGATCAGCGACGTCTTGCCGTGCATCACCTGCGGGGCCCGCACGACGTCTCCGCCGTAGACCTGGCCGATGCACTGGTGGCCGAGGCACACGCCGAGGATCGGGACCTCACCGCCGAGCTGGCGGATCACCTCGTTGGAGACCCCGGCGTCGTCGGGCGTGCCCGGCCCGGGTGAGATGAGGACGGCATCGGGGGCGAGGGTGCGGATCTCGTCGACCGTGAGGTCGTCGTGCCGGTGCACCAGCGGCTCCGCTCCGAGCTCCCCCAGGTACTGGACGAGGTTGTAGACGAAGCTGTCGTAGTTGTCGATGACGAGCACCCGGGCGGCCACCGGGTCGAAGGTACTCGGGGGCCCTCGGCTTCCCACCCGGATGTCAGGTGGCGGCCGCCCGGTCGACCACCTCGAGCGGGGCACCGAGCACGGACTCGAGGAGGTCCTTGCGGGCGCCCGCCTCGTAGAGCTCCAGGCTGATGTCGGCCGGTCCCGAGGGGGCGACCGACAGGACGAGGCGGTCGCCGCGGTCGTCGATCGCTACCTCACCGACCCGGGAGGCGTGGTTGCGATCGAGCCCGATCGCGATCCGGAGGATGCCGGCCAGGCAGCGGACGACGTGCTGCTCGTCGTCGCGGAGGGCCGCGAACTCCGGGTGCTTCGTCTTCGGCTCGGACTTCCGGTGGTACCGCGCGACGAGGGCGATGAGCTCGACCTCGCCGTCGTTGAAGCCGGACAGCCGGTCGGTGCCCCGGATCACGTAGTAGCTGTGCTTGTGGTGCTGCGAGTGCGACAGGAAGAGCCCCACGTTGCACAGCAGCGCAGCCGCCTCGAGGATCTCCCGCTCGGCGTCGCCCAGGCCGTGCCGGGGGCCGGTGGCGTCGAACAGGTCGAGGGCCAGCCGCGCGACCTGGGCGGAGTGGGCAGGATCGTCGTCCATCGCCTGCGCCAGATCGAGGACGCTGCGGCGGCGCAGCTCGGACAGGTGGTGGAGCGATCCGCCGTGCCGGCGTCGCCACGCATCGAGCAGCACACCTTCGCGCAGGGCGTAGTCGGAGATGAGCAGCTCCTCGACGTCGAAAGCGTGGAGGACCTGCTCGAGGATCACCGCCCCCGCCAGGATGATGTCGGCCCGGCTCGGGTCGAGGCCCGGGAGCTGCGCCCGTTCGGCCAGGCTCGTCGCCTTCGTCAGCTCCGCCATGAGCTCGTCGAGGTCGGCGCGCCGCAGCACCTGGTTGTTCAGCGAGCGGGGGCGGACGCCGGTGGCCCGCACCGCGGCCATCTCGGCCAGCGCTCCGATGGTGCCGGACGAACCGACCGCGACGTCGAGCTCCAGATCGGCGACCTCGTGCGCGAAGGGCGCCAGGGTGGACCGCACGAACCGCCGGCACGTGTCGACGGCGCTCGGGTGGAGGCGCTCGCCGTCGAAGAAGCGCTTCGTGAGGCGGATGGCCCCGAGCTTCAGGGAGCGGGCCGCCTCCACCTCACCGCGCTGGCCGACCAGGAGCTCCGTGCTGCCCCCGCCGATGTCGCACAGGAGCAGACGACGGTCGAAGACCGGGACCGCCTGGAGCACGCCGAGGTGGATGAGGCGCGCCTCCTCGGGGCCGGAGATGACCTCCACGTGCACGCCCGCCTCGTCCCACGCCCGTTGGATGAGCACCTCACGGTTCTCGGCCTCCCGCGCGGCAGAGGTGGCGACCGCGGTGATGGGTGCCTCGTGGACGGCGGCCACCTGGCGGAAGCGGTCGAGGGCGGCGACGGCCCGGTCGATCGCATCGGCCGAGAGCTCGCGCATGTCACCGGCGCTCGATCCGAGGCGCACCATCTCCTTCTGCCGCTCGAGGATCTCGATGCGGGGCCCCCCGCCGTCGTCGGTGGCCGTCAGCCGCGCCACGACCCCGTGCAGCGAGTTCGTGCCGATGTCGATCGCAGCGAGGTGCTCCGACTGGGGGGCGGCGGCGCTGGGCACGTCGCCAGTCTGGCGTTGCCGACCGACCTTGGCGCGCCCGGGTCCGCAGTAGTCTCGCTCGCCATGGCCACCAAGCCGCCGAAGCGCAAGGTCAAGGGCGGGCGGGTCACGCCGAAGGGCGGCCCCCCGCCGGTCGCCCGGCCCGAGGCGTCGAGCCGCTACACCCCGCCCGTTCCCCGCGAGTACAAGGTCAGCCCCCGCTGGGTGCCGGTGCTGATGTTCGCCCTGCTCGCCATCGGGCTCGTGGTCATCTTCTGCAACTACCTCGGCGTCCTGCCCGGGGGGACGAAGAACACCTACCTCCTCGCCGGGCTCGCGGCGATCCTCGGCGGGATCGTGACGGCTACGCAGTACCGCTGAGCGTCGGCGGGGTGAACGACGTGGCGTTCGGATGACGGCATGGCGCCGACCGAGTTACATGGGTGTGATGCTCCCCAGCTTCATCCACAGGCTGGGGATGACCGGCCCGGGCGTCAGAGGTCGTCGACCGGGGTGACCAGGTCCATCTCGTCCTGGCAGTGCCGGGGCGGCTCCGGCATCTGGTCATTGGCCGCGGTCATGCGGACCTCGGTGCCGCAGATGCTGCACCGGTAGAGGATCTTGACCTTCCGCAGCTCGCCGGGGGGTGGCGGTTCGGGCAGCGGGCGGGCCAGGCCGCCGAGCACGGCGAAGCCGATCTTGAACAGGACGCCGACCACGAGCGCGGCGATGAGCAGGGCGATCACGGAGGCCTCGGTGACCAGCGCGGCGATCGCGACGAAGAGGCCGAGCAGCACCAGCGAGGAGCGCTTCACGGACACGCGGGACACCAGCCGAGGCTAGGCCGCACCTGCGCCGGCCACGCACTCCTCGCCGGACGGTCCCGCTACCGTTCCGCGCCTCGTGCCCTCCCCCACCGACGACGCGCGCCTCGAACGGCGCCGGGCCCTCCTCCCGCGGCCCCGGTACCCCGATCTGCCCGTCGTGGCGCACCGGGAGGCGCTGCTCACGGCCATCCGCGACCACCAGGTAATCGTCGTGGCCGGCGAGACGGGATCGGGCAAGAGCACCCAGCTGCCCAAGCTGTGCCTCGAGCTCGGACTGGGTGCAGCCGGCCTGATCGGGCACACCCAGCCCCGTCGCCTCGCCGCCCGCGCCGTGTCGGAGCGGATCGCCGAGGAGCTCGACACCGAGATCGGCCAGGCCGTCGGCTACACGGTGCGGTTCAACGACCGGGTCGGCGACGACACGTTCATCAAGGTCATGACAGACGGCATCCTGCTGGCTGAGATCCAGCGCGACCGGATGCTCCGGGCCTACGAGGTGCTCATCATCGACGAGGCCCACGAGCGGAGTCTCAACATCGACTTCCTCCTCGGCTACCTCCACCAGCTCCTCCCGCAGCGACCGGACCTGAAGGTGATCATCACCTCGGCGACGATCGACACCGAGCGCTTCGCCGCCCACTTCCGTGGCGCGCCTGTGGTCGAGGTGTCAGGGCGCTCCTTCCCGGTCGAGGTCCGGTACCGCCCGATCGGCGAGGAGCCCGGCGACCGGCGCGACCAGACGCAGGCCATCACCGACGCGGTGCAGGAGCTGGTGCGGGACGGACCCGGCGACATCCTGGTGTTCCTGTCCGGCGAGCGGGAGATCCGCGACACGGCCGAGGCGCTCGCGCGGGCTGACCTGCACGGCACCGATCTGCTCCCCCTCTACGCCCGGCTGTCGGCGACCGACCAGCACCGAGTCTTCGCACCGCACCGCGGCCGACGCGTGGTGCTCGCCACCAACGTGGCTGAGACGTCGCTCACGGTGCCGGGCATCGTCGGCGTCGTCGACCCCGGCACGGCACGGATCTCCCGGTTCAACCGGCGCACGAAGGTGCAGCGCCTGCCCATCGAGCCCATTTCCCAGGCGTCGGCCAACCAGCGCGCCGGCCGGTGCGGCCGGGTCGCGCCCGGCACATGCATCCGTCTCTACGCCGAGGAGGACTTCGCCGCGCGGCCGGAGTTCACCGAGCCGGAGATCCTCCGCACCAACCTGGCGTCGGTCATCCTCCAGATGGCCGCCCTGGGCCTCGGCGACGTTACCGCCTTCCCCTTCGTCGAGCCGCCCGATGCCCGTGCCATCCGCGATGGCATCCTGCTGCTCGAAGAGCTGGGGGCCATCGCCCGGGGCACCACCGGGGACCACGTGCAGCTGACCAAGCTCGGCCGCCGGCTCTCCCGGCTGCCGGTCGATCCGCGCCTCGGCCGGATGGTGCTGGAGGCCGACCGCCACGGCGTGGTCGCGGAGGTGCTGGTGCTGGCCGCGGGGATGTCGATCCAGGACCCTCGCGAGCGACCGGCCGACCACCAGCAGACGGCGCGCGAGCACCACAAGCGCTTCGAGGATCCGACCTCGGACTTCCTGGGCTACCTCAACCTCTGGCGCTACCTGCGCGCCCAGCAGAAGGAGCTCGGCTCGAGCCAGTTCCGCCGGATGTGCCAGCGCGAGCACCTTCACCACCTCCGGGTCCGGGAGTGGCAGGACGTCCACGTCCAGCTGCGCCAGGCCGCGCGGGGCATCGGCCTCGACGTCCGGCCCCTGGCCGACGATCCGGACCGCGACGGCATTCACACCGCCCTGCTCGCCGGCCTCCTCTCCCACGTAGGCATGCTCGACGTCGAGGGGGGCGAGTACCGGGGCGCCCGGGAGGCGCGGTTCACCCTCGCCAACGGTTCGGCCCTCGGCAAGCGACGGCCGAAGTGGGTCGTGGCCGGCGAACTCGTCGAGACGGACCGGCTGCGGGCCCGGACGGTGGCACAGGTCCAGCCGCACCAGATCGAGCGCGTCGCGGGCCACCTGGTGACGCGGCACCACGAGGAGCCCTGGTGGGACCAGGACCGGGGCGCCGCCGTGACCAACGAGCGCGTCAGCCTCTACGGCCTGCCGATCGTCACCGCCCGCTGCGTGGGCTACGAGCGCATCGACCCGGTGGAGGCGCGGGCGATGCTCATCCGGCACGCCCTGGTGGACGGCGACTGGCACAGCCACCACGCCTTCGTGCAGGCCAACAAGGAGCAGGTCGCAGAGGTGCTCGCCCTGGAGGACCGGGTTCGGCGTGACCTCCTCGTGGACGACGACGCGCTCTGGGCCTTCTTCGACGCTCGCGTCCCCTCGGACGTCACCACCGCTCGCCGCTTCGACCGCTGGTGGAAGCAGGCACAGCGCGCCCAACCCGACCTGCTCGCCTACGGGCCGGAGGACCTCCTCGATCCCAACGACGGCCCGATCGATCTGGCGGGCTTCCCCGACACCTGGGTCGTCGACGGCCTGGCCCTACCGCTCGCCTACGTGCGCAACCCCTCCTCGGATCTCGACGGGGTCACCGTCGACGTGCCCCTGCCGCTGCTCGACCGGCTCGAGGGCGCCGGGCTCGACTGGCAGGTGCCCGGCCGTAGGCCCGAGCTCGTGGTCGCCCTGCTGCGGACGCTGCCGAAGGCGCTGCGGCGCCACGCCAGCCCGGCGCCGGACGTCGCGCGCGAGCTCCTGGCACGCGTCGGTCCTGAGGACGGGCCGCTGCTGGATGTGCTCGCGCGCGCCGTGGCTCTCCGCTCCGGCGAGCCGTTCAGGGCCCGCAGCTTCCACCTCGACGACGTCCCCGGGCACCTCCGGATCACGATCCGGGCCACCGACGCGGCCGGCCGACCGGTCGCCTGGAGCAAGGACCTCCCGGCGCTGCGCCGGCGCCTGCGAGACCGCATCCGCGAAGCCGTGGCCGCCGCCGCCCCGCTCCCCGAGCAGGGCAACCTGCGCCGGTGGCCCGACGGGGACCTTCCCCGCACGGTCGAGACGCACCACGCTGGCGTGGTCGTCACCGCGTTCCCCGCCCTGGCCGACGAAGGCGACGCCGTCGCCGTGCGGATCCTGCCGACCGAGTCCGAGCAGCGCACGGCCATGTGGGCGGGGACCAGGCGGCTCCTCCTGCTTCACCTCGGCTCGCCGCTCCGCACGCTCGACCGCTCCCTCACCAACCCGACGAAGGTGGCCCTCGCCGCGTCGGCCCACGTGACCGCCGCCGAGGTCTACGTCGACGCCGCCACCGCAGCCGTGGACCACCTCCTCCTCCGGGCGGGCGGTCCGGTCTGGACCCGCGCCGAGTTCGACACGCTCGCCGCCACCGTGCGATCGCACTTCGCCGCCACCGCCGCCGAGGTTGCTGGGCAGGTGGGGCAGGCCGTGGCGACGGTCAACCGCGTCGAGGCGCGCCTGTCGACCATGCTCTCGGCGAACCTCGACGAGACGGTGGTGGACGTCCAGGCCCACATCCGGCGGCTCCTCCACCGCGGGTGGATCACCGCCGCGGGCACCGACCACCTCCCCGACGTCGTCCGCTACCTCGCCGGCATCGAGCACCGCCTCGACAAGGCGGCGGCACAACCCGATCGGGACCGGGCGCGCCTGCGTGCGCTCCAGAAGCTGGAACGGGAGTACCGGAGCGTCGCGCCGCGAGACGTCGACGGGCGCGTCCGGTGGATGCTCGAGGAGCTGCGGGTGAGCACCTTCGCCCAGAAGGTGGGCGTGAAGGGTGGGGCCAGCGAGCCCAAGGTCCGCAGCGAGCTGGCGCGCCTGCTCACCTAGGACGCACGCGCAACGGCCGCCCGAAAGGCGGCCGTTGCGCGACCTGTCGCCCGGCCGGGGTTCAGCCGAGGCGCTCGATGATGGTGGCGTTGGCCAGCCCGCCGCCTTCGCACATGGTCTGGAGGCCATAGCGGCCACCGGTGCGCTCGAGCTCGTTGAGCAGCGTGGCGAGGAGCTTCGTGCCCGAGCCGCCCAGCGGGTGACCGAGGGCGATGGCGCCGCCGTTGACGTTGGTCTTGCCCAGGTCTGCCTTGAGCTCCTTCTCCCAGGCGAGCACGACGGAGGCGAACGCCTCGTTGACCTCGAACAGGTCGATGTCGTCGACCGAGAGGCCGGACTTCTCGAGGGCCTTGGCGGTGGACGGGATGGGGCCGGTGAGCATCGTCACGGGATCGACGCCGGCAAGGGCGAAGGTGTGGAAGCGGGCCCGCGGGGTGAGGCCGAGCTCCCTGGCCTTGTCCTCGGTCATGATCAGCGCGGCGGAGGCGCCGTCGGAGATCTGGCTGGAGTTGCCGGCCGTCACCTTGCCGTCGGGCTTGAAGGCCGGCTTCAGGTTGGCGAGGGTCTCGGCCGTGGTGCCCGGGCGAATGCCCTCGTCCTGGAGGACGAGGTCGGCGCTCTCGACGATGTTGCCCGTCTCCTTGTCGAGGCGCTTCTCGCTGACGCCCACGATCTCGTTCTCGAAGCGTCCCTCGGCCGTGGCCTGCTCGGCGCGCCGCTGCGACTCGGCCCCGAACGCGTCGAGTTCCTCGCGGCTGATGCCCCACTTGTCGGCGATCATCTCGGCCGAGATGCCCTGCGGCACGAGCCCGGGATCGGTGTAGCGGGCCAGGACCTTGTGGCCGAAGGGCACCGAGCCGGGGGTCATCGATGCGCCCATCGGGGTGGTGGTCATGACCTCGACCCCGGCGGCGATGGCGATGTCGTAGGCGCCGGCCATCACGCCCTGGGCTGCGAAGTGGGCCGCCTGCTGCGACGACCCGCACTGGCGGTCGACGGTGGTGGCGGGCACCGACTCGGGGAACCCGGCGGCGAGCACGGCGTTGCGGCCGATGTTGAGCCCCTGGTTGCCGACCTGCATGACACAGCCCATGATCACGTCGTCGATGAGGGCGGGATCGAGGTTGTTGCGCTCGACGAGGGCCTTCAGCACCTCACCGGCCAGGTCGGCGGAGTGCCAACCCGACAGCTTTCCGTTGCGCTTGCCGCCCGCGGTGCGGACGGCGTCGACGATCACGGCAGTGGGCATGGGGGATTCTCCTCGTAGGTCGTGTGCCGGTGCGCTGACTCTCTTGACCGGACGGTCAAGTCTCGCGGATGGCACCGACGATTCGCAACCTGGGGTATCGAGTTGAATTGGGCCAGGCACGACGGACAGGGAGGGAGCGCCGTGGCAGCGATCACCAAGGACGAACTCGACGAGGCGGGCGCGGGGGAGACCGTGCCCAAGCGCTTCCTGAAGACGGTTGCGGCGCACCCGGACAAGGTGGCGCTCCGGGCCTCGTCTGGACGGCCGAGGGCTACCTCCGCCTGCTCGACGTCGAGGCCACCGGGTTCCGGGCGGTCTCGTACCTCCCCATGGCCCACATCGCAGAGCGGATGTCCACGCACTACCTCGCGCTCATGGGTGGCTACGAGGTGACCACGTGTCCCGATCCGGGCCAGATCGCCACCTACGCACGCGAGGTGCGCCCGCAGATCCTCTTCGGCGTGCCACGCGTCTGGGAGAAGATCCATGCCGGAGTCCAGGCCGCCCTCGGGGCCGACCCCGACAAGAAGCGGCGGTTCGACGAAGGCGTGGCCGCCGCATCGCCCATCGTCGAGAAGCGCAGGTTGGGCGTGGCCACCGAGGAGGAGCTGGCGACGCTGGACTTCCTCGACCAGGTTGCGTTCACGGGTGTCCGGGAGCTCATCGGCCTCGATGCGCTGGAGTTCGCCCTCTCGGGCGCCGCGCCGATCCCCGCCGAGCTCATCAGCTGGTACCGCGCCATCGGGGTGCCGCTGTCGGAGATCTACGGGATGTCGGAGAACTGCGGTCCCATGACGTGGGCGCCCTACAAGGTGAAGGCCGGCACCGTCGGCGTCGCCTTCCCCGGGGTCGACGTCTTCCTCGCAGCGGACGGCGAGGTGTGCTGCCGCGGGGGCAACGTCTTCATCGGCTACCTCGACGATCCCGAGAAGACCGCTGAGGCTCTCGACGAAGACGGCACGCTGCACTCCGGTGACATCGGCGAGTTCGACGACGAGGGCTACCTGCGGATCGTCGACCGCAAGAAGGAGCTCATCATCACGGCGGGAGGTAAGAACATCAGCCCCGCGAACCTCGAGGCGGCCCTCAAGACGATCCCGCTCGTCGGACAGGCCTGCGCCATCGGCGACCACCGTCCGTACGTCTCCGCCCTCGTGGTGCTCGACCCCGAGATCGCGCCTGCTTGGGCGAAGGAGCACGGCATCGGGTTCGACACCCTGGCCGACCTGGCCGCCCACCCCGACGTCGTCGCCGAGGTCGAGCGGGGGGTGACCAAGGTGATGGCGCCGTTCAACAACGCCGAGCGGGTGAAGAAGGTGACCGTGCTCGGCGAGGAGTGGCTGCCCGACTCCGAGGAGCTCACCCCCACCTCGAAGCTGAAGCGACGCGGGGTCCACGCCAAGTACGCGGAGGAGATCGAGGGCCTCTACACCTGACGCGGCTGGTCGTCGGCCGGCCCCACCCAAGGCCAGCCTCCGCAGGTCCAGCCCCGCGCCGGTGACGGAACGCGCCCGGGTGGGCAGCCCCCCGGTACCGCCCGGCGGTAGCGTGTGGCGCGAAACCGACCGACGAAGGGCAGCAGGTGACCTCTGAAGGTGATCCCGGGCAGGGCGGCAACGAAGCAGCAGCCGACCCCGTGACGCGGCCCGCCGGATCCGACCCCCCCATCGTCCCCGATCGTCGGTGGGGACAACGGCCGAAGCGCAACGAGAGCGCGCCAGCCCAGCCCACCGGGGAGCGCCGCCGCCGCTGGGAGGCCGGCCTCGAGCCGCGCTCCCGCCCGGATGCGCCGACCATCACCGGGCAGCCGGAGAAGACGAGCGGCGGGCCGGTCCACGAGCCGTCGCCGCCCCCTCCCCCGCCGCCCGGGGGGCAAGCCCGACGCGTCGCCACGGTGTCGGCGTCGCCCGCCTCAACGGGGGCAGCCGCCTCGAGCAGCGGCGGCTCGCGGCCGCCCGCCCTACCGGAGCGCGGCCGCTCCGGTCCGCCCGCCGCGCCACCTCCCGCCATTCCTGTGTCGGAGCCGGCCGAGCGCCGGGGCGGAGTGGCCGTCGGCGACCTAGCTCAGCAGCTGGCCGCCGTGCAGGCGCAGGTGGCCTCGCTCAGCGCCCAGCTGACCACCCTGGCCCACCGCATCACCTACGACATGGAGCGGGGCGCCCAGACCACGTCGGAGCGCATCCTCCGTGACCTCAGCCAGCTCCCTCAGCAGGTGAGCTACCAGGTCGGCGCCCACCTCGGCCCGGCCATCGACGACCTCACCGACCAGGTCGAGTCCGACAGCGCCCGCCTCACGGAGGTGGTCGACGTCCGTCTTGCAGCGCGCCTCACGACGATCGCCGACGCGGTGCAGGCCATGCCCCTGGCCAACGTCGAGCTGCTCAGCAACATCGAGACCGTCGGCGTCGATCTGCAGGACCGGTTCGAGCGCTTCTCCACCCGCATCGCCGACCAGGTGACGGCCCTGGAGCGCGCCACCACCGCCGAGCTCACCCGGTTGCGCGATCACGTCGACGAGCTGCAGGCCTCGGCCAGCCAGCCCGGCCTCGACCACGACGTGCTCGCGCGGATGGCCGGGCAGGTCGAGCGCATGGTGCAGCGATCGTCGGGCACCAGCGAGGTGGTCGACGCAGTGGAGCTCCTCATCAACGAGCACCTGGAGGTGCTGCGCGACGGCATCGAGACCCGCGTGGGTGCCCTGGCTCCGGCGCTGAGCGAGGAACTCGAAGCCCTGCGCGCCGATGCGCTGGCCGGTGTCACCGCGTCCGACGAGGCGCTGGGCGAGCGGGTGGACGCTCTTGAGTCATCCCTCGGCGAGCGCGTCGACGCTGCGCTCGCCGAGCAGATCGACGTGCTGGAGGGGCTCGTCGCCGATCGGCACATGGAGCTGCTGACCGCCGTGAGCACGACGGCGGAGGAGCGACAGGAGGAGCTGGCCGGCCTCGTCGCCCTCGCCAACGAGCGAATCGAGGCGATCCATGCGGCGGTCAGAGAGCTCCAGACCAGCGGCGCCGGTGCCGGCGGCTCGGTCGACGAGGAGGCCATGGCGGCAGTCACCGAGGAGCTGCAGGCGCTGCGTCGTCGCATCACGCTGCGGTTCGAGTCGGG
This sequence comes from Acidimicrobiales bacterium, assembly GCA_030681555.1. Taxonomy (GTDB): domain Bacteria; phylum Actinomycetota; class Acidimicrobiia; order Acidimicrobiales; family VFJN01; genus VFJN01. The sequence goes on from JAUXRW010000015.1 coordinate 31,806, forward strand.
CGACGCGCCGGCGGGGCTCACGCCCCAGCAGCTCCAGCAGCTCGCCGACGCCGTCGCCGAGCGCATCGCCAGCCGGCACTGAGTAAGCGTCATCCGACGGCGGCGCGGCGTCGCCGGCCCGGGCGGATGCGTGCCTTGAGCTCGAGCGCAGGTCGCTCGACGAGGCGGTAGGACAACGCGGTCGTCGCTGCGGCGAGGGCGAGGCCGACAGCGACGCGGACCGGCACCGGCGTGCCGTCCGGCGCCCAACGGTGGATGATGAGGAACGCGAGCGGGTGCCACAGGTAGAGCCCGTAGGACACCCGCCCCACGGCCCGCAGGGGCGCCGCGGCCAGGAGCCGGGCCACACCGCGATCGGTGTCGACGATCGCGAGCACCACGGCCGCCGAGGCCAGCGCGAACAGGGGGAACCCGACCAGGTACACGAAGCCCTCGCGCGGCCGCCCGACGAGGACGATCACCGCGAGCACGCCGGCGCCCAGCCAGCCGAGCGGCACCGCTAGCCGCGCCGGCAGACGCGCGGTAGGGGCCCACGCGACGGCGAGCAGCGCCCCGACCAGCAACGTGTCGAGGCGGGTGTCGGTGCGGATGTAGAGGAACAGCCAGTCGCCGCCGCCCTCCCAGAGGATCGCTCGGTGCAGGCAGATCGCCACGATGGCCGCCACCAAAACTCCGCGCAGCAGCCGCCCGCTCCGGTCCAGGCGCAGGAGCCCGAGGAGGGCAAGCGGCCAGAGCACGTAGAACTGCTCCTCGACGGCGAGCGACCAGAGGTGGCCGAGGCCCTCGTTGACGGTGAACAGGTTGTGGACCGTCTGCCAGTTCGACACGTAGAGCGTGGCGGACGCGAGCGATCGCAGCTCGTGCGCGAGGGAGAGGTCGGCGAGGACGGCGTAGAGGAGGTGGGCAGCGAGGAACAGGTACAGCGCGGGCAGCAAGCGGAGGGCCCGCCGCGCGTAGAAGGCGCCGAGGTGGACGGTGCCGCCGTCGCTGACCTCCCGGAGCAGCAGGGTGGTTATGAGGAACCCGCTGAGCACGAAGAACAGGTCGACTCCGAGGAAGCCGCCGGGCAGGTAGCCCTCCTGGAGGAGCACGTCGCCCGCCTCCACGGTCTCCAGGTGGCGGAAGACGACGAGCCCGATCGCCACACCCCGCAGCCCGTCGAGGGCGGGCACGTACGAGAAGCCAGGGACCGTCGGTCTTGCGTCCTCGGGCTCCCGTGCCACGTGCATGTCCTGCCGAGGCTACGGCAGCCCGCCGGCCCTGACCGGTCGAGGGTGTAGTGGCGTCCCAGCGCGGGTAAGGAGCGTCTGTCTGCCCCACCACAGACGTCAACCTTGGAGGTCACACATGGGGATCATCCGCAAGACGATGTCCGTGTCGACCCTTGGCCTGGTCTCGTTCCGCTCCAAGAAGGAACGGCTTCGCAGAGCCGAGGCCGACGTCCTGAAGACCGCCGCGGAGCTCTCGAGCGAGCAGCTCGCCCGAGCGCAGGCCGACGAGCGGGTGGCGGTCGCCGAACGCCGCGCCCACCTGGCTGAGCTCCAGGCGCTCCACGAGGCGAAGGTGGCGGCCAAGCAGGGCCGTCGTGCCGCCAAGGCGAAGTCCACGCGGGGGAGTCGGCGGAAGCGCAAGGCCGCCGAGCAGGCTGTGCGTGGGTCGATCGACGGCATCGTCGCGGCCGTGCAGCCCGTGGTCGAGGAAGGGGCCAAGCAGGCCCGCAAGCACGGTCGGGACGCGGGCCGGCGCGGCAGGGAGGCAGGCCGCCGCGGCCGGGCCGCGGCCCGCAAGGCAGCGAAGGCCGCCGAGCGCGCCGCCGCCAAAGCCAAGGACCGCATCGACGCCTGACGTCGGCGGGTCAGGGGCGGCCAGCGCCGCTGCGCCGCGGTCCGGGTGGAGGCGATGTGACTCGACCCACGACTCCTGCTGGAAGGGGCGCCCCACCTGCGGGCCCACTGGGGATGCTGGTCGCCCCTACGGCGACCCGTACCGGGCGGGGACCTGCTCGACGCCTTGGCCGACCTCGGCGTCGAGGTGGGTCTCGCCGATCATCGTTAGCGGCGGCGGTACAACGAATCCTCTTTGTGTCAAGGGCGCGGTTCGG
>JAUXRW010000017.1 GCA_030681555.1 Acidimicrobiales bacterium
CACGCCCGGGTCCCCGAGCTCCTCGCCGCCCAGCGCCGAGAACGAGCACGAGTCCGAGCCGAGAAAGGCCGCCGATGGGGACGACCAGCCTCACGAGCGGCCTGACCCACCCGCGCGAACGTTTGTGGTCAGAGCACTAGAGCCGGGTCGGGCGCTCGGGCGGGAGGTTGACCCTGGTCCTGGAGGTCATCCCGACTCGGCGATCGGCTGGTAGAGGTGGAGCATGTTGAGGGCATGCGGTCTCCTCGGTCAGAAGCGGGGCCGGCAGAGGTAGGCGCGGTGGAGGTGACCGCCGAAGGTGGCGTCACGGGCGAAGCGCCAGTTGAGGGCGCGGCTCACGTAGTCGCGTCGGGTGTGGGCGCGGAACGTCGTGGCCGGGTAGTGCTCGCCGGGTCGGAGCAGGAAGTGGTCGGACGCTGTGTCGATCGTGAACCCCGCCACCTTCAGCACCTGCTGCAACCCGAGGTCGCTCGCCAGCCACCACTGGAAGTCGCTGCCCTCGCCCCGCAGCTCGAACAGCGGGCGCCCCCGGCCGAGGACGTTCACCGACGGGTGGATGTAGTCGACCAGCAGGAGGTGGCCTCCGGGCGCGACGACCTGGCGGACGGCGTCGAGCGCACGGATCGGGTCTCGGAGGTGCACGAGGAGGCTTCCGACGAGCACCAGGTCGAACGTGCCGACGGTGGCCGGGTCGAGCTCGTAGATGCTCAGGCCCCGCCACGCGACGGAGGACCGACGGATCTCGTTGACCAGGTGGAACCCGGCCGCACGGGGCTGCTCGTCGCTGAGCGTGGGGTCGAAGCTCGGGTCGGCCAGGACCTCCGGGGGCCAGTCGATCCCCCGCATGTCGGGCAGGTCGACGGCGACGACCTCACCGGCGCCCCGCTGCTCGAGCTCGTAGGCATAGAACCCGTCCCACGTGCCGACGTCGAGGCAGCGGCGGCCCCGCACGTCCGGGAACGGGATCTTCGGCAGCGCGTGGCGGAGGTCGAACCAGCCCCTGGTGACCGCCCCGGGGACGACGTCGATCGTGTGGTACCAGAGCAGCTCGTCGAGCCGGCGCTGGACCTCCTTGGCGTCGAGGCTCTGCGGGTCGGCGGCGCTCACGGCCGCCACAGTGGCACACGCCCCGGGCCGTCGGCACCCCGAACCCGCCCGCCGGCCGACAGCCCGGCTGGGGGCTCAGGGCGGTGCGGTGTCACACTTCCCGAGATGCCGACCGCCCGTCCCCCGCTCGCCCGGCGCCTGCTCGTCCCAGCCCTCGCCGTCACGTCGCTCGCCGTCCCCGTGGCGGTCGCCCGCTCGCTGGATCCAGGGGCACGCGAGCAGCCGTCAGCGTCGGCTTCCCCCACCCCCACAGGAAAGGCAGGAGCGGCCGCAACGTCCGCCGCCGTCGGGACGACGGTCGGGCGCGACCCGCACAGCGCTCCCCGGGCCTTCGGTCCGGCCACCGACCAGGTCGCCCGCTTGCTGCTCACCGGCGACCTGGTCGACGTGTGCCAGGGCTCGCCCTGCACCATCCCGCCTGCGCCATGACCGACCCCCATCCGGTCATCCTCGCTGCGACGGTCGTCCTCCTCCGGGACGTGCCCGGCACGGTCGAGGGCGGCTCCTTCGGGGGCGGCTCGCTCGAGGTGCTGATGCTCCATCGCACCTCGAAGGTCGCGTTCGGGGGTATGTGGGTGTTCCCGGGCGGGCGGGTGGAGGACGGCGACCGGCACCCGGACGATCCGCCCGACCTCGAGCAGGCGGTGGAGGCGGCGGCCCAGCGGGCGGCGATCCGCGAGGCGAGCGAGGAGTGCGGCCTCGACGTCGATCCCCACGCCGTCGTCGCGCTGTCGCGATGGACGCCACCAGCGGTCACGCCGCGACGCTTCGCCACCTGGTTCTTCGTCGCTCGCGTGCCGGAGGGCGAGGTGGTCGTGGACGGGGGCGAGATCCTCGACCACCTCTGGCTCGCCCCTGCGGATGTGCTGGCTCGGCGCGATCGCGGCGAGATCGACCTCGCCCCCCCCACCTGGGTGACCCTGCACGACCTGGTGGGCCTGGCCGACGTGGACGCCGTGCTGGCCATGGCCCGCAGCCGCCGGCCGGTGCCGCACTACGAGACGCGCTGGAGCAAGGTGGAGGGCGGGGCTGTCGCGCTGTGGGCCGGGGACGCCGGCTACGCCACCTCCTCGGTCCACGCCGAGGGCGCACGCCACCGCCTCTGGATGGTGGCCGAGGGCTGGCGCCTCGAGCGCACCTGACGTCGGGATTGCCGCGATGGCGGCAGACCCGGACCGTAGATTGGGCTCGATGTCGACTGTGGCCGTGCTCGGCGGGTTGTGGGTGCTCGTCGGGTTCCCGCTCGTCCTGCGCTACGTCAACGATCGCCGCTCGCTGCCGATGGAAGAGTTCCAGCGCGCGATGGGAGCGCTGAGCGACTCCGCCGCCAACGGGCACACCTCCCATCCGTCGTTCCCCAGGGCCGCTCGTCGGCGCCGGCTGATCTCGACGCTCACCTACGTGCCGGGCGCCGCCTTCGCCGTCGCCGGTATGGTGCTCGACGACGACGTGGTGATGGCCGCAGGCGTCGCCCTCGGGAACCTCGGCACCGTCCACCGGCTCGCCGCCCTCAACGTGGAGCGCGCGCGACGACGTTGGGCTCGGCCCGTGCTGGGCGGCAAGCCCGTCGCCCCGCTCTCGCCCTCCGTCCCCTCGCTCGAGCAGTCAGGTCGACCGGGCGATCCAGGCGTCGATGAGGGTCCGGGCGATGCTCATGCCGGGGGGGATGGTTGGCAGATCATCGGGCCGGAACCACGCCGCGTCGACGATCTCGTCCTCGTCGATGCGGATGTCTCCTGATTCCCAGGTCGCCTCGAAGCCGATCATGAGGGAGTGCGGGAAGGGCCAGGGCTGGCTCGCCACGTAGCGCACGGACGCGAGGTGCACGCCCACCTCTTCGAGCACCTCCCGGTGCACCGCCCCCTCGAGCGTCTCACCGGGCTCCACGAACCCGGCCACGCAGCTGTACATCGGGACGGGGAACGCCCGGCCCCGGGCGAGGAGCGCTTCGCCGTCCCGCTCGATGAGCGTGATCACCGCTGGCGCCAGGCGCGGAAAGCTCAGCAGCCCGCACGTCGGGCAACGGCAGGCCCGCTCCCCGGTCGCCGGTTCGGTGGCCGTGCCGCACCGGCCGCAGAAGCGCGTGGTGCGCTGCCACTCCACCAGCTGCACGGCGCGCCCCGCCAGCGTCCACCGGAGGTCGTCCACCCGGCCGTACAGGCCCATCAGGGGCATCAGCCCCTCGACGTCGGGCACCCCGTCGCCGTCGAGGTCGACGGCCCAGCACGCCGCGCCGTCGAGCGTGCCCAGCACCAGGCGCGGCGCCGTCGGGGCGACGTCCTCTGGGTGCTCGTCGAGCACCACCACCTGTCCTTGGCGCACGACGACCGTGATCGCGCCGCTCCAGTCGTCAGGCAGGTCGAGCATCGGGAAGAACCGGCTGGGCTTCGGCATGCGCTGTCCTCTCTGTGGATCGTGGCCACGGCGGCGGTCGCCTCCGTGGGCCCCGCTGACAGTAGGTCCGCGCCGGGTCCGACGGACGCGCCGTCGGCCGCACCTGGGGGTCCGCCGCCGTTCACTGGTGCTCGCCCCCGTTGGTTCCGCGAGTCAGCGTCCTACGATCGACTGCGCCGGCGGCGTTGAGCGCCTCGTGTGCCGCCAGAAATGCCTGTCGGCCCGCGGGCGTACCGCAGTACACGGTTGCGTGGAGCAACACCTCCTGGATCTCGTCCACGGAGACTCCGGTCGTCAGAGCTCCTTGCACGTAGATGCTGAGCTCCTGAGGCCTTCCGAGCGCGGTCAGGAACGCGAGGTTCGGCATGCTGCGAGTCTTGTGGTCCAGGCCAGGCCGACTCCAGGCGTATCCCCACGCCCACTCGGTGAGCTGCCGCTGGAAGCCTGAACCTAACGGGCTCTCCGCGATCGAGCGTCGTGAGGGCCACGCCCGCCAGGATCACCCGTGTATCGGCGGTCGGGGGAAGTCGGTGGCCATCACGGCGAGCGTTTGGAGATGCTTCACCTGATCCCGCCGGGACTGTGGGGCGGAATCACGCCGAGGTTTCCAGAGGTGGGCGGGCGTCGTGGCTGAGCGTCGTCCGGTCGGGGTCAGGCTCCGCGGACGGTGACCTCGATGCGTCCGCCAACGTTGACGTCGGTCCGGCTGCACTCGGCGGAAGCATCGGGAACGGAGTGCATGATCAGTTCCCCGGCCGATTCGTTGATGCCCAGGTCGGCGGCGATTCTGCGGACCGAGTTGACGGCGTCTACGCGGCTCAGGCACTGATCGTCGATCTGGGCCTGGACGGAAGTGGCCAGACGCCGGAACGGCGCGTCGGCCGGCGGTGGGTTCATCTCGAGAGCGGAGATGACCACGGCCCTCGTCTCGGGGTCGACCAGGTGGGTCGCGCACGTTCCGTCGCCTCCATCGCGCTCTTGATCGATGCGCACCGACCAGTCGACGAGTCCGAGTCGGCGGAGTGCGGACTCGGCCAACGGCTGCGCGGATTCTGGCGTGTAGCACGTGGCGTTGAGGCCGTCCCCGTAGTCAGCGAGGGCAGCGTCGAGCTCGATCAACCGGGGGTCCTGGACGACGCCAGCTTCGAGCGGCGTCCACTCGGCTGGAACGTCCGCGCCGGCCGGGACGACTTCGATGCCGCCGCGCTGGTTGTCGTACGCGACCAGCGGCGGTGGCTCCGTGCCGTTCTGCTGCCGCCACAGGTTTGCGCAGTCCGCCACTGGGTCGCCGGTGACGGCGTCCACGATCGCGTCGGGACACGAGATTTCGGTTGACGTGCGAAGGTCGCGGGTCAGCGCGTAGCCAGCTGCGGCCGTGACCAGGGCTGCGATCGCAAGGCCGGGCACTAGCCAACGCTTCTTCCGGCGTCGTGGCCCCCCTGCCTCGTGTCGCGCTTCTCGGTCGATGATGGTCATCAGGCGATTCCTCTCGGCCTTTACGAGCTTCCGGGAGGGCGCAGATACCGGCGGTCGTAGACCACGGACGTGGTCGAGTTCGTCGGTCATGTTTCGCACCTGCGTACCGCTCGACGGATGGGTTCATCGCCTTCTTGTCCGCTGCCGCCGATTCGTTCGCGAATCCGTCTTCGAGCTCGATTCAGCCGTGACCGGACCGTGCCGACCGGTACGTCCTGAGCTATCGCGATCTCCTCATAGGACAGGTCTTCCCACGCGTACAGCATCACTGCCTCACACTCGGGCTCTGGCAGCGCTCCAAGGACGCTGACCACCATCTCGACCTCGTCCCGGGTGCGTGATCGAGCCAGTTCGTCACCGGCCCCGTTCGTACCCGCTCCCTGGATCGTGAGCTTGTCGACCAGCCGGAGTCGGCGGTGTTCGCTGCGCCGGTGTTGACGCAGGACGTTCGCAGCGATCCCGTACAACCACGGCAGCGCACACGACCGCTCAGTTCGGTACCGAGACCGGTTCTCGAACGCGATCCGAAAGACATCGCCCACGAGTCCGTCCGCGTTGTCCGACCCGGCGCGCCTACTCAAGTAGCCGTGGACCTCGGTGAAGTGACGATCGAATATCGCCCCGAAGAGATCCGGGTCGAGCAGCGATCGCTCGATCATCGTCGCGTCTGTCGATTCGGGGCCCATCCAAGAGTCATTGTCCAGCACGGTGCGCGAAGTTCGCGCTTCCGTGCCGAAACCGCCGACATACTCACGTGGGGAATGCCCGCAAGGTGTCGGTACGTGCAAGGGCGTCGCAGTGTCCGCGAAGCCCGGACTATTTCGGAGGTTTCCGAACGGATGCGGACTGACCGAGCGCCACCTCCGTGACCGGCACACCCTCGTTGAGCACCTCGAGCACAGCCTGATAGCGCTGCTCCACGACGTTCATCTCCACCAACACGACGCCACCCCCGGATCGAGAACCTCGACCAGGAAGCACAGCCCGTCGGCCAGCAGCGCGTAACACGGCTACCGGAGCCACCGTCGCCCAACTACCGGAGCCACTGTCGCCCCAGGTACCGGGACCGCGCCGGAGAACGTCACACGACCACCGGAGCCGCAATGTCAAGCATCTACCGGGCCCGCACATCCCAGGCCAGCGAACTTGGCTCCCCTTTTTCGCTCCCCTCAGCGCTCCGACCCCGAACGCGACACACGCTCAGGCCCATGACCTGGCAGTTGGAGCGGGCCGTGAGGGATTCGAACCCCCGCCCGCCTGCGCGAGCATGCGGGGCGGCCACCCCGGAACCCGCTTGCCATCGCTCCGTCCGCCGGCTGAAGGGCGACCTCCTACCGCTCAGCCTCGAACGAGGGCTCGTCCCAAAAAGGCCAGGGCGAGGGGATGTCCGCCGGCACCTGATCGGTGAACGAAGGCGGCCGCTTCTCGAGGAAGGACATCACCCCTTCGCGCACGTCGGCGGACTTGCCGAGCTCGGCGATGGCGTTCGAGTCGACTCGGTGGGCCGCCATCGGGTGGTCGGCGCCGAGCATCCTCCACAGCATCTGCCGGGTCATCGCCACGGAGACCGCCGAGGTGGACTCGGCGATCTCGGTGGCGATGGCCCGAGCGGCGGGCAGGAGGTCGTCGGGCTCGTGCAAGGAGCGCACGAGCCCGTGGGCCAGCGCCTCTTCGGCGTCGAAGACGCGACCGGTGAGGGTCCACTCAAGGGCCGTGCTGATCCCGACGACTCGGGGAAGGAACCAGGACGAGCAGGCTTCCGGCACGAGCCCGCGGCGGGCGAAGACGAAGCCCACCCGCGCCGACCGGCTGGCCAGCCGGATGTCCATCGGCAGCGTCATGGTCGCGCCGACGCCGACGGCCGGACCGTTGATCGCGGCGATCACGGGCTTGGCGCAGTCGAAGATGCGGAGCGTGAGGATCCCGCCCTCGTCGCGGTGGGCACCTGGCCGCCCGCCACCCGTCGCCGGGCTGCCGGCTTCGATGTCGAACGAAGCGCCCCCCGTGGCGAGGTCGGCACCCGCGCAGAACCCCCGCCCGGCCCCGGTGACGATCACGGCCCGCACCCCCGGGTCGGCGTCGACCTCATCGAACGCGGCGCACAACTCCTGCTGCATCGTCAGGGTGAACGCGTTCAGGCGGTCCGGGCGATCGAGCGTGATCGTGCACACCCGCTCGTCCACCTCCGTGCGGATGGTGGTGTACGCCTGTGTCGCCATGGGACGGCTCAGACGTCGAGGAAGCGGCTGACGGCGACGGCCGAGCCGATGGCGCCGATGAGGGCGGCCACGCCGACGACCAGGATGTTGGTGAACACCAGGTTCCCGTCGGTGACGGTGAAGCCCTGGAAGATCGGAAGGATCTTGTCCTCCGACAGCTCGTCGATGAACGGCCGGATCAGGAAGGTCATGAAGCCCACCGCCACCGCCGCCCCGAGCAGCGTCTGGATGATGCCTTCCACGATGAACGGCACCCGGATGAACCAGTTGGTCGCGCCCACCAGCTTCATCACCTCGATCTCGCGCCGCCGGGCGAACATCGCCACTCGGATCGTATTGAGGATGAGCATGAGCGCGGCCACGAGGAGGAGCACGGCCGCGGCCAGGAAGCGGACGCCGATCTTGTTGAACGTCTCCTGGATGCGCTGGACGACCTCGAAGGCGAAGACCACCTCGCGCACGCCCGGCTTGCTCGCGAACTGGTCGCCGAGCGCCTTCACCACGTCCGGGTCCTGGATCCGAGGCGCGACGCGGAACGAGGGCGGCAGGATCTCCGGGGAGACCATGTCGATCAGCTGCGGCGATTCCCGGAAGAGCTCCTTGAACTCCTCGTACGTCTCGTCCTGGTCGACGTAGGTCTTGGACCGGACGTCCGGGTTGCTGTCGAGGTCGCGCTCGATCGATGCCTTCTGCTCGGCGGAGACTGCCGGCTGCATGTAGACGATGAACTCGATCCCGCCCTTGAAGCGGTCGTTGGCGTTCTCCACTCCCTGCTGGAGCAGGAGCGCCGAGCCGAACAGTGTGAGCGACACGACGACCGTGAGCACCGACGCGAGCGTCAGTGTGACGTTGCGGAAGAGGTTGGTCCCCGTCTCCCGGATGACGTAGTCGAGTTTGATCGCCATGCTCAGCGGCCCTCGCGCGCGATCACTCGTAGACGCCGCGGCTCTGGTCGCGGATGATCGAGCCCCGGTCCAGCTCGATGACGCGACGGCGCATGGTGTCGACGATCGACCGGTCGTGGGTGGCCATGACCACCGTGGTGCCGGTTCGGTTGATGCGGTCGAGCAGGCGCATGATGCCCACCGACGTGGCCGGGTCGAGGTTGCCCGTGGGCTCGTCGGCCAGGAGGATCAGCGGCCGGTTCACGAAGGCCCGGGCGATGGACACCCGCTGCTGCTCACCGCCGGAGAGCTCGTTGGGAAAGTTGTCCATCTTCTTGGCCAGCCCGACCAGCTCGAGGATCGCCGGCACCTGGGTGCGCACGACGTGACGGGGCCGCCCGATGACCTCGAGGGCGAAGGCGACGTTCTCATACACCGTCTTGTTGATGAGGAGCTTGAAGTCCTGGAAGACGCTGCCGATGTTGCGGCGCAGGTACGGCACCTTCCACGAGGACAGGGTGTTGATGTCCTTGCCGGCCACATAGATGCGGCCGTGCTCAGGCGTCTCCTCCTTGTTCACGAGGCGCAGGAAGGTCGACTTCCCGGAGCCCGAGGCGCCGACGAGGAAGACGAACTCCCCCTTCTGCACCTCGACAGAAGCGTCGTGGAGGGCAGTGACATCGCCCTTGTAGACCTTGGAGACGTTTTCGAGCTTGATCATGCGGAAGGGCCGAGGGTACCAGCCCCGGGGGTGGGCCCTGGGGCACTCGGGGGCGTCATGCGGTGGCTCGCCGCCACTGGAGGTACGCCTCCATGAACGGGTCGAGATCGCCGTCGAGGACCCCCTGGACGTTGCCCGCCTCGTGATCGGTGCGCAGGTCCTTGACCATCTGGTACGGCTGGAGGACGTAGCTGCGGATCTGGCTGCCGAAGCCCACCCGCTGCTGCTCGCCCCGGATCTCGTCGAGCTCCTCGAGCCGCTTCAGCCGCTCCTCCTCGGCCAGCTTGGCCTTGAGCATGCCCATGGCCTTGGCCCGGTTCTGCAGCTGAGAGCGCTCCATCTGGCAGGACACCACGATCCCCGTGGGGAGGTGGGTGAGGCGTACGGCGGACGACGTCTTGTTGATGTGCTGGCCTCCGGCCCCGGAGGCCCGGAAGACGTCCATCTTGATGTCGGCCTCGTCGACCTCGATGGACACGTCGCCCTCGTGGAGCATCGGCACGACCTGGAGGGCGGCGAACGCGGTCTGGCGCTTCCCCTGGGCGTTGAAGGGGCTCATGCGCACCAGCCGGTGCACGCCGCGCTCAGCTTGGAGGTAGCCGTAGGCGTACCGACCCGTGACGACGAACTCCACGGACGACAGCCCTGCCTCCGATCCGGCGGTCGACGACTCCTCCTCGACGTCGAACCCGCGGCGCTCCGCCCACCGGACGTACATGCGGTAGAGGATCTCCGCCCAGTCCTGGGAGTCGGCCCCGCCCTCCCCCGCTTGGATCGTGCAGAGCGCGTCCCGCTCGTCGTGCTCGCCGGAGAACATCGACCGGAGCTCGAGCGCCCGCAGCTCACGATCGAGCGCGGTCAGGTTGGCCTCGATCTCGGCCTCCTGGCTGGCGTCGTCAACCTCACGGGCCAGCTCGTGGAGCGTCTCGGCGTCCTCCAGCCGGCTGACGAGGCCGTCGAAGTGCTCGAGGTCGTCGACGACGGCCGACAGCTCGCCGGTGACGCGCTTGGCCTCGTTGGCGTCGTCCCAGAGGTCGGGGCGCGACGCCTCGGTCTCGAGCTGCGGGCGGCGGCCCCGGAGCTCCTCGACCCTCAGGTAGGTCTCGGCGTCGGTCACCCGCTTGCGCGCTTCGACCAGCTGGTCGGAGAAGTCACGCATGGGCGGTCAGGAAGCTTCGCCGTGGCAGCGCTTGTACTTCTTGCCGCTGCCGCAGGGGCAGGGGGCGTTGCGGGACGTCTTCTCCCACTCGGTCTTGCGCACCGGCGTCATCGAGTCGGGAGCGGTGGCCGTGGCCGTCGGCGTGCGGGCGGCAGCCGCCGGCGCCATCGCCCCGCCGCTGAGCGAGTCGTTCGGCATCGAGTAGCCGAGGATCTGGACCTCGGCCTCCTCACCGGCGATGAGCGCGGTCACGTCGACCGCCTCCGTGGGCTGGTCCTCGGCGTCGCCGTCGACGGCAATCCCGATCGCTGCTTCGTCCGCTGCTTCGTCTGTGGGCTCGTCCGTGCCGTCGGCCGTCGCGCCGACGGTGGCGTCGATGACGGACTCGCCGTCCCCGGCAGCCACTGCGACCTCGGCGGGCTCGGCGTCGGTGCCTTCGGTGGCGGGCAGCTCGACGAGCGGGGTGGTGGCCTCGCGGCGACGGCGCCGGCGGGCCCGGCGTCCCTTGCCCGGCCGCTCCTCGTCGTGGGACCCAGCGTCGGCGCCGGTCTCGAGGTCGGTGCTGGCCTCGGCGTCGGTGTCGCCCTCCGTGGTCGCCGTGTCGGTCGCGCCTGCCGCCCCCACAGGCTCGGGCGCGACGTCGTCGACCGCAGCCTCGTCGGCCGTGGGTTCGTGGGTGCCGGCGTCCTCCCTCGCCGCCGGGCCACCCCACTCCGGGGCGACCTTGGGCGCCTTCGCGAGCAGCTCGCGCCGGCGGGCCTCTTCGGCCACCGCGGCCGCCTGCACCTTGGCCGGTTCGGACACCTGCACCTGCACGTGCATCACGTAGCGCACGAGGTCCTGGGCGATGCCCTGCATCATCTGCCCGAACATGTCGTAGCCCTCGCGCTGCCACTCCGTGAGCGGATCACGCTGGCCCATGGCCCGCAGGTTGATGCCCTCCTGCAGGTAGTCCATCTCGTAGAGGTGCTCACGCCACTTCGTGTCGATGATGCGGAGCATCACCTGCCGCTCGACCTGCCGGAGCACTTCTGGGCCGAGCTCGCGCTCGCGCGCCTCGTAGTGGCTGACGCCGTCCTCCCGGAGGAGCTCGAACAGCTCCTTCGTGCTGTGCGCCTCACCCAGCTGCTCGACGGTGAGCGTGGTGGGCCAGAACGTGAGCACGTCGGTGTGGAGGCCCTGCAGGTCCCACTCCTCGTGGTAGTCGGCCACGCAGTACGTGTCGACGAGGCCCTGGATCGCCTCGGGCAGGTGCTCCGTGAGGATGCGCTCGCGGAGGTCGGCCTTGTCGAGGATCTGGTCGCGGAGCGCGTAGATCACCTTGCGCTGCGCGTTCATGACCTCGTCGTACTTGAGAACGTTCTTCCGGATCTCGCCGTTCTTCTGCTCGACGGTGGTCTGGGCCCGCTCGATCGCCTTCGAGACCATCTTCGCCTCGAGCGGCACGTCATCCGGCAGGGCCTTGCCCATCACCCAGTTGATCGCCCCCGTGGCGAAGAGGCGCATGAGGTCGTCCTCGAGGGACAGGTAGAACCGGCTCTCGCCGGGGTCACCCTGGCGGCCGGCACGACCGCGGAGCTGGTTGTCGATCCGACGGGACTCGTGGCGCTCCGTGCCGAGCACGTAGAGGCCGCCGAGCTCGCGCACCTGGGCGCCCTCGGCGAGGGTGTCCTTGCGGTACGTCTCCTCGAGGGCAGCCAGCTCGGCGGCGCCCTCCGGGGTGTCGAAGTCCACGCCCTTGGCCCGCAGGTCCCGGCGAGCGAGACCCTCGGAGTTGCCGCCGAGGAGGATGTCGACGCCACGACCGGCCATGTTGGTGGCGACCGTGACCGCCTTGAGCCGACCGGCCTGGGCGACGATCTCCGCTTCCCGGCTGTGCTGCTTGGCGTTGAGGACCTCGTGGGCGATGCCCCGCCGATCGAGCAGGCGGGACAGCTTCTCGGACTTCTCCACCGAGATCGTGCCGACCAGCACTGGCTGGCCGCGCTCGTAGCGCTCGGCGATGTCGTCGACGACGGCGCCGAACTTGCCGTCCTCCGCCTTGTAGATCAGGTCGCCCTCGTCCTTCCGCGCCAGCGGGCGGTTGGTCGGTACGGGCACGACCTGGAGGTCGTAGGTGCTCGAGAACTCGGCGGCCTCCGTGGACGCCGTGCCGGTCATCCCCGAGAGCTTCTCGTACATGCGGAAGTAGTTCTGGAGGGTGATCGTCGCGAGGGTCTGGTTCTCCTCCTTGATCTTCACCCCCTCCTTGGCCTCGACGGCCTGGTGGAGGCCCTCGGACCAGCGCCGACCCTCGAGCACTCGCCCGGTGAACTCGTCGACGATCTTCACCTCGCCGGTGGTGACGATGTAGTCCTTGTCCCGTTTGAACAGCTCCTTGGCCCGCAGGGCGGCCTGGAGCTGGTGGACGAGGTTCTGAGCTACGCCGTCGTAGAGGTTCTCGATGCCGAGGGCCCGCTCGACCTTCTCGATGCCGGACTCGGTGGGTGACACCGTGCGCTTCTGCTCGTCGACATCGTAGTCCTCCTCCCGCCGGAGGCTGCGGACGATGCTGGCGAACTTGTAGTAGAGCTGCGCCGCGTCGGCGACGCGCCCCGAGATGATGAGGGGCGTGCGGGCTTCGTCGATCAGGATCGAATCGACCTCGTCGACGATGGCGAAGGCGTGGCCCCGCTGCACCTGCCGGTCACGGCTCATCGCCATGTTGTCGCGGAGGTAGTCGAACCCGAACTCGTTGTTGGTGCCGTAGGTGATGTCCGCCGCGTAGGCGGCCTGCTTCGCCTCGTGGTCCATCTGCGAAAGATTGACGCCAACGGAGAGCCCGAGGAAGCGGTGCAGGCGTCCCATCCACTCTGCGTCGCGCGAC
>JAUXRW010000026.1 GCA_030681555.1 Acidimicrobiales bacterium
CTAGGAGACTGCTGAGCAATCGGCGGTGAGCGGTTCGATTCGCGAAGTGGGCGTGGATCGAAGAGCATGGCTGGATGCAGGGTTCGTCTCGTCCTGACCGTGAGCTGCTCGACGCCGCTGCGCTGTGTGCGCATCTCGTGCCGGAGGGGTCGGTGCACGCGTTCCTGGCGGAGCACCGCCTACGACTGTTTCCCGATGAGATGTTCGTCGACCTGTTCCCCACCAAACGGGGCCGCCCGTCGGTGCCTGCTGATGTGATCGCCACGGTGATGGTGCTCCAGGCGTTGGAGGGCCTGTCGGATCGGGAGGCGGTCCGCCAGCTCGAGACGAACATTGCGTGGAAGGCGGCCACCGGTCTGGCGTTGACCGACGAGGCGTTCCACTCGACGGTGCTGGTGTTGTGGCGCAACAAGCTGCGCAGCTCCGATGCGCCGCAGCGGATCTTCGACGCGGTGCGTGCGGTGATCGCCGAGTCCAAGGTGCTGGCCGGCAAGCACCGCCGGGCCCTGGACTCCACGGTGCTTGATGATGCGGTGGCCCGCCAGGACACGATCACGATGCTGGTCACCCAGATCCGTCGGGTCCGCAAGCTCATCCCCGAACTCGGGTCGGTGTGGGTCCGCGAGCACAACCTCGAACCGGGTCGGCCGCCGTGTGACTGGGACGACCCTGCGGACCGGGACCGGCTGGTCTCCGAGCTCGTCGATGACGCCAACGAGCTGGTGTGGGCCGTCGAGGACCTCGTCACCGACGGTCTGGAGCTGACCGAGAAACAAGCCGACGCGGTCGCCTTGTTGGCGCTCGTCGCCGGCCAAGACGTCGAACCCGGCGACGGCCCAGGCCAATGGCGCATCGCCCGGCGCACCGCCGAAGACCGGGTGATCTCGACGGTCGATCCCGAGGCCCGTCACGCTCACAAGACCCGCCGCGCCTACCGCGACGGCTACAAGGCGCACGTCGCCGCCGAGCCCGACACCGGGCTCGTCACCGCCTGTGACCTCGGGCCGGGCAACGTCGGCGATGCTCACGCCGCCCCCGACCTGCTCGCCGATGAACCGGCCGGGACCGAGGTGCTCGGCGACTCCGCCTACAGCGCCGGCGAGTTCCGCGCCCATCTCGAAGCCCACGACATGACCGCGGTGATCAAGCCCCCGCCGCTGCGGCCCGCGGTCGAGGGCGGCTTCACCCTCGATGACTTCACGATCGACCTCGAAGCCGCCACGGTCACCTGCCCCGAAGGCGTCACCGTCACCATCACCCGCTCCGGTTCGGCCCGCTTCGGGACGGCCTGTCGGACCTGCCCGGTCCGGAAGCGATGCACGAACGCAAGAGCAGGCCGGGTGATGGTGTTGCACCCCCAGCATCGGCTGCTCGCCGCCGCCCGGATCCTCGCCGGCACCGACGACTTCGACACCACCTACCGGCAGCACCGGCCCATGATCGAGCGCACCATCGCCTGGCTCGTCAAGGACAACCACCGACGTCTCCGCTACCGAGGCACCGAACGCAACCGGCTCGGCTGGTCCCACCGCTGCGCCGCGGTGAACCTCAAGCGGCTCCTCGCGCTCGGACTCACCCACCACGACGGCTGGGCCATCACCGCGCCGGTCTGACCAACCCGCCCGGACTGCGGCACGTCCCCACAGCCGCCTCCTGGGCGTGCTCGCCTCATCTGGCCCCACCGACTCCGTCACAACTAGCCGACACGCCGCGGCCACCCTCAGCAACCGGCCGGCCGTCATCACCCCGCGTCGCCGTCACCTGAGCGCCCTTGCTCAGCAGTCTCCTAGGCGGATGAACAGCGAGCACATGACCCTGCTGCGATCCGACGGCTGGCGCAGCCTCCTCGAGGACTTCATCCTCCCGTTCGCCCTGAACGGCCTGCCGTGGCCGGCCCTCGGCGACAACGTCCTCGAGGTCGGCCCCGGGCCGGGGACGACCACCGACATCCTCCTCCGCCACCTCCCGTCGGTGACGGCTCTGGAACTCGACATGGAGCTGGCGACCGATCTCGCTCGACGGGCAGCGGGATCGTTGCGAGTCGACCAAGGCGACGCGACGGAGATGCCCTACCCCGATGGATCCTTCAGCGCGCGGTCAGCTGACTTCCGGACAGACCGAACCCGACTGTGTCATCGACGCGGAAGAAGTCCTCGACGAAGCGACCGGTGCCGTACCAGGCCATGGCGACCAGGATCAGCTCCCCCTCGAACCGGCGAGGGCGCCTTCGCAACCAGAGCAGCGTGGTAAGGAGCAGCGCAGCGGATCCCAGGTCGTAGAGGGCCGGCATGTGAGCGGCGCTCGCCAGCGGGCACCCGCCGGGCGAGCGTTCGACCCCGCCAGAGCAGACGCCCGGCGTAGCCCCCCAGGGCCGTAAGGGCGACCCCCCACCCAGCGGAGACGTAGCCGGTGTGAGTCATCGGACAGCCATCGCCCGACGCTAACTTCTACACAGTGTCGTAGTCCAGACCGAGCGGAAGATCAGTCAAGGGCTACACCGGTCAGCCGGTCATCCCCATCGAGGAGGACGTCGAGGCCGCTGTGCCACCCTCATCGAGGATCGCCTGCATCTCCGCGATCTCCGATTCCTGGGCATCGATGATCGCCTCTGCGAGGGCGATCGCGTCGTGGAACTGGCCGTCTTCCACCTCGGTCTCGGCCATGTCGAGGGCACCGTTGTGGTGCTCGATCATCATCGTGAGGAACATCTGGTCGAACTCCGCGCCCGATGCCGCTTCGAGCGAGTCCATGTCCTCTGTGGTCATCATTCCGGAGACGCCGGAGCCGGAGTCGTGCTCGTCGTGACCGCCCTCGCCCTCTGCCGGAACGTCCTCATCCCAGTCCTCGAGCCAGCCGGTCATCTCGGCGATCTCGGGCGCCTGGGCGGACTCGATCCGCTGCGCCAGGTCCAGCACCCGCTCGTCCTCCGCCCGGTCCGGCGCGAGCTCTGCCATCTCGATGGCCTGACGATGGTGCGGGATCATGCCCTGGGCGAACGTGACGTCGGCGTCGTTGTGCTCTGCGGCCGCCTCGGAGGGAGACGACTCCACTGCGGCATCGTCGTCGTCCGAGCATGCCGCCCCGACGAGGCCGACAAGACCGACGAGACCAGCGGCAAGGAACGTTCGACTGAGCATCAGGATCCTCCAGGGGGCGACGAGAGCACGGTAGCGGAGCTCCGACACGGTGTCGCAGCGGTCGGCGACCGGCCACTACCTCGCTGGACCGGCAGGCAACCCGCGTGCCGTGGTCCAGATCAGACACTGTGTCGTTGATCGACCTGAGAGCGCCCCTACGATCGATTCGTGGTCAAGAGGCTGGCGGACGGTGAGCTCGAGGCACGGATCCTGCAGGTCCTGTGGGCATGCAGCGAGCCGCAGACCCCTGGAGACGTCCACGCAGCACTGGCAGGCACGCACGACATCGGGTACTCGACCGTGACCACCGTCCTCTCGCGCCTCCGCGACAAGGGCCTCCTGGACCGCACGAAGACCGGGCGCGCGTACGCCTACCGACCCGTCATGTCGAGGGCAGATCAGACCGCGGCGCGCATGCAGGAACTGCTCTGCGCCGCTGGTGACCCCGCAGTGGCGCTGAGTCGCTTCGTCGACGCACTGGGACCGACCGAGCGGGCGGAGCTCCGCAAGGCTCTGCGAGCCAAGAACCGTCGGACCCCGTGAGTGCTGCCCTGATCCTCGCGGGGTTCGGGCTCCTGTGCCTTCCGGGGCTCCGTGCTCTCCCCTTCGGGCGGCTCGACCCGGCCGAGTGGGCTCGGGCGGTGAGGTTCTCCCTTCGCGCGGGACACCTGATCACGCGCATCGGTCTCTTCTTCGGGGCCGCGCCGACCGCGGTTCTCTCACACCTGGTGCGGGCCGGAGCCGACCCAAGCAGGCTGACTCAGCGCCGAAGGGGAGCGAGGGCCTCCCACTGCTCAGGTGTCGACGTCGCCCAGTCATACAGGCTCCCGCCGATCGCGTTCCGGTCGTGGATCACGGCCACCATCTCCTCAAGGTCGGCCACGGTCGCAGTGTCGGCGATCCCTCCGATGGGGTGGACGGGCACGTCGTCACGACCGATCGACACCCGCACCCGGTCGAGGTTCTCGCCCACGTACCGGGCGCCGTCCCGCAGGTCGTCCCGGCGGATCGTCCAGTACGCCATCGGCTGGATGACGTCGTAGATCGCTCCGAGCTCGGCCCACGGGTAGCCCGGCCAGAACGCCGGGTTCACGACCTGCACGTGCACGCTCGACAGCGTGATCGCCGACAGCACCTTCTCCGCACCGACCTCCGCCCGCAGGCGCCGGGACAGGTCGAGGACGCGGCGGTTGCGCTCGACGGGGTCGGCCACGGTCACCGCTTCGATGTCGACGCCGAGCCCGTCCACCCGGAGCTCCGATGCGGCGACCAACCGCTGGAGATCGCGCTCGACGTCGACGAAGGTCGGCAGATACCAGGCGACGACGTGCAGGCCTTCGAGGTGGGCGCGATCGATGAGGTCCTCCAGCCGGTTCGGCTCGATCACGTCGTCGTCCGTGCGCTCGTGGGCCGTCTGCACGTAGACCGTCTGCACGCCGGCATCGGCCATCGCCCCGATGTCGTCCGGCCCGACGGCGGGATCCTCCCCGCCCAGCCCCTCGGTCCAGTCGTAAACGTCGACCCACGCACCGAGGCCGTGGTGCGGCACCAGCGTCCAGCTCCCGGGCGGAGATGACGGGCGCTCCGTCAGGGTGAGGACCACGGCCGCCACCACGACGGCAGCCGTCAGGACGAGCGCCAGCAGCCGCGTCCGGGGCGACCACTGCCCGGTCGAGGTAACCCTGGCGAGCCGCCGAGGCGGCCCGCCGCGACTACCTCCCGCGGCCCTTGCGCCAGCCCCAGCCGGCGACCAGGAACACGACGAAGAGCAGCAGGAGCCAGATCAGGAAATCCACGTAGACCTCACTTCTCGGGACGGTGCCGTCGGGTGCGCCGTCAGGGATGCGGCGAGAGCCTTCCCCATCCGGGCCTCGTTCAGCCGCGTGAGCCCATCTCGGGCCGAGCGAGCAGATCAGTCCTCGGCGGGCTCCCGCTCCTTGCGCCGCAC
This sequence comes from Acidimicrobiales bacterium, assembly GCA_030681555.1. GTDB lineage: Bacteria > Actinomycetota > Acidimicrobiia > Acidimicrobiales > VFJN01 > VFJN01. The sequence goes on from JAUXRW010000026.1 coordinate 5,086, forward strand.
GAGGTAGCTGCTGATGGCGAGCACGAGGACGACGCCACCCAGCACGCCGACCTCGGCCATCGCGTCCTCGAAGGCCTCACCCTTCGCGTCCGCCGCCTTGAGGGACGCCACGATGATCTCCTTGATCGACGCGATGATGCCGACGATCAAGAACGGCTCGGCGACGAGCTTGCGCTCGCTGATTGTGGCCCGCACCGCGCCCAGCAGCTCCACGAGGATGAACACGAGCAGCAGGCCGTCGAGTGCGGTCGTGACGGCGTCGAGCACGCCGTCGTCCGCGTCGGTGACGAGGCGGTAGCCGATCGCACCCACGGTGCCGAGGGCGCTGAGGAGCAGGAGCAGGCCCACCACTGCGTAGACGAGCTGCTCGGCGCCGCGCATGGAGCGGTCTACGATGGCGCCGATCGCGCCGTGCTGATCGGGTCCGTCGGCCATGTCGCCACCCCTACCCAAAGGTGGGCCCCGCGACCCGCGGATGCGGTTCGGCGGGCGAGGGGGAGCCGCCCTCCCCCACCTGAGGCGCCGGACCCCAGCGGGCACCGTCATCGGCGACAGAGGACTCGCCCGAACGTAACCTCACGTTCATGAGCACGACCGCTGCCCGACCGACCATGCGCGCGCCCAAGGAGCAGTTCCGCATGGAGCGGCACCGCGAGTTCCTGACGGTCGCACTGGGCATCGTGATGGAGGAGGGCCTCGCAGGCCTGACGATGCAGCATCTCGCCGACGAGATCGGCTGCGGCATCGGGTCGCTCTACCGCCACTTCCCCTCGAAGGACGCGCTCATCGCCGAGCTCGAGCGGGAGGCCCTCGAGATCGTCAACACGTCGTGCCAGGTGTCCCAGTCCCACCTCGAGGATCTCGTCCAGGCGCGAGCGATCACAGACCAGCGGCTCATCGCACTGGCTCGCATCCTGACCGCCACCCGATTCTGGGTCGCGGCGGAGACGGTGTTCCCGCAAGAGATTGAGCTGTCCCGGCGGATGTTCACCGACCCCGAGCTGCACATGGACGAGAGCGACGTCGCCCGAGTGCTGCCCGCGGCGCTGCGCCTGCTCGACATGGCTCGCCAGCTCCTCGACGACGCCGCCGAAGCCGGTGCGCTCCGCGACGGGCCGAGCATCCAGCGCGCCGTCGTCGTGATCGCCGGCACCACAGGGGTGCTCATGACGTCCGGCCTGGGGCGGTTCGACGACGCCCTCTTCGACGGCCGGGGGCTCGCCTCGATGATGGTGCACGACCTCTTCCTCGGGTGGGGTGCCGACCCCGATCACCTGAGCGCGGTGGAGGACCTCATCGCGAACCTGGCCGAGCACGGCCACCTCATCCCGACGCCCCGCAGCTAGCGCTCCCGACTCCCACCCATGCGCGGAGGGTCAGGGGCGGAGGAACGTGCCGTCCTCGTCGAGGCACCCGGCGGGGGTGGACTCGTCCGGGCCCCCTGACGGGCAGCTCGGGAGGGTGCGCGAGGTCGTGGTCGTCTGCCCGGCTCCGGTGCTCTGCGTGGGAACGCCGGGATCCTGATCGGAGGAGCACGCCGACGCGGCCCCCACCAGGAGCGCCGCCAGCGCCAGCCGACGCCTCACGACAGCGCTCCCCGGACAGCGGCGCCTGTCCGGTCCATGGCGACGACGGCGTCTTCGAGCAGCGCCATCATGTCGACGAAGCCGTGGATCTGGCCGTCGTACCGCACCAGCTCGATGGGCACGCCGGCGTGTACACCCGCACGGCCACGTCGCCGCCGGGAACGGGCACCGAGCGGTCGTCGACCCTGGCGACCTCTTCGGGCTGGTCGAACCGGCTTGCCCTTGTACAGGGACCTCGCCTCGGTCGGCGCGAGCGTCTCCATCGGCCCGACGACCTTGGTCAGGCCGCCGAGCAACGCCTCGACCTGCGGGTGGAGCGGCACGGTTCCCTTCTGCACCCGGCCCCTCGGCCAAGCGCGCCGCCATCCTCGCGCAGGGGCTCGGCGCCTTCAGCCCTGGTCGTAGAAGCGGCGCTCGACGATCCGCCTGGCCCGCCGCGTCACCCGCCGGTACTCGGCGCGGAGGTCACCGACGGTCACGCCGAGGGAGCGGGCCAGGGGGGCCGCCTGTTCCGGCCGCAGGGGCAGCGAGTCGCCGGGACCGACCACGAGGAAGCTCCGGTTCCGGGTGCGCTCGCAGAACCGGTAGGACTCCGCGAGGACGTCCGCCTCGTCGGCGGGCAGGTGGCCCGCCTCGACGAGGGCGTCCAGGGCGCCGAGGGTGCGCGCACCCGGCACCCCGTGGCGCAGCTGCAGCAGCTGCACGGTGAACTCGACATCGGACAGCGAGCCCCGACCCAGCTTGAGGTGGAACTCGGGGTCCTCCCCCGGGGCCAGGCGCTCCTGCTCGATCCGCACCTTCCTGCGCCGGACCTCCCGCGCCTCGTCCTCCGTGAACGGTCGGGCCCACACCGCATGGTCGATCTCGTCGATCAGGTCCGCGGCCAGCGCCGGCTCCCCGGCGACGCGGCGAACCCGCAGGTATGCCTGGCGTTCCCAGGTGGACGCCCACCGGGCGAGGTAGGCGCGCCACCCGTCGAGGCTGCGGGCCAGGGGGCCGTTGCGGCCCTCGGGGCGCAGCGACGCGTCGACGGCCCAGATGCGCTCCGCCGGAGTGCTGCCGCCCACGAATCGCAACAGCCCGGAGGCCACGCGCTCGGCCTCGGCGATCTCGTCCGGTGACGTGCCGTCGTGCACGAACACGAGGTCCAGGTCGCTGGCGTAGCCGAGCTCCGCGCCGCCGAACCGCCCGAAGGCGACGACGGCGACCGGCACCTCGGGGCGCAGCGTCGACAGCGCTCCCTCCAGCGTGGCCTCGGCCAGCGCGCTCAGATCGGCGCCCACCACGTCCACCGAGGCCTGGCCGAAGACGTCCCTCGCCGCGACGCCGAGGAGGTGGCGGTGCTGCCAGCGCTGCAGGGCTCGTTGGCGCTGGTCGGGCTCCTCGCGCCACGCCAGGGCCCCCTCGGCGCCGGCGACGAGCTCGTCAACCGAGCGCGTGCGCAGGCGGTCCGGGTGCGGGAGCCGCTCGATCAGGTCAGGGTTGGCGAGCAGGACGTCGCCGAGGCGGCGGCTCGTGCCGAGCAGGAGGGCCACGTGCCGGGCGGCCTCGGGCGAGTCGCGGAACGTCGAGGCGAGCGCCCGCGACCGCTGCTCGCCGGAGGCGAGGCGTCGGAGCCCGAGCAGCCCGAGGTCGGGATCCGGCGACGCCGACAGCCAGTCGAGCAGGAGCGGGAGGAGCTGCTGCATCATCCGCGACGACCGCGTGAGGCCGCGCGTCAGCTCGATGACGGCCTGGCGCGTGCGCTCCAGGTCGGCGAACCCGAACGCGGCCAGGCGACGGGCGGCCGCCTCGGGACCGAGGGGCCCCGCCCCCGAGAGCGAGGCCAGGAGCGGACGGAACCACACCCGCTCGTGGAGCGACCGCACCCGGACGCGGTGGGCCGCAAGGTCCCGGTCGAACAGCTCCGTCGGGCCGCCCTCCGGGGTGCCCCGGTAGCCGAGCACGCGCGCGAGGCGGCGCCGCTGGGAACGCTCGGCGGGCACGACGTGCGTCTGGCGCTCGTCCTCGAGCTGGACGCCGTGCTCGACCCGGCGCAGGAACCGGTACGAGCCCGCCAGCACCTCGGCATCACTGCGGTCGACGTATCCGCCGCGCCCCAACGCCTCGAGCGCGTCCAGCGTCGTCGGCGTGCGCAGCTCCTCGTCGACCCGCCCGTGCACGAGCTGCAGGAGCTGGACGGCGAACTCGACGTCGCGGATGCCGCCCGGGCCGCGCTTCACATCGCGGTCGGCTGCCCCCCGCCGACGGACGTCCGTCTCGGCCCGCACCTTCATGGCGCGGACGTAGCGCAGGTCGTCTGCCTCGAACGCCCCGTCCCAGAGGACCGGGTGGGCCGCGTCGACCCACCTCCGCCCGAGCTCGGGATCGCCTGCGACCGGAGCGCTCTTGAGCAGCGCCTGGCGCTCCCAGGGGTCGGCCCACCTGCTCCAGTAGGTCTCGTAGGCGGCGATGCTCCGGACGAGCGGCCCATCCTTCCCCTCCGGTCGCAGGTCGGCGTCGACCCGGAAGCAGCGCCCCGCCCGTTCGAGGAGCCTGCGGGCGGCCCGCTCGAGCCGCTCCGGGTCGCCGCGGCCGACGAACAGGACGTCCACGTCGCTCGCGTAGTTCAGCTCGCCGCCCCCGAGCTTGCCCATCGCGACGACGGTCAGGCCGTCGCCCGGGGAGAACGACCGGGTGGCCTCGGCATGAGCCGCCACCAACACGTCCCGCGCCATCGAGGACAGCGCGCGCACGATGACGTCGAGCGGCTCGGCGCCGGTGAGGTCGAGCGATGCGATGCGCAGCAGCTCCCGCCGCTTCCAGGCCACCACGTGCTCCCACCCGCCCAGCGGGTCCGGAGCGAGCTCGCGCTGGTCGGGCCGCGCGAGCACCTCGAACGCGCCCGGATCCGCCTCGAGGACGCGCGCCAGGCTGCGGCTGGCGGCCAGCACCGCGACCACTGACGCGGCGAGGCTCGGATCATCGCTCGCCACGCCGACGAGGTCGGGCCGGGAGATGGCCAGCCGCTCGAGCGCAGCCCGGACGCGAGGCGGGTCGGCCGACCGCTCGACCAGCTCGGCCACCGGGGGGTGCGCCATGACCACGGCGTCACCGTACCGACGCGAAGGCCGCAGGCCGTCGGTGCGAGCCGCGTACGCTGGCCACTGTGGCACGCATCCGGATCGGGCTCTGCCAGCTCAACAGCGTCGTGGGCGACCTCGACGGCAACGTCGAGCGGATCCTCGCCGCCTACGACCAGGCCGAAGCAGCGGGCTGCGACCTGGCGGTGTTCCCCGAGCTGGCCATCACCGGCTACCCGCCCGAGGACCTGCTGTTGAAGCCCGGCTTCATCGCGGCGAACCGGGATGCGCTCCACAAGGTGGCCGCCCGCACGGGCCGGTGCGCCGCGGTGATCGGGTTCGTCGACATCGACCGCGACCTGCGGAACGCGGCGGCGATGTGCGCCGGCGGCACGGTGCTCGGCACGTACCACAAGCGCCTGCTCCCCAACTACGCCGTGTTCGACGAGCAGCGCTACTTCGCCGCCGGCGACGCCCCGCTGCAGCTCTTCGAGGTGGCGGGGGTGAAGGTGGGGATCGCGATCTGCGAGGACGTGTGGAGCCCGGAGGGTCCGATCGCCGAGCAGTCCGCTGGGGGCGCGGAACTGATCGTCCTGCCCAACGGCTCGCCCTACTTCCAGGGCCGCCAGGCCGAGCGCGAGCGGATGGTGGCCACCCGAGCCGAGGACGCCCACTGCCACCTCGTCTACGTCAACCAGGTCGGCGGCCAGGACGACCTGATCTTCGACGGCGCGTCGTTCATCGTGGACGACGACGGCGAGATCGTCGCCCGCCTGCCCCAGCTCGAAGAGACCGTGGTCTCCGTCGACCTCGACGTCCGCCCCGTCTACCGGACGCGCCTGCTCGACCCGCGCGGTCGGGCCTCGGCCGCCGCGCTGCCGATCGTCCGCGTGTCCGCCGCCGTGGCCGACCACCCGGCTCCTGCCCGCCCACCGGAGATCGTCTCCCTGCTCGACCCTGTCGCGGAGGTCTACGACGCCCTCGTCCTCGCCACGCGCGACTACATCCGGAAGAACGGCTTCACCGACGCCGTCTTCGGGCTGTCCGGGGGGATCGACTCCTCGCTGGTCGCCGTGCTCGCCGCGGACGCCCTCGGCGCCGAGCACGTGCACGCGGTCGCGATGCCCAGCCGCTACTCCTCCGACCACTCCACCACCGACGCGGAGCGGCTCTGCGAGGCGACAGGCATCGAGCTGCGCACCATCCCCATCGAAGCCGCCCACGCCGCCTTCCTCGAGCTCCTCGGACCGAGCTTCGAAGGACGGGCAGAGGACCTCACCGAGGAGAACCTCCAACCCCGCATCCGCGGCACGCTGCTGATGGCGCTCTCGAACAAGTTCCGCGGCTGGATCGTCCTCACCACCGGCAACAAGAGCGAGCTGGCCGTGGGCTACTCCACGCTCTACGGCGACACGGCCGGCGGGTTCGCCGTCATCAAGGACGTGCCGAAGCTCCTCGTCTACGACCTCTGCCGGTGGCGCAACGAGCGGGCCGGCCGGGAGCTCATCCCCGAGTCCGTGCTGACGAAGCCTCCGTCCGCCGAGCTCCGTCCCGATCAGCGGGACGACCAGTCGCTCCCGCCCTACGAGGTGCTCGATCCGCTCCTCGAGGCCTACGTCGAGCGCGACCTCAGCCGCGGCGACCTCGTGGCGGCGGGCTTCGACGCGGCCCTGGTCGACCGGATCACGCGCCTCGTCGACGTCTCCGAGTACAAGCGGCGCCAGAACCCCCCGGGGCCGCGGCTCACGCCCAAGGCCTTCGGCAAGGATCGCCGCATGCCGATCACGAACGGATATCGCGGATGACCACCACCGCTCCCCCCGGGCCCATCTCCACCGTGCTGTTCGACTTCGCCGGGGTCGTCACCTCGTCGCCCTGGGGCCCGCTGACGGCCGCCGGGGGAGGCAACCTCGAGCTGCTCATCGGCGTGTACGCGGACGACGGCGACCACCCGTGGCACCGGGTGGAGCGGGGTGAGCTGGCCATCACGGACTGGGCCGTCGAGGTGGCGCAGATGGGCCAGGAGCAGGGCGTCGAGGTGGACTTCAGCCTTCTGCAGGGCCTGCTCGGCGACATGACGGTCAACGAGCAGATCGTCGACCGCATCCGGCGCCTGCGGGGCGAGGGCTATCGCGTCGGGCTCATCACCAACAACGTCCGCGAGGGCTCCACGGCGTGGCGGGCGAAGGTGCCGGTCGACGAGCTCTTCGACGTCGTGATCGACAGCTGCGAGGTGGGCATGCGCAAGCCCAACCCGGCGATCTACCACCACGCCCTCGAGCTGCTCGGCGGGATCGAGCCGGCCGCTGCGGTCTTCCTCGACGACGCGCCCGGCAACGTCGAAGGAGCGAAGGCAGCGGGCCTCGCCGCCATCCTCGTCGACGATCCGGACGCTGCGATCGCCGAGCTCGACGAGCTCCTGGCCGCCGCTTCGGCGGCGTCGTAGGTAGCCGCCATGTTCGACGACCTGCTCGCCGCCAACCGCCGCTACCAGGCCGGGTTCGACGACTCGGGCCTCCGGGGGAAGGCCGCCAAGGGCCTCGCTGTGGTGACGTGCATCGACTCCCGGATCGACCCGCTGGCCATGCTCGGGCTGCGTCCCGGCGACGCGAAGATCATCCGCAACGCGGGAGCACGCGTCACCGAGGACGCGCTGCGGTCGCTGATCCTCGCTGCCAACCTGCTCGACGTCACCCGCGTCTGCGTGGTGCAGCACACCGAGTGCGCCATGGCCGGGCAGCGGGAGGACGACCTGCGGGCCCGGATCGGTGAGCTGCGCGGGACCGACGCCAGCGGCACGGACTTCCTCACGATGACGGATCAGGTGGCGGCGCTGCAGGGCGACATCGAGCGCATCCGCGCCTGCCCGCTCCTGCCCCCCGACCTCGAGGTGGGCGGGTTCATGTTCGACGTGCGAAGCGGCGCGATCACGCCAGCCGCTCCGCACCAGCCGAGCTCTTGATCCGCGGCGGCCGCGGCGGTCAGGCGTGGGCCTGCCACGTGGCGACCATGGTCCCGTAGCGTCCGCCCGCCGCCAGGAGGTCGCCGTGCGTGCCCAGCTCGACGACCCGGCCCCCGTGGACGACGGCGATGCGGTCTGCCCGCATCGCCGTAGCAAGCCGGTGGGCGATGAGGATGGCCGTGCGGCCCTCCAGCAGCACGTCGAGGGCCGCCTCGGCCGCACGCGCCGGAGCCACCCGACCGTCGGGTCGGGATCCACCCGTCCCGCCGGCGCCGGCGCCGCTGTCCCCGGTGGCAGGGGCGGTTCGTAGGCGCGGCCGCCCTGGGCCAACCGCGCCAGGTCGTCGTCGAGCGCGGTCACGTGGCTGCGGTCACCTCCTCGCCTCGGCGGGTTCGCCCTCCCTCGGGGCAGCCCGCACACTGGTGCGATGGCCCGGTCGAGCACAAGGAGGACGGCCAAGGGCGACCTCGCTCTCGTCGCCGCCGCCCTGTGCTTCGGCGCCACCTTCGTCGTCGTGCAGGATGCCATCGAGCGCGTGGAACCGGTCCCCTTCCTCGCAGTCCGCTTCCTCATCGGCGCTGGCTTGCTCTGGCCGTTCGCCCGACGGCGGCCCCGCTCAGCCGGCGAGGGACGCGACGGTGTGCTCGCCGGTGTGGCCCTGCTCGTCGGCTACCTCCTCCAGACGATCGGCCTGCAGTACACGGACCCGGCCACATCGGCCTTCATCACGTACCTGCTGGTGGTGTTCGTGCCGCTGCTGAGCCTGGTGGCCTTCCGCCGCCGGCCCCATCCCCTCACGCTGGTGGCCGTGGCGGTCGCCGTCGGTGGCCTCGTGCTGCTGACCGATCCCGGCGGCTCCTCCGGGCTCGGCCGCGGCGAGGTGCTGACGCTGGGCTGCGCGCTGGCGTACGCGGTGCACGTGCTCGTGCTCGGGCGCACGGCGCATCGCCACGACCCGATGCGCCTGGCGACGATCCAGGTCGCCGTCGTCGGCCTCGTGTGCCTGGTGCCGGGGGCGGGCATGGGCGGCTACGACTTCCCGGCATCGGCCCTGGCTGCGGCAGCTGCAACCGGCGTGATGGCTACCGCGGTGGCCTTCGCGTGCCAGGTCTTCGGTCAGCGCACGGTGCCGCCAACCCGCGTCGCGCTGGTGCTGCTCCTCGAGCCTGTGTTCGCGGCGGTGATCTCCGCGTTCGGCGGCGACCCGCTGTCCACGGTCCAGTACCTCGGGGCGGGGAGCATCCTGATCGCCGTGGTCGTCGGCGAGGCGGTGCCCGGATGGCTTGACCACCGGGTCGAGCTGCGTCAGGCTGGCGTCGATAACGACCGTTCTCAGGGGGACATGGTTGGCTGACTCGAAGAAGCCTCGGGCGCCGTTCGCACCGTGGGACCGCCGAGAGATCCCCGGGATCTTCTCGGTCGAGGAGTCCGCCCGGCGGGTGGGTCACTACAAGTGGATCGAGATGCGCCTGTTCGAGGTGCTCGGCGGCTGGGTCGCCACCGTGCCCGAGCTCGACGTGAAGCTGCGGCTCGGCACCCATTGCTACCACCACGCCTGGCACGCCGAGCTCTGGCACAAGCGCCTGCCCGAGCTGCGCGAGATGAACCCCGAACGGCTCACCGCTCCCCCGAACGACGAGCTGGTCGCGTTCGTCGAAGCCATGACGGAGCCGGAGGCCGCCGACCTCACGATTGAGAAGATCGTCGGCGCCTACCGGGTGCTCATCCCGGCCAAGATCGCGGCGTACACGTACCACCTCAACAACACGTCGACGATCACCGACGCCCCCACCATTCGGTCGCTCAGCTTCATCCTCCAGGATGAGATGAGCGACTGGCGGGACGGCGAGATGATGCTCCAGTCCCTCATCGAGACCGAGGACGAGCTGCAGCGCGCGATCGACCACCAGGCCAAGCTGCAGCGGCTGCTGCTCGCCGCCGGTGGGATCGCCGGACCCGGGACCATCGGCGACTCGTACGCCAACGATCAGGAGGCCCACGCATGAGAAAGTCCTTCCCTGTCGAGGATCTGGCGCGGGACGCGCGCTTCGTCCGCGTGCCGATAATGGAGCGGATCACCGATCCGCGGAACGCCTTCCAGGAGCAGGCGGGCTCGAGCAGCCGCCGTGCTGCGGGCCGGCTCACCCCGGAGCGCCCCGACGCCCCCGATGCCGCCAGGGCCCTGATGCACGGCATCTTCGTGGGCGAGATCCAGGCCCTCGAGGGCGCCGGCCGCACGTGCTGGGACTTCGAGGTCGGGGCCGGCGACGAGGAGGGCGTGCCCGAGGTGCCCTTCGAGCTGAAGCTCGACATGGCGCGGCAGTGCTGGGACGAGGCGCGCCACTGCGAGATCTCGATCAAGCTCAGCGACCACATGGGCACCGAGCTCGGAGAGTTCTCCGAGAACACGTTCCTCTACGAGGCGGCCTGCAACCCCGACCCCGTCCTCCGCCTCACCGGCGTGAACCGAGCCCTCGAGGGGCTGGCCATCGACGTCTTCAACACGATGCGCGAGTTCGGCGAGCTGGCCGGCGACCCCATCCTCGAGTTCTGTGAGGACTGGATGCTCGCCGACGAGGTGACCCACGTGAAGATGGGATCCGACTGGCTCCGCCGGCTGACCGTGAACGACAAGGACCGGCAGAAGCGGGCCCTCGAGTTCCAGCGCGTCGTCGACAAGCTCTTCTCCCTCGGCGGCTTCCGCGGCGAGGAGGAGGACAGCCCTGTGCGCCTAGCCCGCCGCTTCCGGGAGCTGGCCGGGTTCAAGGAAGCGGAGATGGACACGCTCGCCGAGGTGGCCCGCGAGGCCCGATCCGAGATGGAAGCGCAGGTCGCGCGGAACAAGATCGCCGTGACCGGCTGAGGCGCGGCGTGGCTGTCGAGATCCGACCGGAGACCTTCTCTCTTGTGCTCTTCGATGTGGAGGAGATCCGCGCCCTGACCGAGCAGCTCGTCGCCCAGATCGGCCTCCCGCGGGACGCCTCCGTAACGGTCGAGGTCGACGAGACCACCCCGCTGGGGTACGCGCACGTCACGTCCCTCTCGCCGGTCATGCTCTCCCTCGAGTCAGGGGCGCTCGAGGATCCGAAGCGCCCACGCCAGATGGATCCCGTCGGGTCGGCCGACGTGCTCGGCCGACTGCTGTTCGAGGTGCGCGACCGGCTCGACCCGGCCTTCGGCGAAGCCCCTGCGTCCGGCGATCTCACGCTGCCCGAGGCCTCGGCCTGGCAGGCCTACTGCGTCGGGCGCCTCGGCCGGCTCGGCCACCACGTGCAGCGCCAGCGCCGGCTCTACCACTTCCGCAACCGGCACGCCTTCAGCGACGCCGCCGATGCCGCGTTCGACCGGCTCTGGAACGGGGATGGGCTCACCTGGGCCGACATCGTCGCCGAGTCGAACGGCGCGCTCGCCGCCCAGCCTGCCTGAGCTGCCGGCCTAGCGCAGGTCGTGGGCGCTGATCGGGTCGAGCAGATCGATCTGCGGCGGCTCGGCGAGGAGGCCCTCGCAGCCCGTCGCCATCTGGACCATGTCCGCGGAGTCGAAGTGCCGCTGCTGGTCCTCCGGCTGCTCCCACTTCTGCAGGATGACGAAGCGGTTGGGACGCGTGGTCGAGAGGGCGAGGTCGATGTTGCGGCAGCCCGGATGCCCCCGGCTCACGACGACGTAGCGCGCTAGCACGGCCTGCAGCGCCTCGGGATCGACGGCGTCGAAGGCCATCGTTACCATGGTGAGATCGACCTCCCGGGCCCCGGGCCCGTCGCCATCGTCGCCCATCACAGATCTCCTTCAGATAACGGTACGAAGCCCCTGACCTGGGGTTTCCTCCTCGATCGACCGGCCAGCAGGCCCCAATGAGGGGACGCTTGACCAAGTCGGTATCGTAGATCCGTACCCCGCGCCGAGGACGGGTCCCGGCGGCTCCCGTCGTTGTGTGCGTCCCCGGCTCCCCAGTTCACGAGCAAGAGGTGCATCAGTTGCCCAAGGAGCGTGTCGAGCGCGACGAGGAAGACCTCGTCCGGCTCTACCTCACCGACATCGGTCAGTACCCGCTGCTGACCAAGGACGACGAGGTGCGGCTGGCGCAGGCCATCGAGGCCGGGAACGAGGCGCGCACCGAGCTGGACGCAGGGGGCAAAGAGGTCACGCCCGCCCGCAAACGCGAACTGCGCCGCACGGCCCGTGAGGGCGAGAACGCCGAGCGCACCTTCGTGCAATCGAACCTGCGGCTCGTGGTATCGATCGCGAAGAAGTACCAGGCGTCCGGCCTGCCGCTCCTCGACCTCATCCAGGAGGGCAACCTGGGCCTGATGCACGCCGTCGAGAAGTTCGACTGGCGCAAGGGCTTCAAGTTCTCCACCTACGCGACGTGGTGGATCCGTCAGGCCATCACGCGCGGCATCGCCAACACCGGCCGCACCATCCGCCTCCCCGTGCACGCCGGCGACACCCTCGCCCGCTTGCAGAAGGCGCGGGCCCGTCTCGAGCTCAAGCTCGGACGCCCGGCCACCCTCGCCGAGCTCTCCGCCGAGGTGGAGATGCCGGAGGACAAGGTCACCGAGGCGCTGCGCTTCGCGGCCGAGCCGCTATCGCTCTCCGAGCCGCTCCGCGAGGACGGCGACGCCGAGCTCGGCGACGTCGTCGAGGACCGCTCGGCCGAGTCGCCCTTCGAGGTGGCCGCCACAGCGCTGCTGCCCGACGAGATCAACCGGCTCCTCGCACCCCTCGACGACCGCGAGCGCGAGATCCTGAAGCTCCGCTTCGGCCTCGACCGCGGCGAGCCACGCACGCTCGAAGAGGTGGGTGAGCACTTCAACCTCACCCGGGAGCGCATCCGCCAGATCGAGGCGCGGGCGATGTCCAAGCTGCGCCACCCGTCCAGCGACACCGGCGCTCGCGACCTCCTCGCCGTCTGATCAGCCGGTCCGCCGGCCGCGCTGACGACCGCTCGACGACCGTCAACCTCCGCGGCTGACGAGCGCCGGGAGTCGGGACCCGGATGGGTGACTAGCCTCTGGCTCCATGAAGAAGCTTCTGCTGCTCATCGTCCTCGTCAGCCTCGCCGCGGTGGCCGCCAAGAAGGTGCGCGAGGTCTGAGGTGCTGGGGGCGGGGCGTCACCGTCCCGTCGCCACCACCACCATCCGGCCACCACAGCCGCCCCGAGCACGAGCGCGCCGCCACCGGCTGCGGCATGCCGTCGCGCCGGCATCGGCACCCGTTCGCGCAGGGGTACCTCGAGCCGGAAGCGCTCGATCTGCCAGCCCCGCTCCCGAGCGATCCGGGCCAGCTCACGATCCGGGTTGACTGCGACCGGGTGGCCGACGGCGGCGAGCATCGGCACGTCGGTAGCCGAGTCGGAGTAGGCCCAGGAGTGGTCGAGGTCGAGCCCGTCTCGGGCCGCCGCCTCGAGGATCGCCACCTCCTTCTCCGCGCCGTAGACGTAGCGCTCGGTGCGCCCTGAGTAGCGGCCCGCGTCGTCCAGCTCGGCGCGCGTGGCGATGGCCTCGTCGACGCCGAGCAGCTGCGCGATCGGTGCTACGACCTCCTCGGGGGAGGCGGAGACGATGAACACCTTGTGGCCCCAGCTCTGGTGCTGGCGGATTCGATCGAGCGCCTCGTCGAAGACGATGGGCTCGATCACGTCGGCGAGGGTGTCGCGCACGATCTGCGCGATCTCCGACTGGTCCCAGCCCCTCGTCAGGGCGAGCACCGCCGCCCGCAGCTTCTCGAGCTTCTCGGGCGTGGCGCCGAGCTGTGCGTAGACCAGCTGGCCCCACGCCGCCTTCAGCATCATCCGCCGGGGCAGCATGCCGGCCCGGTGGAGGGGGCCGCTGAACGCAACCATCGACGCCTTCGAGATGACGGTCTTGTCGAGATCGAAGAAGGCCGCGGGGCGGAGGTCTCCGTCGCCGTAGGGCACGGGTCGACAGTAGCGGCGCCTCCCGAGAAGACACCCTTGTCGCTCGCGAGGTCGTCGTCTACCGTCGCCGGCAGGCGGCGCGACCTCGGTCGTCGCCCGGCTTCCCCCGATGCAGCCCGCTGTGGCGTTCCACAGCCGTGCCGTCGGAGGCTCCTGTGCTCATCGCCTGCTGGTCGTCCAAGGGCGGCGCCGGCACCACCGTCGTCGCCACCGCGCTGGCGCTCCTGCTGGCGCGGCACGGCGAGGGCGGCGCGGTGCTGGTCGACCTCGCCGGCGACGTACCCGCCGTGCTCGGGCTGCCCGAGCCCGACGATCCGGGCGTCGCCGGGTGGCTGGCGGCGGGTGGCGACGTGCCCGTCGACGCGCTGACCCGCCTGGAGCAGCCGGGCGCTCCCGGCCTCGCGATACTGACCCGCGGTCGTGGGCCCCTCGCCGACGACCGGGGCGCGGTGCTGGCGGCGCTCCTGGGCGCCGACCCCCGGCCGGTCGTCGTGGACTGCGGCACGGCCCCGGCCGGCGTCGCGCTCACGCTCGCCGCTGGTGCCGGCCGGTCGGTGCTGGTCACCCGGGCCTGCTTCGTGTCGCTCCGTCGCGCGCAGGCCGCGCCGCTCCGGCCCTCCGAGGTGGTGCTGCTCGCAGAGCCAGGGCATTCGCTCGGCGCGCGTGACGTCGAAGAGTGCCTCGGCGTGCCGGTCGTCGCCACGGTCGACGTCGATCCTGCCGTTGCGCGGGCGGTCGACGCCGGGCTGCTCGCCGCCCGCCTGCCTCGCGCCCTCGTCCGGGAGCTCCGCCGTGCTGCCTGACGCACGCCGTGCCGCCGTGGTCGACGCGATCCACGCCCACCTCCTCACGTCCGACCCCACGAGCACGGGCGACCGTCGGCGGGTGCTCGCAGCGGTGCGGGAGGGGCACCCCCTCCTGTCGGACGCCGACGTCGCCGCCGTGGCCAGCGCCGTCACCGCTCGCGCCACCGGGCTCGGCCCGCTCGAGACGATCCTGCTCGACCCCTCCGTGAGCGAGGTGATGGTGAACGGCACCGGGCCCGTGTGGATCGAGCGGCACGGCCGTCTGGAGGCGACCGACCTCCACATCCCCCACAGCGACGTGGAGCTGTTGATCGAGCGCATCGTCGCCCCGCTGGGCCTTCGGGCCGACCGCTCGTCGCCGATCGCCGACGCCCGGCTGGCCGACGGCTCGCGCGTCAACGTCATCGTCCCGCCGCTCGCCATCGACGGGCCGTGCCTCACGATCCGGCGCTTCGGCGCTCGTGCCGTCCCGCTCGACGAGCTGTGCCCGCCCGGGGTCGAGGCGCTGCTGGCCTGGGCGGTCCTCGGTCACGCCAACGTCATGGTGAGCGGCGGCACGGGCGCCGGCAAGACCACCCTGCTCAACGCGCTCGGTGCGCTGCTCCCGCGCACGGAGCGCCTCGTCACGGTCGAGGACACGGCCGAGCTGCGCCTGCCCGGCGACCACGTCGTGCGCCTCGAGGCTCGCCCGGCCACTGCCGACGGGCTGGGGGTCATCACGATCCGACAGCTCGTCCGCAACGCTCTGCGAATGCGACCGGATCGGCTCTTGGTCGGCGAGGTCCGGGGCGCGGAGGCCGTCGACATGCTCTGGGCGATGAACACGGGCCACGAGGGGTCGCTCTCCACCTGCCACGCCAACTCCCCCGTCGACGCACTCCGGCGGTTGGAGGTCATGGTGCTCTCCGCCGGCCTCGATCTACCGCTCGACGCCGTCCGCGATCAGCTCACCGCCGCCCTCGACCTCGTCGTGCACGTCGCCCGGCTGGAGGGCGGCCGGCGGGGTGTCGTGGCCGTCCACGAGGTGCTCGACCCGCCGGCGCCCTCGCGCACGCGGCCGTTGGCCGATGCCGACGGCCTGCACCAGCTGCCGCTGCGCCCGCCGCGCCGACCCGTCCCGGCGGCGGACACTCGGTGGTGCCGGTGAGGGCGCGCCTCCGCCCCCCGGCGCCCGCACCGCCCTGGATCACGGCCCTCGCCCGCGAGCTGCCCGGCGCTGTCGAGGAGCGCACGCTGTGGCGCGGGGCCTGCGCCGCCGCCGTGGCCGCTCCGCTCGCCGGCGGGATCGTGGCGGGCTCGCCCATCGGGATCTTCCTGATCGTCGTCGTGCTCACGGCTCCCCGAGTCGCCGCACCGCTGCTGCTCCGACGACGGGTGGCGCAGCGCGACGCCCTCCTGCCCGATGCTCTCGACCGTCTGGCCTCGGCGATTCGTTCCGGCACGGCCGTCCGGCCCGCACTCGTCGCCGTCGCTCGCCGCTCGCCCTCGCCGCTGGCCGAGGAGCTCGCACCCCTGGCCGACGCCCTCGACCACGGCGCCCCCCTGCGCCCTACGCTCGACGGGTGGTCCCACCGGGCGATGTCGCGCGACGTGGCACTGGCCGCCGCCGCGATCGGGCTCGGCGCCGCCGCCGGCGGTCAGGTGGCGCGAGCCCTCGACGGCGTGGCCGCCACGCTTCGCGAACGTCGTGAGCTGCAGGCGGAGGTGCGCGCCCTGGCCACGCAGGCCCGTGCCTCAGCCGGTGTCCTCGTCCTGGCCCCGTTGGGCTTCACGGCCCTCGTCTCGACCATCGAGCCGGGCGCGGTCCGCTTCCTCGTCGCCACCCCGACGGGTCTGGCCTGTCTCGTGATGGGCCTGGCCCTCGACGGGGTGGGGGCCTGGTGGATGCGACGAATCGTGGAGCAGGCCACGTGAGCACTGCGGCATTGGCGGTGGGCGTGCTCGCCGGCGTGCTGGCGGGCGGCGTCGTGGCCACCGGGTCGTCCGGCAGCGGAGGTCGTCGGCTTCCCCAGGCGGCCGCCGTACCGCCGCCGCCCGCGCGGTCGCCCTCGCCGGGCTTCGTGCGGCTGCGATCGTCCCTCCCCCTTGCCGCGCTCGCCCTCGGTGCGGGGCTGGTCGCGCCCCCGCTCCTGGCGGTGGTGCCCCTGACGGTCCTGTTCCACCGCCGCCGGGCACAGCGGGCCAGGCGCAGCTCGCACGAGCGAGCGGCGGCCGCGGCCCTGCCAGAGGTGGTCGACCTGCTCCTCCTGTGCGCCGGGGCGGGCGTCGCCGTACCGCTCGCCCACCCGCTGGTCGCAGCGCGAGTGCCCCCGCCGCTTTGCGACGCGCTGCTCGCCGCCGACGCCGCGACGAGCGGCGGCCAGGCGCGGGCCGACGCCCTGCTCGCCGCGCTCCTGCCGCTGGGCGATCGGGCCGCCGCCCTCGGGCACGTCCTGGTCGACCACCTGCGGTACGGGGTGCCCGTCGTGCCGGGGCTCGAACGCCTCGCCCTGGAGCTGCGGCTCGACCGACGACGGCGAGCGGAGGAGGCAGCCCGCCGCGTGCCGGTGCGCATGCTCGGGCCCCTCGTCACCTGCATCCTCCCTGCCTTCGGCCTCCTGACGGTCGTGCCGCTGCTGGCCGCTTCACTGCGCGGCCTGCCCACCTGAAGCGCTCTCCTCGTCACACCGACCTCCTCGCCGCCGGCCTTCGCCGGAGCCGCTCGGGCCCCGCCCCGCCACGCCACCCCGACCTCGGAGGTCACCCCATGCTCACCATCCTCATGTCCGCCCACGCCCTCCTGGTTCGTGCCACGTCTCGCACGACCCGCCGCCTCGCCGCCGATCGGGGCCAGTCCACGGCGGAGTACGCCCTCGTCCTCCTCGGCGCGGCGGCGGTCGCGCTGTTGCTCGTCACGTGGGCGACGGGCACCGACAAGATCGGCGACCTCATGGACTCGATCCTAGACGAAGTCCTGTCCAAGGTCTCGTGAGGCCCGGGCCGCGGGGCCGGGATCGGGGGCAGTCGTCGGTCGAGCTCGCCCTGCTGCTGCCGGTGGTGGTGCTGTTGCTGCTGACGGTGCTGCAGGTCGGCCTGGTCGCCCGGGACGTGGTGCTGGTGACGCACGCGTCCCGGGAGGCGGCGAGGGCCGCCGCCACCGATCCGGCCCCCAGGGCCGCCGCCGAGGCGGCCAGCGCCTCGAGCGGCCTCGACCCCGACCGCCTCTCGGTGCGGACGTCCGGGCGGGGCGAGGCGGGCAGCCGGGTGCGGGTGGAGGTCATCTACCGGGCGCCGACGGAGGTGCCGCTCATCGGTGCGCTGCTGGGCGACCGCACCATCACCTCCACGGCGACGATGCGGGTGGAAGGACCCTGATGCCGGCCACGCCGGGGCACCCCTGCGGTCGATCCTCCGGGCTGACTACAACGTTCGGGCGCCCTCCCGGTACGATCTGCACCTGCCATGGCCCCCCTGATCGCCACCGCCTGCATCGTCTTCCTGGTCGCCGCCTTGTCCGTCTACGGACCTGGGACGCGTTCCCCGAAGGCTGGTGCCCACCTCCGCGACGGCGGATCCTCGTCAGTCCCCGTCCCCCCGGCCCAGCTGGGCAACGACCCCGTGAGCAAGCTGGTCGGCGTGCTGCGGCGCCGGCCGTGGGCCCGCTTCCTGCTCACGACGGCGTCGATCGGGCTGCTCGTCGGGGCCATCGGCACCATCGGCTACCCCTTCTACACGAACCTCCTGCAGGATCGGATCCAGTCCCGGCTCGACCGCCAGTTCAACAGCGACGAGCTGCGCCAGCAGTACCTCGACCGCAACGTGAAGGTCGGCGACAGCCTCACCCGGATCCAGATCCCGGAGCTCGACGTGGACGTCGTCGTGGTGGAGGGCATCACGGCCAGCGCCCTGCGCGCCGGGGCCGGCCACTACCCAGGCACGCCGCTGCCGTGCGAGGAGGGCAACGTCGCGATCGCCGGTCACCGCACCACCTATGGCCGCCCCTTCCACAGCGTGCACCAGCTGGAGATGGGCGACGAGATCACGCTGGTGACCCCGATCGGCCCGTGCACCTATCGGGTCTCGGAGAAGCCGTTCACGGTCTCGCCGAAGGAGATCTCCGTCGTGGCGAACACCCCGGACACCCCGATGCTGACGCTCACCACCTGCCATCCCATCGGCAGTGCCAAGGAGCGGCTCATCATCCGCGCCGAGCTGGTGTCGAGCCAGGTGCGGACCGCCGCGTGAGGCCCCTCGCCCCCCGGGTGCTGGCCGGCTTCGCAGCGGTCGGCCTCGGCGTCGTGCTCGTGGCCCCGTCGAGCCATGCCGCCGAGAACCCTCCCGCCTACGAGGGGTCACGCGTCACCACGCCGAGCACCACGTCGGACCCCGCGCCGATGATCACCGCCGAGATCGTGCGGCGCTACAACGACACGGTCGGATCGCTGACCGTCGAGACCGAGGTCACCCCGCCGGCCGGTCTGGCCGAGGGATGCACCACGGACGAGAAGCCCGAGACGGTCGCCAAGGCCGGCCCACAAGACCACACGGCGTACACCTCGGCGCCGCTCACGGTCAGCTGCAACGGCACCTACGAGTTCCTGATCACCGCCGAGTTCAACCCGACGATCGGGTTCGGCGACCGGGCGGAGTTCCCCGGTGAGATCACGGTCGCGGCGCCTCCGCCGCCCGTCGCCGGGGTCACCCACTTTGTGGGAGAGGACCGGAAGGCGTCGCTGTCGTGGACGCCCGCCGCGTCGGTCTCACCCGACTTCCTCGGCTACCGCGTCGAGCGCCAGACCGCCGACGGCAAGTACATCACCGTAAAGGACCTTCCCCGCGGCGAGAAGACGTTCACCGACCCGGAGCCGATCCCGGAGGGGGGCGAGGTCGTCTACCGCGTGCGGGGCCGGCGGGCCGCCCCGACGGGTGAGGTGCTTTCCGAGAGCGGCGACAGGGTCACCGCCAAGGTCGGCGCCGGCAGCACCTCCACCACGGTGCCCGGTACGCCGGCGCCTGGCGGCACCGACGGCGGCGTCGGTGGCCCGACCGGCGGCACCACGCCGAGTACGGGCAGGGGCGGCGGCTCCCGCGGCGGTCCCCGCGTCACCGGCCGGGCCCGCGGGCTCACCGGCATCGGTGTCCGGGTGCCCAGTGCCAACAGCGCCCGGGCGGACTTCCCCGATCTGGAGATCGCCGACGAGGGCTTCGACGAGGAGCTCCCGTTCGACGACGGCCTCGCCGGCGAGGAGCCGAGCGACCAGGACGACCTCGCCTCCCTGCTCTACGAGGAAGAGGAAGGCCGCGGTATGGCCGTCCCGGTGGCGATCGGCACCGTCATGGCCGCCTGGGCCTTCCACCTCCGCTTCCTCGCACGCGCCGCCCGCCCCGGCTGACCCGCCCGGGGCAGGGCCGACTCAGTCGGCCAGCACGTCGTGCAGCAACCGTATGGCCCCCGCCTTGTCAAGGTGATCGTTGCCGTTGCCGCACTTGGGTGACTGGACGCACGACGGGCACCCCGACTCACAGCCGCAGGCCTTCACGCTGGCCAAGGTCGCCGCGAGGTGACGGTCGGCCGCCTCGTAGCCCAGCTCGGCCACACCGGCCCCGCCGGGCATCGCGTCGTAGATGACGATCGTGGGCAGCGCCGTGTCGGGGTGGCAAGCGATCGAGAGCCCGCCGACGTCCCACCGGTCGCAGATGGCGAACAGCGGCAGCATGCCGATGGCCGCGTGCTCCACGGCGTGGAGCGCCGAGGGGAGCTCCACGCGGTCCACGCCCGCCGCGGCCGCCCGCTCCGGGCACACGAGATACCAGAACGCCCGGGTCACGAGGGTGGAGGTGGGCAGGTCGAGCGCCTCGGTGGCCACCAGCGAGCCGCCGAACGTCTCCTTCCGCTGGTAGCCCACCACCCGGCTCGCCACCTCGACCGCACCCACGCAGAGGGTGGCGCGGCCGACCGTGCGTTGCCGATCGACGTGGAGCAGGCGGATGGAGGTTTCCGTGCGCGGCACGGTGTAGGTGAGGCCCTCGTCACGTTCGACCGTGGCGACGCCTGCGTCGAGGTCGAGGTCGACCACCCGCCAGTGCAGCCCCTGGTGCAGGTACGACGCGCCGGGGTGCACCTGCTCGGGGGCGCGGGCGCGGTCGACGTCGCCGACCTGGGTGCCCGTGACGCCATCGACGATGCGCACCGGTCGACCGGCAGCGGTGCGCAGGCCGACGCCGTGCGACGGCCACCCGGCTCCGTTCCACACGGCCATGGGCTCGTTGCGGCGCCCGCGGTGGCGCACGAGGAGCTCGTCGGTCAGGGCCAAGCGGCGCACACCGTCGTCCAGGGAGCCCGGCCACCACCGCGCGTCGGCGTGGGTGAGCGGCAGCTCGTGGGCCGCGCACCGCAGGTGCGGGTCGACCACGTGCGGGTTGTCGGGGTTCACGATCGCCGGCTCCGGGCGACGGGTGAGCAGCTCGTCGGGGTGGGCCACCAGCCACTGGTCGAGCTGGTCGGCGCCCGCGACGAGCACACCCGCGGAGGCGGCGCCCGACCGGCCGGCCCGCCCGACCTGTTGCCAGAACGAGGCGATGGTGCCGGGGAACCCGTCGAGCACCACGGCGTCGAGGCAGCCCACGTCGATGCCGAGCTCGAGAGCCGACGTGGCCACCACCCCGCGCAGCCGCCCTGCGAACAGCTCGTCCTCGATCTCGCGACGCTCCTCGGCGAGGTAGCCACCGCGGTAGGCCCGCACCCGCCGGGCCAGTGCCCTGGGGAGACGCCGCCGCACGTCCGCGGCCACCGTCTCGGCGGTCCGGCGGCTGCGGGTGAACCCGAGCGTGGCGTGCCCGGCGTCGATGAGCCCGGCGACAATCGCCGCCGACTCGCGATGGGCGGACGCCCGGGCGCCGGTGGCTTGGTCGAGCAGCGGGGGCCGCCAGAGGGCGATCGTGCGAGGGCCCTGGGGCGAGCCGTCGTCGAGCACGGGGACGACGTCCACCCCCGTCACGGCCGACGCGAGCCGCTCCGGCGCACCTACCGTGGCCGAGCAGCAGATGAACGTCGGGTCGGCGCCGTAGTGCGCGGCCAGCCGGCGGAGCCGCCGCACCAGTTGGGCGACGTGGCTGCCGAACACGCCCCGGAAGGTGTGCAGCTCGTCGATGACGACGTAGCGCAGCCGGCCGAGGAAGGTGGCCCATCGGGCGTGGTGCGGGAGCAGGCCCGAGTGGAGCATCTCGGGGTTCGTGAGGACGACGTTGGCGTGCTTGCGGATCCACGTCCGCTCCTCTGGCGACGCGTCGCCGTCGTAGGCGCCCGGCACGACGCGAGGCAGCCCCAGGTCGGCGAGCGCCCGGAGCTGGTCGTGCGCCAGCGCCTTCGTGGGGAACAGGACCAGCCCGGTGCCGGGCCGCACCGGGGCGCTCGCCGCCTCCGCCATGGCCAGCTGGTAGCAGAGCGACTTCCCGGACCCGGTGCCCGTGGCCACCACGACGGATCGCCCGGCCCGCAGCAGACCGAGGGCCTCCACCTGGTGCGTCCAGAGCGCTCGTGGGACCGCTGCCGCGACGGCTGGGGGCAAGGGGCGCTCGAGCTCGGCGTGCCGCGCCGGCCGCGCGGGCAGGTGCACGAGGTGGGCGAGGCGCCCCTCCTCGAGGGACGCGGGAGCCAGCGCCCCCGATCGCTCGTCGCCGTGGCGCAGCTCTTCGTCGCGGGCGGCGGCGAGGCGGCACAGCACGTCCGCCACGGCCGTGGCGTTGGCCAGGTCGACGTCGGAGGAGGGCAGGAGGGCCATGGAGCCAGGAGAGCGTACGCCTCCCGGCGGCGAGATGACAGGGCTGTAGTTCCACGGGTGTGGTCCCCCCGTTACCGTCGGGTGTGTGCTGCGCAGGTAGGTTCGGGACGTGGACATGTCCGTGCAGGTCGAACAGTCGGATGGTTGGGCCGTGGCCCGCGTGCACGGTGACGTGGACGTGGCGACGGCCCCCCGCCTCCGGGAGCAGCTCATCGCCATCGTCACCGGAGGTGAGGCGAACATCGTTCTCGACCTCGACGGGGTCGACTTCCTCGACTCCACCGGGTTGGGCGTGATCGTGGGGGTCCTCAAGCGGGTGCGAACGCTGGGCGGCGACCTGCGGATCGTGTGCAGCCGCCCGGGGGTGTGCAGGGTGTTCGAGATCACCGCCCTCAACCGCACGCTCCCGCTGGCCGGCTCTGTGGCGGATGCGGTGGCCGGAGCCTCGCCGGCCGGCTGAGCGATGCGCAGCGAGTTCGCCCTCGAGATCCCCCCTCATCGCGAACACCTGGCGCTCGTGCGGCTCATCGTAGGTGGGGCGGCCGCCCTCAGCCCGGTCGGCGACCGCCGGCTCGAAGACCTCAAGCTGGCCGTCTCCGAGGCCTGCGCCAACGCCATGGACGCGCAGCTGCGCTCGGGGTCGGACGCTCCCCTGCGAATCAGCGTGGAGGTGGACGACGACGCCATGGTGGTGACCGTCACCGATCACGCCGGCGGCTTCGAGCCCGGCGCCCTCGACCCGCTGCCGTCGGTCACCGACCCCCAGCGCCTCCGCCACGAGCGCGGCCTCGGGGTGCCGCTGATGCGCTCGCTGGCCGACCTCGTCACGTTCACGAAGGTGGCCGACGGCACGGCGGTGCGGCTGGAGATCCGCGCTCCCGCGTGACGCCATAAGTTCTCCGAACGGTCACCCACAGGTGCTTGTCACGCGACCGCAATCGTTGTAACGTGACCGCAACGTCGCGTGGGTGGCGGACGGAGAGCGAGTCCTCCAGTCGCTAGCCGGCCATCACCACTCGTAGACGGTAGATCTCGAGGCACCGGTCTTGTCGGTGGTCTGTCCGCCCGCCCCGCCGATATGGGCCGGTGCCTCGGGCGTTCTCGCGCCCAGCGTCAGCCGTCGACCTCCCGGCGGCCCTCCAGGGCCCGCCCGAGCGTGAGCTCGTCGGCGTACTCGAGGTCGCCGCCCACCGGCAGACCGCTGGCGATGCGGGTGACCTTCACGGCGAGCTCACGCAGGAGCCGGCTGAGGTACATCGCCGTGGCCTCGCCCTCGAGGTTGGGGTTGGTGCAGAGGATGACCTCGCGCACGCCCTCGGCATCCAGCCGGCCGAGCAGCTCACGGATGCGCAGCTGCTCTGGGCCGATCCCCTCGATGGGGCTGATCGCGCCCTGCAGCACGTGGTAGCGGCCGTTGAACTCCTGGGTCCTCTCGACGGCGACGATGTCACGCGGTTCCTCGACCACGCACAGGACGGTGCCGTCGCGGCGGTCGTCGTCGCACAGCTCGCACACCGTGCCCTCGCTGATGTTGAAGCACCGCTCGCAGAAGACGACCCGCTCCTTGGCGGTGGCGATCGCCTTGGACAGTCGGAGGGCATCGGTCGGAGTCTGCTTGAGCAGGTGGAAGGCGATCCGCTGGGCCGACTTTGGGCCGACCCCCGGCAGGCGCCCGAGCTCGTCGATGAGCTCCTGGACCGAGATCGGGTACGCCGCCGCCATCGACCCGCTCAGCCCCCGCCGAGCAGGTCGCCCAAGGGCCCCATGGCCTCACGCTGGAGCTCCTGGAGCTGGGTGTCGACGTCGTGGAGCGCGGCGAGCACGAGGTCTTCCAGCATCCCCACGTCGGTGGGGTCGACGACCTCGGGGGCCAGCCTGACGCCGAGCACGCGACCTGCCCCGGTGGCCCGGATCCGGACGACGCCGCCGCCGGCCACGCCCTCGACCTCCTGCTCCGCCGCCGCGGCCTGGGCCGCCATCATCTCCTGCGCCTGGGCCAGCAGCCCCCCGAGCATCCCGCCCTCCAGGCCCTCGAGGTCGGGCAGACCGGTCGTGAAGGCCGCGCCGGTGACGACCTCGGGTACCTCGGCAGCGTCGTCGGGGGGAACGTCGGGCACGCTGGCAGCGTAGGCCGCGACCCCGCGTTCCCCGTGCCGTCGTGGAGGCGGCTACGCCTCGTCGACAAGCTCGGCGCCGGGGAAGGCTTCGGTGAGCCGCTGGGCACCGGAGCCCTCGGGAGGCGCGTCCTCGAGGTCGGCGACGTCGCCCACGTCCACGACCTCCTCGTCGACGCTGACGGGCGTTGCGACCGGCGCCACCGCGGCGGGGATCGAGCCGGCACCCACCTCTGAGTCGGTGACCAGGCGGAGCGGCACCGGCCGTCCGAAGTGCGACGCCAGCGCCGCCTCCACCTCGGGCCGCTTCTTCTCGCAGTGGTCCCGCGTGGGGGCGTTGGCCAGCGCGAACACGGCCGCCTTCCCAGCGCTCTCGACGAACCGGCCCGTGCTGAAGATGGCCCTGGTGCCGCGCGTGAGGAGGTCGAGCACCGCATCTCCCCAGGCCAGCGTGAGCTCCTCGCGGGTGGGCAGCGCTCCCCCACCGGTGGGAGCCGCGGCGGGCGCGGCCTTCGCCGCCGCGGGTGTGGGCCTCGAGGCAGGCGCAGGGGTGGGCGCAGGCTCGGAGCGGGGCGGGGCAGCCTGCGCCGGCGGCGGCCCCGGAGCCGCTGCGGAGCTGGGAGCGATCGTCGCGCGGGGAGCGGTCGTCGCGCTGGTGGCCTTCGTGACGCGGGCGCGGGCCGGTCGGGCCGTCCCGCCGGCGTCGGGCGCAGCCTTGGCCAGCTCCGCGCGGGCGGAGTCCGCAGGGCCGCTGCGAGCGCCGGGTGGGGTGCCGGCGGCCGCCGAAGGGGGCGGCGCAACGGTGGCTGCGGGCGCTGAGCTCGCCCCGCCCTCCGCCAACGCTCGCTCGAGGCGCTCGACGCGGTCCATCAGGGCGTCGAGGGACCGGTCGGCGTCCGGCCGGCACAACCGGACCAGCGCCACCTCCAGCACGATGCGGGGGTCGGGCTTCTTGGCCAGCTCGACGAGGGCCTCCCCCAGCACTTCGAGAGCCCGGGTGAGGCCAGCCGCACCCAGGTCGGCGCCCAGCGCGGCGGCCTGCTCGAGGTCGGGGCCCGGCAGGTGGCGGTCGGGCGCTCCCATCACGGCGAGGAACGCGGCCCGGAGGCGTCCGATCAGGACCTCGCCGAGGGCGCGAGGGTCACGGCCGGCGTCGGTGGCGTCGGCTACAGCGACGAGCACCCCGCCCGCGTCGTGGGCCCGGAGCGCCGTGAGGATGGCCTCGACGGGTTGAGCCTGCTCGACGACGCCGCCCATCGCCGAGACCTGGTCGAGGGCGGAGAGCGTGTCCCGGGCCGACCCCCCGCCCATGCGCACGACGTGGTCGACCGCGTCGTCACCGAGGGCAAGGCCGGCATCGGCGATCACGTGGCGCACGTGGGCCGACAAGACGTCGGCGGGGAGCAGGTGGAACTCGAAGTGCTGCGTGCGGCTGCGGATGGTCGACAGCACCTTCTGCGGATCGGTGGTGGCGAGGATGAAGACGACGTGGCTCGGCGGCTCCTCCAGCGACTTCAGCAGGGCGTTGGCCGCGCCCGTGCTCAGCATGTGCACCTCGTCGAGGATGACGACCTTGCGGTTGCCCGACGTGCCCAGCGGGATGCGCTCGATGAGCTCCCGGATGTTGGCGACGCCGTTGTTCGACGCTGCGTCGAGCTCGAGCAGCCAGTCGACGATGCGGCCCTCCTCGACGGCGATGCAGTTCGGGCAGACGCCGCAGGGCTCGCCACCGTCGGGCTTCTCGCAGTTCAGGACCTTGGCGAGGATTCGGGCGGTTGATGTCTTGCCCGTGCCCCGAGGCCCGCTGAACAGGTAGGCGTGGCCCACCCGGTCCCCCGCCACCGCGGTGCGCAGGGCCCGCACCACGTGGTCCTGCCCCAGCAGTTCGCTGAAGCGGCGCGATCGGTAGCGGCGGTAGAGCGACTGATACGCCTTGGCCATCACGCCGACCCTACCGGCCCCCGCCCCCTCGGACTCCGGCCCGCCCGGACCCAGCCGTCAGAGTCATACCCGGGGTGTCGGATCGTTCGGTGCGTCTTCGCGAGTGGATCCCAGCGGCTGGCTGCGGCGCCGCAGGGGCACAGTCGGGACCGTCACCCCCCATGCAGGAGGGGGCGTACACCCAGCCGGGGGCGATCCCGCAGGGCAGCCCTTGCCAGAGACAGGGCGCCGCCGCAGGAGGCCCCACGGCAAAAGCGCGGCCCGCTCCCCCATGTGACGGTCAGGCTGTCTGCGGCACACCACAGGCTCCGCTGAGAGCTGCTGCCTCCCGGCCCTGACTCGGTTCACGGACTGCGATTGCACAGGACCCGACCGCCACATGTGAGAGCGGGCCGGTCGACACGATAGCCTCGCCGATTCTGGGTGCCACCTTCGGGTGGCCCCGAGGAGGGGTGCGAGAGCGGCCGAATCGGCACGCTTGGAAAGCGTGTGTGGGGCAACCCACCGTGGGTTCGAATCCCACTCCCTCCGCCACATGAGCCCGGCACCCGACGAGCTGGACGATCACGCCGCGATGGCCCTGGCCCTCGCCGAGGCCCGGGCGGCCGGCGAGGCGGGCGACGTGCCCATCGGGGCGGTGGTCCTGGTGGGCGGGCAGGTGGTCGGTCGGGCGGGGAACCAGCGGGAGCGGCTCGGCGATCCGACCGCCCATGCGGAGATCCTCGCGCTGCGCCAGGCCGCGGCCGCCCTGGGTCGTTGGCGCCTCGACGACGCCACGCTGGTCGTGACGCTGGAGCCGTGTCCGATGTGTGCCGGAGCGCTGGTGGCGGCCCGGGTGCGGCGGGTCGTTTTCGGCGCCGCCAACGTGGACGCCGGGGCCTGCGGCACGCTCTACAACCTGTGCGTCGATCCGCGGCTGAACCACGAGGTCGAGGTGACCCACGGCGTCGAAGCAGACGCGGCAGCCACCGTGCTCCGGGAGTTCTTCGTCACCCGGCGCGCCTGAGCGCTCGCTTCCGCCTTGTCGGCGCCGCGCGCCCAGCCTCTAACGTGGTCGACGGAGAGCTGCCAGAGCGGACGAATGGGACGGTCTCGAAAACCGTTGTGGGTTTCGGCTCACCGTGGGTTCGAATCCCACGCTCTCCGCCACGTAAGTCCAGGTCAGATCGGGCAAGGAACGTGGCCACCACCACGCCACCCGAGGCCCCGCAGGCCAGCCACCGGAGTCCCGTACCACTGTGGTACCACTGGTGGAGGGTCCTGCGGGCGCCTGACGGCCACCAGCGGTCGCTCGCGAGCAGCCGTCGGGGGATCTCGTGAACGGTCCGCCGCAGCGCGTGTTCGTGTTCTCCCTGGGCCGCCCGCGACCCGGCAGCGAGCGCGGGCAGCGCCGCCACTACGTGAAGTGGCGGGTCGACGGCCGGGACCGCACCCGCGCGTTCAAGACCCGGGCCGAGGCCGACCGCTACCGCTCCGGCCTCCTCTTGGCCGTACAGGACGGCCAGCAGTTCGATCCCGGCACCGGCCAGCCGGTGACGTGGGTCGAGCACGGCGGAGCGCCGAACTGGTGGACTTGGTCCCGGGAGTGGCTGGCGCTGAAGTGGCCGCAGTGGTCCGGCCACACCCGGCGCAGCGCCGTCGAGACGCTCACCCTCCTGGCCCCGCAGCTGGTACCCACCGGTGCCCCCGCACCACCCGAGGACCTGGGCGACTGGCTGCGGAAGACCGGCTACCGACCGGGCGCTCCGACCGAGAGCCCGCCGGCGGCGTGGCTGGCCCGCTGGTCGCTCCCCCTCACCGACATCGACCCGGCCACCATCGAGCGAGCGCTCCAGGCCATCTGCGTGAAGGCCGACGGAACCCCCACGGTGCCCTCGGTCGCCCGCCGCCGGCGCGGGACCCTCGGCGCGGTCCTCCGGGCAGCCGTCCGGCGCGAGCTGCAAGTGCTCTGACCACAAACGTTCGCGCGGGTGGGTCAGGCCGCTCGTGAGGCTGGTCGTCCCCATCGGCGGCCTTTCTCGGCTCGGACTCGTGCTCGTTCTCGGCGCTGGGCGGCGAGGAGCTCGGGGACCCGGGCGTGTGCGTTGCGCCAGCGGAGGTGGTCGTGGAGCCGGCGGGTGAGCACGACGTGGTTGGCGTGGTTCGAGTTGTTCAACACGAACTCTCGTAGCGGCCCGAAGTGCGCTTCGATCGGGTTCGCCCAGGAGCTGT
>JAUXRW010000029.1 GCA_030681555.1 Acidimicrobiales bacterium
CGCCGACCAGGCCCGCACCATCCGCATCCCGGTGCACATGGTGGAGTCGATCAACAAGGTCCACCGCATCCAGCGGCAGATGATGCAGGAGCTAGAGCGCGAACCGACCGTCGAGGAGCTGGCGGAGCGCGTCGGCCTCACCGAGGATCGCGTCCGTGAGATCCAGCGCATCAGCCTCGATCCGCTGTCGCTCGACTCGCCCGTCGGGGAGGAGGACGACTCCAACCTGGCGGACTTCATCGAGGACCAGGCGGCCGAGACGCCCGCCGACGCGGCGGCGCGGCGCATGCTCAACCGTGCGGTGATCGACGCGCTCGACGAGCTCAACGATCGCGAGAAGGCCGTCGTCCGGCTCCGCTTCGGCCTGGACGACGGCCAGGCCCGCACGCTCGAGGAGGTGGGCCGCGAGTTCGGCGTCACCCGTGAGCGGATCCGTCAGATCGAGTCCAAGACCCTCGCCAAGCTCCGCCACCCCCACCGAAGCCAGAAGCTCCGCGACTACCTCGACGGCGAGTAGCGACGCTCGCGTCGCGGTGCTCGTCCCGGATGCTGGGGAGGGCGACCCGCTGCTATCCTCAACCGGCTCAGCACCGGTCGCGTAGGCCGCGCTGGACGGCCCTTCCGGGGTAGCTCAGTTGGTAGAGCACGCGCCTGTTAAGCGTGTTGTCGCGAGTTCGAGCCTCGCCCCCGGAGCTCAGACGGCGTTGCCCCTCGGCGGCGCCGTCTTCGCGTTCCGGCTCCGCCATCTACGCTCCATCGATACCTCACCTTCGACCTCTGAGGCCGAGCGATAGGGCTACCTGGACAGGCGGACGCCGCGGCGACGCTCGAGCAGGAACCGGTGCTGGAGCCGGTCCCGGCGCCGGATGTCGTCGGCGTTGGGCCACGGGGTCGTGTGGGTGGCCGGTGTGTCGCTGAGGACGTTGCGGGCACAGGCGAGGCAGGCCACGCGGTTGTTCTGGTCGACGGCGACCATGGTGCCGGTCTGGAGGAGGTCGGCACACCCGACGCAGAGCTCGGCGTGCTGCAGTCGAAGGGTCCGGGTGGGCATGCTCCGAACGTACGCCCGGCTGCGTTGCACGCCTATGGGCCGTTCGGACCAATTGTCGGCGTCGGAGTCGTCGCCGCGGAGCGGCTTGGCCACGGCAGGCGAGTCGATGCCCGAGCCCGACCGCCAGCCCCACCGTCCGGCTGACGAGGACCTCCCCGGCGCGGCCAGCGCCATGATCCGCGCCGCGGCGGACGCCTTCACGGGGCGCGGTGGCCGTGCGGCTCAGTCGGATGCTCGGGTCGTCGCCGGCGACGGGCGCTCGTCCACGGGGTGACCCGGCTCGAGGTCGCCCACGTCGGAGAGTCGCAGCGGGGTGAAGGGGCCGGTGCCGGTCGCGACGACGGGCTCGGCGACGAAGCACAGGTGGTCGCCGCCCTCGTCGAAGAGCCCGGTGCGCCGCAGGACGAGTCGGTTGGGGCACCGGAGGAGCAGGGGCGGTCCTTCCTCGCTGGGCGCCCACTCGCACTGGGCGAACTTGTCGATGTCGTCGCCGCTGTTCTCCCCGAACAGCGCGGCGAGGTCGTGGTCGTCCTGGGTCAGGAAGTGCACGGCGAGGTGGTCGCCGAGCAGGGCCACGCGAAAGGTGTGGTTCGCCTTCGAGAGCCAGATGGCGTAGCGCCGCGGATGGATGCTGCCTTGTGCGTGGAAGCCGATCAGGCACCCCGCTCGCTCATCGTCCACCGTGGCGGTGACCACCACCATGGGAGCGTCCAGCGACGCCATGATCTGGTCGAACACCTCGGGGTCCACGGGGACGGTCACGCTCCTACAGCAGGAGCAGCGAGTTCGTTGGTGCCATGGGTCCACCTTCGCACAGCCGGGCCAACCGACGCGCGTCGCGTCATAGCCGAGCAAGCCTCCATCGGCACGGGCTGCTCGTAAGGAGCTGCGAGTCGCCGCCGGCGAGAAGCGCGTCATCTCTCTCGTGCTGTGCGGGCCGGCGCGATCCCGTACCGTGCGCTGGCCGGTCAGATCGGCTGGTGCAGCACGGTTCGACGGGCTCGTAGCTCAGTGGTCAGAGCAGGGGACTCATAATCCCTCGGTCGGTGGTTCGATCCCACCCGAGCCCACTTCGAACAATGGGGAGAGGTCATGGTCACTCGCAGGTGGGTCAGGGTGGGCCTCGTGGCACTGGCGGTGCCGCAGCTCGTCACCGGCGCGTGGGCCGTGTTCGATCCGGCCGGCTGGTTCCAGGACTTCCCGGGCTTCGGCCCGGCGCTCGTCGGTGCCGATCCGCCGTACAACGCGCACCTCGCGACGGACGCCGGCGCCGGCTTCCTCGCGACGGGCGTCCTCCTCGTGCTTGCCGCGCTGTGGGGCCGTCCGCGCGAGGTGGTGCTGGCGCTCGTCACCCACCTCGTCTTTTCGACTCCCCACCTCGTCTTCCACGTGCGGAACCCGGCGCCTGGCCTCACGTCGAGCGAGGACGCGCAGAACGTCGCCACGTTGGCCATCGCCGTCGCCCTCCCCGTCCTGCTGTTCTGGGGGAACCGGGAGCAGCCGCCGGAGGTGGCCGTCGCCGATGGCTGACGTCATCCCGCACCTGCTCAGCCAGCGGGCCTGCCGGTCGTTCACCGACGACCAGGTGGCCGACGTGCACCTCGAGGTGATGCTCGAAGCGGCCACCCACGCGGCCAGCGCCGGGATCTCGCAGCCGTGGACGTTCGGACGGCCCTTCGCCGCCCCGCTCTTCGGGTCCTAGCTCCCGTCGGTCGGCGGCCCGGCGCCCCGTACCTGTACGCGTCAGCGGCACGCGGCCCGCTCGAGGACCCGGTGCTCGGCGGCGGTGGCCGACTGGACCCGGTGGGCAGCACGCTCCAGGACCCGGTGCTCGGCGGCGGTGGCGGACTGCACCAGCCCGCCGGTCGGCGAGCCCTCGGGGCATCGGTCCGGCGCGGTCGCCACCACGTTCGCCGCCGGGGGCGGGGGCGCCGCGGAGCTGCCGTCGAAGGTCATGACGCTGGCCGCGGCGCTGAGGCCGACGACCACGACGACCGCCGCCGCGCGGTGGCGCCGGGTGTGCTGCGCACGGCTGTGGACGGGGTGGCTGACGTCGTCTGAGCTGAGGTTGTGGGTCATGTCGGGACCGTACGAACGGAGCCCTCTTCTCCGCATCGGTGGGACTACGGATCCTCGGTACGCATCTCACCGCGCCAGGTGCGGCGCGCTAGGAAGGCGAAGGCCAGCCGTGGGCCAGGGCCCACGTCGCGATCTGGGTCCGGGAGGTGAACCCGAGCTTCGTGAGGATGTTCTGCACGTGGCTCTCGACGGTGCGCTCGGAGACGACGAGCACCCCGGCGATGTCCCGGTTCGACTGCCCCTGGGCGACGAGCCCGACGACCTCGGTCTCCCGCGGCGTGAGGCCGTGGGCGGAGGAGGTCCTGCGAGCTCGGTGACCCTCGGCCAACTCGAGCAGCGAGCGGGCCCGCCTGGCCACCTCGGTCAGCCCGAGGCGTTCCGCCAGCGGGATGCACGGCTCCAGCAGGTCGATGGCTGCGGCGGCGTCGCCCGGGCCACCTCGGTCGAGGAGGAGCGCGGCGAGGTCGTGCTGGGAGTGGGCGATCCACTGAGGAGCTCCCATCGACCGGTGCCGCTCCAGCGCGTCGGTGAGGTGCTGCGCGGCGTCGGCGGGCCGTCCGAGCACGGCGGCGAGCAGGCCGAGCGGCCGCTCCACCGAACCGCTGACCACCTCACCCGATGCGGTGCCGACGAGGCGGCGGTGCGGCAGAAGGGCCTCGTAGAGCGCGTCGGCGCGGTCGGCATCTCGGGCGAGCCACACCACCTCCGCGAGCAACGTCATCCCGAACACCCAGGCCGCGTCCCGAGGGAGAGGGGTGCCTCCGGCGGGACCGAGCGCATCGACTCGCTCGAGGGCTACCTCCAGCCGCCCTCCTTGCGCCTCGACGAGGGCCAGGAGGCATCCGAACATGGGGTAGCCGGGGTGTTCCGTCGCGGAGCGCCGCAGGAGAGGCTCCATCTCGGCCAGTCGACCCTGCTCCCACCGGATCATCGAGAGGCTGAACCGGTGGGACGCGCTGGCATCCCAGGGTTGCGCGCCGGCACCGAGCTGGACGGTCTGATCCATAAGCTCCTCCGCCTCGGCCAGCCGCCCGTCGAGGATCAGCACGATGGACTGCATCACGCCGGCGTACCAGCGCTGGGAGGGCTGCCGGAGGTCATCGGCGAGCCGGGCGTAGGCCGGTACCTGAGCCCGCGCCCGTCGGAGGTCGCCGACCATCGTGCTGACGAGGAACACCATCCAGCACGCGTCCCCGATGCGCTCCTCCTCGCCCGACACGGCCGCCAGTGCCTCGATCTCGTCGGCCAGCTCGACCATCTCGTCTACCGAGTCCGGACCGAAGATGGCGGTGAAGCGTGCGCTGAGCGCCCAGATCAACGTGGTCGGTTCGTCGAGCCGGCGGGCCACGTCGACCGCCTGCTGCGCGATGGCGGCGCGCTCGCGCGGGTCGGGCTCGTCGCGCCGGGCGCCGGCCAGCCGCGCCAGGAGCCTGGCGCGTAGGACGCTGTCGGTCGGCGGGATCGCCTCCAGCGCCTCGGTGAGCAAGGGAACCAGTCGGGTGTCCAGGCCCGCCCGCATCCACACGAACCGGCCGCCGTAGCCGAGGGCCGCCTCCCCGATCGCGGGGCCGTCCCCTGCGGTCCGAGCCAGCGACGCGGCGGTGACGAAGGTGGCGCGCGAGCTGTCAGCGTCACCCGCCCGCATCTGCGCGTCTCCGAGGGCCAGCAGGGCCAGCGCCCGATCGAGGGCCGTGGCGTCCCGCTCCAGGAGCCGATCGGCGACGCGCAGGAGGCGCACACCCTCCTCGAAGGCCAGTCGGGCGACGGCACTCCGCCCTGCGTTCATGGCGGCGGTGGCCGCTCGCACCGCCGTCACCTCGGGCACGGCCGCGCTGAGGTGGTGGGCGAGCTCCGAGGCCCGGTTGCCGACGCCCCCGTGCGCGGCCTCGAGGGCGTCGGCGGCGATGCCGTGGAGCTGTCGTCGCCGAGACGGGCTGATGTCCCGGTAGAGGGCCTCCCGCACCATCGCATGGGAGAAACGCATGCGCTCCGCGCGCCCGGGCACATCGGTGACGACGGCCATCCGGCTGGCCTCGTCGAGGCCCGGAGCGGGAGCGTGCCCCCCGAGTTCCGCGAGGAGGTCCAGATCGAACTCGCGCCCGAGGATGGCTGCCCGTTCGAGGGTGTCTCGAGCCGTGGTCGAGAGGTGGGCGATCCGGCGCAGGATGATCTCTCGCAGGTCGGCGGGCATCTCGAGGCCGCCATCCGGTGGGGTGCCGCTCCCGGCGAGCATGCGAACCACTTCCCCGACGTAGAGGGGGTTGCCCTCTGTCTTGTCTCGCAGCTGGGAGACCACGTCGGCGCTGTGGCCTCGAACAGCGGGGCCGATGCCGACGTCGTCCACGAGTCGGGCGATGGCGCGCTCGTTGAGGCCGGTGAGCACGATCCGCCGGGTTGCGGATGAGCGGAGCAGGTCCGCCAGCGCGTCGGCGAGCGCCGAGCCCGCTCGGACCTCGTCGTCGCGATACGTCGACACGAGCAGTATCCGCGAGCCCACCAGTCGGCGGGCGAGGTGCTGGAGGAGGAGCAGCGAGGGCGCGTCGGCGACGTGGATGTCGTCGAGGACGAGGACGAGCAGGCTTCCCTCGGCGGCCGCTCGCAGGGTCGCAACGACGGCCTCGAAGAGCCGGAACCGTGCGGTTTGCGGATCGACCTCGCCGCGATCCGCCGAGACGGCAGTGGAGCCGTCGAACAGCTCGGCGAGGTGGTCCGCGGCCGGCCCGAGCTGGGATCGGAGCCACTCGTCGCCTCCTCGTCGCTCGACGATGGCGGCGAGCGCGTCGAGCCAGGGCGAGTAGGCGGGTGCACCGCCAGCCTCCCAGCAGCGCGCCACGATCACGAGCGCATCTGGGTCGTCGATGGCAGCCACGAGCTCTTCGGTCAGGCGGGACTTCCCGATCCCCGCTCCTCCGCTCAACAGGTACAGGCGCGCCTGCTTCGCAGATGCCTCGGCGAGCCCGTGGAGCAGCTCTGCCACCTCGCGTTCCCGCCCGACGAACGGCAGTCGCATCGCTCCGGACAGTACCGCCGCGCGGCTGCGCGGGGACGGCTCAGCCGGATCCGTCAGGCCGGTCGGGCGGCGCCGGCGGAGCCGGGGGTGGAGGGCGCCACACCTCCTCGGTCGTGGCCTCGACCTCGAAGGCGTGCTCGTGCGATTGACGACGCTACGCGTCGTCGCCGAGCCAGGCGGGAGCGTTGTGGAGGAGGTGGTGGCTGACGTCGGCGCAGCGGTCGAGGATGTCGCACAGCTGCTCCTCGCCGCCGAACAGGCGCGACAGCGACACCTCCACCCGGGCGACGATCGTGAGGCTGCGCTCCGAGGGGTCGGTGACCGACGGGTAGGAGTCGATGGCCGAGACCTCGAGCGGCAGGTCGGCCGTGCCCACGCCAGCCAGTTCCGTTGCCAGGAGCAGCAGGTCGGGGCCCTCGGGGAGGGGCGGGAGCGACCAGGTGAACAGCAGCGGGAAGTGCCACTCGTCGGGCGGGTCCTCGTGCTCTGGGATGGAGATCACGAGGTCCTCGAAGGAGAGCAGCGTGCGGGGGTCGACCTCGAGCGAGAGGTGGAGGTCGAGCGGCCCGCCGCACGCCTCCTCGGGGTGGAGGTCGACCTCCCAGGCCTGTCGGAGCGAGTAGGTCTCCACGAAGTGGCGCTCGTCGTGGACGTGGAACCCGTGGTCGACCGCATGATCCTTGAGATCGGCGACGAACCCGGCGATGTCGATGGCGGCCAAGGGGTCCAGCCTGCCACGGCGGGCGGGCCGCCCCAAGAGGGTCACCGGGTCGGGCCGGTAGGTTCCTCCGTCATGCGCGACGACCTTCTCCTCGAGGTGCTGCACGACACGGCCACGGCCGTGCGGGTGGCGCTCGACGGCCTGACCGACTGGGGGAACGCCGGAACGCGCCCCGGCCAGTACCTGTCCGACCTCGCGGCGGACGAGGCCGCCCTCGCCGTGCTGGAGCGGGCCGGGCTCGGGGCGCTGAGCGAGGAGACCGGCCTCCACCACGGCGATCGGGAGCTGGTGGTGGTGCTCGACCCCGTCGACGGCAGCACCAACGCCAGCCGGGCCCTCCCGTGGTACGCCACCAGCCTCTGCGCGATCGATGCGGACGGCGCCCGGGCCGCGCTCGTGGTCGATCAGGCGGGCGGGGCGCGGTTCGAAGCGGTGCGCGGGGGAGGCGCTCGCGTGGCGGGCGAGCCGCTCCGGCCGACGGCGTGCACCGACCTCGGCTCGGCCCTCGTCGGCCTGTCGGGGTACCCGCCGCACTGGTTCGGATGGAAGCAGTACCGCGCCCTCGGTGCAGCTGCGCTGGACCTGTGCGCGGTGGCGGGCGGCCGCTTCGACGCCTACATCGACTGCAGCCCGAGCGCCCACGGCTCCTGGGACTACCTCGGCGGGATGTTGATCTGCCAAGAGGCCGGCGCCTCGGTGGTCGACGCCTGGGATCGTCCGCTGGTCACGCTGGAGCACGCGGCCCGCCGCACGCCGATCGCCGCCGCCACGCCCGAGCTGCTGGGGGCGGCCGTGGCCGCTCGTCGCAGCTTCGTGCGCCACGCGCCGTGGGCTGCGGAGGGAACCCGGTGACGGAACCCGACACCGGGCCCGGCGCGCCGCCCGTATCCTGAGCCGGTGATCGCCCGCGTCCACCGCCTGCTGCTCAGGGTGTACCGCCACCTCCCGGTGTGGGCCCGGCGGCGCGTGGTCCGCACTCTGGCGCCCGGCTTCACGGCGGGAGCGATCAGCCTGATCGAGCGCGAGGACGGCGCCGTGCTCCTCGTCCGCCAGTCGTACCGGAACCGGTGGGGCATCCCCGGCGGTCTCCTCAAGCGGGGCGAGCGTCCGTCTGACGCTGCGCGCCGCGAGGTCCTCGAAGAGGTCGGTCTGCACATCACCCTCGTGGGCGAGCCGGCCATCGTGGTGGAGCCCGACGCGCGTCGCATCGACCTCGTGTTCCGCGCCCGCCCGGCGGACGGCCAGGACCCGGCCGAGGCCCGTCCGATGTCGCCGGAGATCACCGAGGTGCGATGGTTTCCCACGGACGAGCTGCCCGAGCTGCAGGTGGAGACGAGCTCCGCCCTCGTCGCCCTCGCCCGGTCCGCCAGTCACCCCTCGGCGGTTCCGCTGCCGGAGCAGATCCGGCTCCTCGAAGCGCCCTAGGCGGCGCTGCTCAGGTGCCGAGCGAGGCCACCAGCCGTCGCTGGCGCGACGAGCACGGGTGACGCAGCTTCGTCAGGGCTTTCGCCTCGATCTGTCGGATCCGCTCGCGGGTGACGTTGTACTGCCGACCGACCTCGTCGAGGGTGAGCGGCTGACCGCCGTCGAGCCCGAACCGCAGCGAGAGGATCTCCCGCTCTCGCGGGTTGAGGTGCTCGAGCAGCCTTTGGAGGTCGTTGCGGGCCAGCGCGCTGGCGGCCGCCTCGAAGGGCGACACTGCGTCGTTGTCGGCGAGGACGTCACCCAGCTCGGCATCGTCCTCTCCGATCGATGCCGAGAGCGACACGAGGTCGGGGCCGGCGTGGAGCGCCATCCGCACGCGCTCGATGGGAAGACCCGTCTCTGCGGCCAGCTCGGCGGGCGTGGGCTCGCGCTCCAACGTCTTGATGAGCGTCGACGACGCCTTCGAGAGCACCGCCATCGTGTCGACGAGGTGGGAGGGCAGCCGGATCGTTCGGCCCTTGTCGGCGATGCCGCGGCCGATGGCCTGCCGGATCCACCACGTCGCGTACGTCGAGAACTTGAAGCCTTTGCGGTGGTCGAACTTCTCGACTGCCCGCATGAGGCCGAGGTTGCCTTCCTGGATGAGGTCGAGCAGCGTGAGGCCGGTGCCCTGGTAGCGCTTCGCGATCGAGACGACCAGCCGCAGGTTCGACTGGATGAACGTACGGCGCGCCACCTCGGCCTCGGCCACCGCCGTCTTGAGCGCGGTGCGCCGTGAGCGGGTGGGGGACCCGTCCGCGAGCTCGATCTCCGCGGCCCGCCCGGCCTCGATGGCCCGCGCGAGGGTGACCTCTTCCGCTGCGCTGAGCAGCGGGTAGTTGCCCAGCTCGCTCAGGTAGCGCCGGGTGAGGTCGACGGTCGTGTCGCCCTCGTTCGGGCGGTTGCGTCCAGGCACCCGTGCACCCTCCGTCGCCTACATCCCTGTAGGGGTTCTGCTTGCTCATCGACGGTAGTGGTCACCCGCGCGCCCCCTGGGGATGGTCGACGCAGGTCGCCGTCACTAGCCTCGTGCGGTTCCCGGGCGCGTAGCTCAGCTGGCTAGAGCGCTGCCCTTACAAGGCAGATGTCGGGGGTTCGAGTCCCTCCGCGCCCACCTATGTCCCCAGGTGAGCCCTGCGATCCAGTGGCCAACCGAGCGACCAGGATTCCATCCCGCGTCCATCCGGCGAGATTCGAGCGACACAGCGAGCGACACAGCGGGGCCGACGGCGAGGCACGCGGAGCTCGGTGGGCGAGCGGTACCGTTTGCCCGTGGCGTTCGAGCGCATCACCGTCAAGCCCGAGAAGATGGGCGGTCAACCGTGCATTTGCGGTATGCGCATGCCAGTGGCGACGGTTGTGGCGATGGTGGCCGACGGGATGACCCCCGAGGAGATCCTCGGCGACTTCCCCTACCTCGAGCGTGAGGACATCAGCGATGGCTTCGTTGGCACGACCCGGTACCGTCTAGCCCCCCTTGACGGTTGCTGTCTAGGGGGACTAGAGATAGCGTATGAAGCGCACCAATCTGATGAAGGAGATCGCTCGGCGCGCCAAGTCCGGTGGGGTTGAGTGGGCCTTCGTCCGTGAGGGCGCCAACCATGAGGTGTGGCAGTACGGCACGCTCAGGGTCACCATCCCACGACACTCCGACATCAACGAACTGACCGCCAAGGGCATCCTGCGCGACATCGAGGAGGCATCGTGAAGCTCTACCAGGTCAAGGCTCAGCGCTCCGGTGGCTGGTGGGCGCTAAGCGTCGATGAGCTGCCAGGTGTTCATTCGCAGGCCAAGTCGCTGCACCAAGCGGAGTCCTTCGCCAAGGAGGCCATCTCACTCGCCACCGATGAGGACCCGGCCGACATCGCTGTCGTCATCAACCCGACGTTGCCGAAGACCGTGATGCGCAAGGTCCTCGCCAGTCGTCAGAAGGTGGCCGCCCTGCAGCACATCCAAGAGGAGACGGCGAGTCTTTCGCGGGAGGCAGCCAAGGCACTGCTCGACTCGGGGCTCTCCCAGCGCGATGCAGCGACGGTCCTGGGTGTCTCGTACCAACGGGTCAGCCAGCTCTCAGCCGACGGCGGCGGATCCCGAGGTTCTCGGGTCACCGCTTCCCGGGCATGAAGGCCCTGCGGAACGCGTCGGCGGCATCGCGGCCAACACGCGCCACGGACTGGGCGTAGGACTCGAGCGATGGCTGGGGAGGCGAAAGCAGGTCGGAACCGTTATGACCGTCTTCGGCCCGTCCGACGGTTTGCCCGTCCGTTCGAGGCTGCTCAGGTCCGGCGATTCGGGAGGAGTCTGCTCAGCGTCGCGTTCCGAACTCCCGTGCTCGTGCTCCACACGACAGGTCGTAAGTCGGGTAGTCCACGCAGCACAACCCTTGCCTTTACGCGGGCCGACGACGGGTCGTTGGTGGTCGTCGGCGGGGCCGGGGGTCAGGCCCGACCACCGGACTGGGTGGCGAACCTCCGCGAGAGCCCGGTGGCGGCTGTGACGGTCCGACGGGCGCGGCTCGAGGTGCACGTGGTGGAGCTCATGGGTGCTGAACGCGAGGCGGTGTGGCGGTACCTCCGGGAGGGTTGGCCACGAATCGATACCTACGAGCGGCGCGCTGGCCGCACCGTCCCCGTGTTCCGCCTGATTCCAGTTCACGGGCCGCTTCCGGCGGCGACGTGAGCATCAGGGGCGCGCGCGGCGACGAGTGGATTGGGCGGGGGCTCCCAGCTTCAGGGTGACGCGTCGGGTGCCTGCGGGGATGTGTACGACGACGGCGTCGGTGCTCTCCGTCGCAGACGTCGGTCGGGGCGAGCTCCCGGGCGACGAGGCGGCGGATCCATGCGCTCACGGTCATGCCGTCGGCTTCGGCTCGCTTCCTGACGGCTGCGATGGTCTTGTCGTCGAATCGCACAGGGACATGGCCTGTGAGGGGGCGTCGAGGTGCTGTACGCCGTCGGGCGGGGCCGGTGGGTACCTGGTTCGCTGGGTCGGCGTAGAACTCGGCATCGCGCTCGTCCCGGCGGGGCATCGTGGTACATCTCCTGGGCGTCAGCGATGCGCTGCGCCAAGTCTCGGAGCTTGACGTTCTCCCGAGCGGGGGCTCAACCGCGCACGCCAGGGTGTTGGGGATCGTGACGTACTGGGGCGCACAGCCCTGGGACGCGCACGACCGCGCCAACGCGCTCGACACCGTGCGGGCGGCGAGGATGAAGACGATGTCGGCGGCGGCCTGCTTGAGCTTCAGGCACTCCGACGTGAGCTCGTTGGCGTTGCCCTGCTTGTCCACGGCGTCGGCGACCGTGGGTCGGCGGGCCGCATCTGCAGGGCGGCGATGCACGCGTCGCGACCGAACAGCGACCGCTCGCCCGGCGCCGAGGCGCGCACCCACCCACCGGGCGCAGCACGAGCGCCAGCTCCGAACCCGTCGAGCTGGCCCTACGCGGGCGTCAGTGCGCCGGGGATCTCGGCCGGGTCGATCTTGTAGAGCGTGGCCGCGTTCTCCCACAGGATCTTGCGGCGCAGATCGTCCGGGAGCGTGTTGACGAACGCCACCGCCTCGCGGACCTGGTTTTCCTGCAGGCACGTCGGGTGCGGGAAGTCGGTCTCGAACAGGATGCGGTCGTGTCCGATCTCGTCCAGCAGCTTGAGCGGCGCCACCTTCTCGAACCAGTAGTTCGCGTACACCTGGCGCCGGTAGTAGAAGCTCGGTAGCTCTTCGAACTCGGGTCGCTCCTTGCGCACGTCGCCCTCGATGAAGTGGTAGTCGGCCGCCTCGAGCAGGAACGGGATCCACCCGATGCCGCTCTCGACCGACACGAAGCTGAGGCCGGGGAACCGGGGCAGCACGCCGGAGAACAGCAGGTCGGTGAGCTGGATGGCGGTGTCGAAGAACAGCGACGTCGACGCCCGGGCGTAGGTGACGCCGAAGCCCTCGGTCATGATCCGCTCACGCGAGAACTGCGAGGTCATGTCGCCCGAGCCGACGTGGAAGCTGATCGGCAGGCCGTTCGCCTCCGCCGCCGCCCACAGCGGGTCCCACTGGCGGTCGCCGAGGATGGCGAGGCCGTGGACCTGGGGGGCGCCGGACACGATGATGCCCTTGGCGCCGAGCGGCGCAACCCGGTCGATCTCCTTCACCGACTCCTCGATGTTCCAGAACGGCACCGCGCAGATCGGGATGAACCGGCGCGGGTCGACCGAGGTCCAGTCGAAGAGCATGTCGTTGTAGGCCCGCACGCAGTCGAAGGCGAGCTCCTGGGGCTCGAGCGTCTTCCAGACCTGGGAGCCGAACCCGCCGACGTTCGGGTACAGCGCCTGGGCCCAGATGCCGAGGCCGTCCATCAGCTCGATGCGGGCCTTGGCCTCGAAGGAGGCGGGGTGGGCCTGCTCGAAGGTCTTCGGGTGCGACGGGAACTTCTCGGGCCAGCCCGCCTGCGCCGTCATGCACGCCGGCACCAGGCGGCGGTCGCCGAGGTACCAGAACTCCTCCTGGGCGTCGGCGTCGTAGACGACGTGGGGGATCATGTCGCCCCACTTCTTCTTCGACATGCGCGCCGTCCAGGTGTCACGTGGCTCGGTGATGTGGGTGTCGGTGTCGATCACCGGCGTCGCTGCGGTCATGGCATCCCCCCGAAGAGACGTCGCACCGTGGCGCGGCACGAAACGCTACTGTACCGTGCCTTGCTCCGGGGAGACAGGCCCGCTCGGGGCAGACGGGGGGAGCGAAGAGGTGTGGCCGGGGCGGGACCGCTGCGCCATCGTCGGCATCGGCGCCACCGAGTTCAGCCGCGACGCCGGCCGCAGCGAGCTGCGGCTCGCCATCGAGGCGTCAGTGGCGGCGCTCACCGACGCCGGGATCGACCCGGCCGCGGTCGACGGGATCGTGCGCTGCGACATGGACGCGGTGAGCCATGTCGCTCTCGCCGAGGCACTCGGGGTCCGCAACCTCACGTACTGGGGCGTCACCGGCCCCGGCGGGGCGGCACCGTGCGCCCAGGTGGCGCACGCCGTGGCCGCCGTCGTCAGCGGTGAGGCGACCACGGTGCTGTGCCCCCGATCGATCGCGTGGGCATCCGCCGGGGGCCTCGGCAGCGCCATGGGTCGCGGGGCCGGGGGCGGCGCCGGCGGCCGCGGGAGCTACGAGGAGCTCTTCGTCCCGTACGGTCTCCTGGCGCCGGCGAGCACCTACGCGGCGGTCGCCCGCCGCCACATGCACGCCTTCGGCACCACCCGGGAGCAGCTCGGCGCCATCGCCCTCGCCTGCCGGGCCCGGGCCAACGCCAACCCGGCGGCCCAGATGCACGAGCGCCCGCTCGACCTCGACACCTACCTCGCCGGCCGGCCAATCTCCACGCCGCTCGGCCTGTTCGACTGCTGCCTGGTGAGCGACGGCGCCTGCGCGGTGGTCGTCACCAGCGCCGAACGGGCCGCCGACTGCGCCCAGCCGGCGGTGTCGATCACCGCCGTCGCCCAGGGGTCGGGCCCGGGCATCCAGGGCGGCATGCTGAGCTCGGTGCTGGTGCGCGACGACCCGCTCACCTGGCCGTGCCGGTGGGTCGGCGAGGAGCTGTGGCGGCGCGCCGGCCTCGGCCCGGCGGAGGTGGACGTCGCCCAGATCTACGACTGCTTCACCCCGACGGTGCTCATCCAGCTCGAGGACTACGGCTTCTGCGCCAAGGGCGAGGGCGGGCCGTTCGCGGCGAGCGGCGCCATCGGGTTCGACGGGTCGCTCCCGATCAACACCGCCGGCGGCAACCTGTCGGAGGCCTACATCCACGGCATGAACCACGTGGTCGAGGGCGTGCGCCAGCTCCGGGGCGAGTCCACCTCGCCTGTGCCGGGCGCCGAGGTGTGCCTCGTGACCT
The DNA here is from genome assembly GCA_030681555.1 of Acidimicrobiales bacterium. Taxonomy (GTDB): domain Bacteria; phylum Actinomycetota; class Acidimicrobiia; order Acidimicrobiales; family VFJN01; genus VFJN01. Next base: position 14,190 of record JAUXRW010000029.1, read on the forward strand.
CCGGCCCCCCGCCGGCCACGAGCGCCATGGTGCTCACGAGGGCGGCATGAGCGGCATCCGCCCCGCCCGCGACCCCGACACCTGGGGGGTCTTCGCCGCCGCCGCCGACGGCCGCGTCGTGGTCGGGGAGTGCTCGTCGTGCCGGGCCGTGCTGCACCTGCCCCGGCCCTACTGCCACCGGTGTGGCAGCTTCGAGGTCGGCTGGCGCACGGTCGCCGGCCGGGGCCGGCTGTGGTCCTGGACCACGGTGCACCAGTCCATCCACCCCGCGTTCGAGGCGCCCTACACCGTCGTGGTCGTCGAGCTCGACGACGAGCCTGGCGTGCGGCTGGTCGGCCGCGTGCCCGGCGAGCCCGACCTCGAGATCGGCATGGCGTTGGTGGCCCGGTTCGAGCCCCTCGGCGGCGACGGCGACGGCGCGCTGGTCCAGTGGGACCCTGCCGAGGACAGGAGGAACGCATGGGTGAGCTGACCCGGGCCGCGGCTGTCACCGGCATCGCCGAGCTGACGCCGACCAAGTCGCCCCCGCCGGACCGGGAGATCGAGATCATGGCGGTCCTCGCGCGCGACGCCATCGCAGATGCCGGCCTGCGCCACGACGACATCGACGGACTCCTGGTGGTGCCCGCCGGCGGCATGCGCATGCTGTTCCCGTCGCTGCTCGCCGAGTACCTGGGCCTGCGGCCCACCTACGCCGACCAGGTCGACCTCGGCGGGGCGACGGCGGCGGGCATGGTGTGGCGGGCGGCGGCGGCGATCGCCGCCGGCCAGTGCCGCGCTGTGCTGTGCGTGATGGCGTCGGTCCTCGACCCGGCCCGGTTCGCCCGCGCCTTTCGATCCGAGGGCGGTGGCGGCCCGTCCCTCGGCTTCGGCGAGTTCGAGTCGACCTATGGCCCGATGGGGGTCAACTCCTCCTACGCCATGGCCGCCCGGCGCCACATGCACACCTACGGCACCACCAGCGAGCAGCTAGCCAAGATCGCCGTCGATCAGCGCACGAACGCGATGGCCAACCCGATGGCGATGTACCGCGAGCCCCTCACCATCGAGGAGGTGGTCAACGCCCGGCTCGTGGTCGACCCGCTGCACCTGTACGAGATCGTCCGGCCGTGCTCGGGCGGCGCGGCCTGGGTCGTCGCCGCCCCCGACCTCGCCCTGGCCAACGGCAGGCCACCAGCCTGGCTGCTCGGCGCCGGCGAGAAGATCACCCACTCGAACCTCGTCGCCTCGCCCGACGTCACCCGCACCCCGGTCGTGGAGTCCGCCGCCCGCGCCTTTGCCATGGCCGGGGTGACGCCGGCCGACATCGACCTCGTCTCGGTCTACGACTGCTACACGATCATGGTGCTGCTCACGCTGGAGGACGCAGGATTCTGCCCCAAGGGCGCCGGCGGCCCGTTCGTGGCCGACCACGACCTCACCTACGCCGGCGACCTGCCGGTCAACACCCACGGCGGCCAGCTCTCCTTCGGCCAGCCCGGGATCGCCGGTGGGGCATCGCACATCACCGAGGCCGTGCGCCAGCTCCGGGGCGAGGCGGGAGAGCGCCAGCTCGCCGATTGCGAGCTCGCGTTCGTGAACGGCAACGGTGGCACCATGAGCGAAGAGGCCTCGCTCGTGCTCGGCCGCTGAGGAGGACTGCACCGACGATGACCACCGTCGCCAAGCCGATGCCCCAACCCACCGCCGTGTCCCAGCCCTACTGGGACGCGGCGGGCGAGCATCGGCTCGTTGCCCCCCGCTGCCGGAGCTGCCGGACGCTGTTCCTCTATCCCCGGGCGACGTGTCCGGCGTGCCTGTCCACCGACCTCGACTGGGAGCAGCTGTCGGGCCGGGGCCGCGTGTACACCTTCACCGTCGTGCGCCAGGCCGCCCACCCCGCCTTCACCGAGGACGTTCCCTACGTGCTCGCCATCGTGGAGCTCGACGAGGGGCCGCGGCTGCTCACCAACGTGATCGGCTGCGACCCGGCCGAGGTGCGCTGCGACCAGCCCGTCGAAGTCGTCTTCGACGACACCGGCGAGGTCACGGTCCCGAAGTTCCAGCCGGTGGCGGGCTGATGGCCGGCACGGCGCTCTCGCACCTGCGGATCTGCGACTTCACCGGCCAGCTCGCCGGGGCCGGCGCCACCAAGTACCTCGCCGCCATGGGCGCCCAGGTCATCCGCATCGAGGACCCGGTGCGGCAGGGCCGGTGGGACATCCTCCGGGGGATGCCGCCGTACAAGGACGACCGCCGCGGCGTGAACCTGAGCGGCGCGTTCAACAACCACAACGTCGAGAAGCTCGGCTGCACGATCAACCTCCGCACCGAGGAAGGCCGCGACCTGGTGCGACGCCTCATCGCCATCTCCGACGCGGTGACGGAGAACTTCGCCGCCGGCGTTCTCGCCCGGATGGGCTTCCCGTACGAGGAGATGGTGCGCATCCGCCCCGCCATCATCTACGTGTCGAACTCCGGCTTCGGCGCCACCGGCCCGTACCGCACGTTCAAGACGTGGGGCCCGATCGTGCAGGCGGTGTCGGGCCTCACGTTCTCCTCGGGCCTGGCCGGCCGGGGCCCGGCGGGGTGGGGCTACTCCTACATGGACCACCACGGCGGCAACATCATGGCCATCGCCGTCCTCGCCGCCCTCCTGCACCGCAACCGCACCGGCGAGGGCCAGTGGGTCGACATGGGCTGCACCGAGGGCGGCGCGTGGCTGAACGGCCCGGCCATGCTCGACTTCACCGTGAACGACCGCCCCCTGCGCCGGCCGGGCTCGCCCGACAGCAACCGCAGCGACCTGCCGGCGATGGCGCCCCACGGCATCTACCCCGCCGCGGGCGAGGACCGCTGGGTGGCGATCGCCTGCCGCGACGACGCCGACTGGGCGGCATTGGCGAAGGTGGTGGGTGAGCCGTGGGCGGCCGACGCCCGGTTCGGCGCCCTCGACGGGCGCCTCGCCGCCCAGGACGAGCTCGACGTGCTGGTGAGCGGCTGGACCGCCGGGCGCGACCGCGCCGACGTCGCCGCCTCGCTGCAGGCAGCGGCGGTGCCGGCGTCGATCGTCGCCCTGCCCGAGGACCGCATCGACCACGACCCCGGCACCGAGGCATGGGGGCTGTGGCCCACCGTGGAGCACTCCGAGATGGGCGAGGTCCGCGTCGACGGCCTGCCCATGCACCTGTCGGCCACCGACTGGGAGATCCACCGGGGCGGGCCGTGCCTCGGGGAGCACAACGACGTGGTGTTCGGCGAGATCCTGGGCCTGACCGAGGCGGAGATCGACGGGCTGCGGGAGGCCGGCGCCATATGAGCGAGGACGTGACCGACCTGCTGCCCGGCGCCCTCGATGGTGTCGTGGTCGTCGAGCTGGCCAGCGACGCCGCCGCCTTCGCCGGCAAGCTGCTCGGCGACCTCGGCGCCGACGTGATCCTCGTCGAGCCGCCCGGCGGGCACCGCAGCCGCACCTACGCGCCGTTCGCCGGCGACGTCGTGGACCCCGAGCGGTCGCTGTGGTTCTGGCACTACAACACGTCCAAGCGCAGCGTGGTGCTCGACATCGACGACCCGGCCGGCGCCGACCGGTTCCGTCGTCTCGTCGCTGGGGCCGACGTCGTGCTCGAGGCCGAGCCTCCCGGCCGGCTCGCCGCCCTCGGTGTCGATCACCCCGAGCTGCGCGCCGAGCATCCGCGGTTGGTGTGGACCTCGCAGACCCCGTTCGGCCGCGACAACCCGAGGTCGGCCGAGCAGGCCACCGACCTCACCGTGCTCGCCGGCGGGGGGCCGGTGTGGAGCTGCGGCTACGACGACCACACCATCCCGCCGGTCCGTGGCGGCGGCAACCAGGGCTACCAGACCGGCAGCCTGTTCGCGGTCATGGGGACGCTCACGTCGCTCCTGGTCCGCGACGTCACCGGCGAGGGCCAGCACGTCGACGTCTCGATGCACGCCGCGGCCAACGTCACCACCGAGGCCGCGAGCTACGAGTGGCTGGTGGCGCGTGCCACCGTGCAGCGCCAGACCGCCCGCCACGCCGCCCCGCATCCCACGGGCAACACCGACGCCACCTGCGCCGACGGCCGCCAGGTGAACACCGGCGTCCCGCCCCGCTCGGCGGCCGAGTTCGAGGGGCTCCTGGGCTGGCTCGACGACCTCGGCGGGCGGGAGCGCTTCGACGACCACGTGCTCCTGCAGCTCGGCGTCGAGCGGGGCGGCGTGCAGATCCACGAGATCTTCGCCGACGCCGAGGCCATGGCGATCTTCGGCGCCGGCCGGGAAGCGGTGCAGTTCATCGCCACCGAGGTGAGCGCCTACGACTTCTTCGTGCGGGCCCAGACGCTCGGGCTCGCGTGCGGGATCATCTACTCGCCCGAGGAGGTCTTCGCCGACCCCCACTTCGCCGACCGGGGGTTCCCGACGCCGGTCGAGCAACCCCAGCTCGGCCGCACGGTCACCTACCCGGGGGCGCCGTTCCACCTGCCCCGGTCGCCGTGGAGGATCCACCGGCCTGCGCCGCTGCTCGGCGAGCACCAGGGCGAGGTGCTCGGCGAGTGATCACGCCGTCCGCCACCTCGCTCGCCGGTGCCGCCTGCATCCTGGGCGTCGGCGAGACGGCGTACTGCCGCGCCCCCGGGTCGGGGATGAGCGGCCTGGGCCTGGTGCTCGCCGGTGCCCGCGCCGCCATCGCCGATGCCGGCCTCGCGCCCGGCGACATCGACGGGATCATGGCCATGGGCAGCGGCATGGCCGAGCAGCTCGCTGCCAATCTCGGCATCGAGGATCTCCGCTACGCCGCGAGCGTGCACATGGGTGGCGCCAGCGCGGTGGCGTCGTTGCAGTCGGCGGCAATGGCGGTCACCCTCGGGATCGCCGAGCACGTGCTCGTCCCGGTCGGCTGGAACGGCTACTCGGGCCGCCGAGCACGCGACCTGGCCGACGCCGCCGGCGGCGGCCTGCCCATCGGCGGCACGC
>JAUXRW010000034.1 GCA_030681555.1 Acidimicrobiales bacterium
GCTGACCGCGGCGCGAGATGCCACGCTCCTGTATCTTGCAGCCGTGGCACGCATGGTCGCAGTGCTCGGCGGCGGCATGGCGGGTCTCTCCACCGCGCTCCTCCTCGCCCGTGACGGTCACCGCGTCACGCTCATCGAGCGTGACCCCGTCGTCGTCGGCGATGCACTGGCCTCACCGACGTGGGATCGGCGCGGGATCGCACACTTTCTGCAACCGCATACCTTCATCCCGCGGGGCCGGCTCGAGCTGCAGCGAGAGCTGCCCGTTGTCTTCGAGTCGCTGCTCGCCGCCGGAGCCCACGATGTCGACACTGCACGGAAGTTGAGCGGGCCGCGCCAGGCCGGTGACGAGGAGCTGCAGTACCTCGCGGTGCGGCGCCCGCTCATCGAGTGGGCGCTTCGGCGGGCGGTCATGGGCGAACCGGCGATCGAGGTGCGATCGTCCACCCGCGTCGACGGGTTCCACGACGAGGGAGCAGACATCGTCGTCGACGCGATGGGGCGGCGGACGCCGACCCCGGGATGGTTCCCCGACGCGGCCGAGCCGGCCACGAGCGACTGCGGCGTGGTCTACCTGTGCCGCTACTACCGCCAGCGCCCGGGTTTCGAGCTTCCTGACGGCCCGTGGCTGGTCAGCCCGCGTGGCGATCTCGGCTATCTCGGCTACGCCACGTTCCCCGGCGACAACGGGACGTTCTCGGCGCTGCTCGCGATCCCGAGCGGTGTCGCCGAGTGGCGGGGACTGGCGAAGGAGGACCGCTTCGAGCGCGCCGTGCAGACCATCCCGATGCTGCGGCAGTGGGTCGATCCGGAGGGCGTCGAACCCATCACGCCGGTCATGCCGATGGCCGGGCTCCGCAACAGCCTGCGCTCGGTCGGCGAGGCGTCGCCGTTCGTCCCGATCGGTGACGCGCTGGCGCACACCGATCCGACGCTGGCGCACGGCCTGTCGCTCGCGCTGATCCACGCGCGCGAACTGCGCGATGCCATGCGTGACCACCGAGAGGCGCGCGACGTCCTGGCCGCGTTCCTCGATGCCGTGCTGCCCGAGGCAGGCGAGCGCTACGAGCTCGCAACAGCGCTCGACGAGCAGCGTCACCGCCTGTGGCTCGGCGAACCGGTCGATCTCTCTCGCCACGACGGCGGCGCGTACGAGCTGTTCAGCATCGCCGGCGCGGGAGCGGCTGCGCTGGCCGACGACACCGTCCTGCGAGCCTCGGTCCGACGGAGCGGCCTCCTCGACCGCACCGGCGCGATGGACTGCGACGAAGCGCTCCTGGGTCGTGTCGATGAGGTGCTCGCTCAGCTGCGGGCGACGCCGCGGCCGGCTGCGGGCCCGCCACCCGAGGATATGGTGGCTATCGCGCACGGGACCGCCGGCGCGGCCACGACGCTCGATTCTCTCCGGCACTGAGTCTGAGATCCTCACGCCGAACCGCCGTGTCTCAGCAGCAGGGTCGGTAGATGTAGTGGCCACACAGGTCGTCGACGCGGGTGATCACCCCCACCTGAAACGACACGCCGGCAGAGATCCGCACGCTGCCGGTCGGCACGGTCGCCGCCAGCCGGCGGTAGGTGACGTGCGCTGCCGATCAGTCAGCCGCGCGTTCTGTGACACCGCCCCGGGGGTCTCGATCACTCCCTGCCGAATCGGTCGCGCATCTCGGGACACGAGGAGGCTGCGACGGTTCCTCATGAGGAAGGTCAAGGCGCCGTGCTGCGGCGGCACCGATGGTCTGGACAACCCGCCCCGCCCGTCGCTATAACTCCTAGCTATGGCTATAGACTCTAGCCAAGGCGCTGCGCCTCCAGGGGCCCGGCGATCCCAGCGGCGACGGCAGACGATTGAGGAGGCACTCGATCACGCCGTGGAGATCATGAGACAGCAGGGGGTCGGGGGGCTGACGGTCTCCGAGATCGCCCGACGCATGGGGATCCGAGGCCCGTCGCTGTACAAGTACTTCCCGTCGCTGCACGCCGTGTACGACGCGCTGTTCGCACGCGGCGTACGCGGCAACGCCGAAGCGGTCCGGGAAGCGCTCGAACCGATGCCGCCCGGACTGGACCGGATCCGCGCCGGGGTGCACGCCACGGTGCGGTGGTGTCTGGGGAACCAGGCGCTGGCCCAGTTGCTGTATTGGCGTCCCGTGCCCGCCTTCGAGCCCTCTCCCGAGTCGTTCGCGGCAAGCGCCGAGGAGATGGGCGCCGCCCGCGCCGAGCTCGCGGACGCAGTTCGCCGTGGCGAGCTGCAGGAGTCGGCGGACAGCGATGACGCACTCCGGCTCCTGACGATCCTCATGAGCGGGCTGATCTCCCAGCAGATGGCCAACGAACCCGATGCCGGCTACCCGGCCGGTCTGTTCGCTCGGCTCACCGACGACGCGCTCGACATGTTCCTCGCCCACTACGAACCCACCAGGAGGTCCTGATGCAGGCACTCGACCACGACGAGGTCTCGGCCTTCGTCGACGCGCCACCCGAGCGGGTGTACGCCCTTGTGGCCGACGTCACCCGCATGCCCGAGCTGAGCCCCGAGCTGGTGCGCTGCAAGTGGCTCGACGGCGTCACCGGCCCGGTGGTCGGTGCCCGCTTCGAGGCCACTAACAAGGTCCCGGGCGGGCGGCCGTGGAAGAACCGACCGGTTGTCACCGCCGCAGACCCGGGCCGGGAGTTCGCCTTCTCGCGCGCCGAGAGGTTGGCTGGCACGATCGTGTGGCGGTACCGGTTCGAACCCGAGGGCACGGGCACGCGGGTCACCGAGTCCTACGAGGTGATCCGTCCGGTGTCCCGGCTCGGATGGTTCGTGATCGAGCGGCTCTTCGGAGGCCGGGACCGACGCGGCGCGTTGCGTGCCGGCATGACCGAAACCCTGGAACGCCTCAGGCATGTGGCGTCGTCCACCGTCCAGACAGACGGGCGCGATTGACCACGGCTTGCGAGACGTCAGGACCGGGCGAACTCGGCGATGCTGTCAGCCATCGTCTTCGCCACCTCGAACATCGGGAAGTGGCTGGCGGCATCGAGGTGCTCGACGGTGAACCACGGGTGGGCGGCGGCGAACCCGCGCTGGGCCTCCAGGTAGTCGGGGTCGTCCGGCTGGGCGTAGAGGTGCAACGTCTTGGGCGGCGGGTCGAGGGCGGCGACGGCCTCCAGGGGTGACCCGAACCGCTCGAACGAGGTGTTGATCTCGCGCGCTGCGCGTGCCCACATCTCGTCGGGGTAGGACGCCATCTCCGCCACGTAGGCGGTGAGGGGCGGCAGGTCGAGGTCGGCCAGCCACATCGCGGCGAGCTGGTCGACCGTGCTGCGCGTGGTGGCCGGCTCCGCCATGGCGGCGAGTGCGTCGAGGAACGGCGGCGGGGCGCCGAGGACCATCCAGTCGATGAACACCAGGCCCGGTACGCGTGACGGGCCGAGCCGGCGACGCAGCTCGATAGCGACCCACCCGGCGTGGGAGACCGCCACGGGCACCACTCGGTCGGCCCCGCTGTGGCCGATCACGGCCAGGGCGTCCTCGACCAGCTCCGCAGATCCGAAGTCGGCTTCGGCGGGCTTGGACTCGCCGTGGCCTCGCCAGTCGAGCGCCAGGGTTCTCAGCTGCCCGCCCAGCCGTTCCTGGATGGGGTTGAAGAGGCTGCGGGGGCCGCACCACCCGGGCAGGAACAGCAGGGTCGGC
>JAUXRW010000041.1 GCA_030681555.1 Acidimicrobiales bacterium
GTCCGGAAACGTCGTCCCTGACCGGAGTGATATCAGGCGTGCGGCGTGCATCCAGATTCCGGCAGGGTTCGCTCCGCTGCGGCAGGGCTGGCGTGCGCGGTTGGCCCCCGTGAGCCGACTGAGCAACAGTGGTTCTCGCCGGTTCTTCTGCGCTCGGTCGCTCCGGGCTCGGCTCGTTCGACTGGGCAAGAAGGAGATCTACTCGTGACGTTGGCTGTCACGTGGCGTTGCGGCCCGCTCGATCTCGTCGACGGACCGCTCGACGAGTTCGAGCAGGTCCATGGCGCGGCCCTCGTCGATCAGCCGTCTGCGTGCGGGCTTGTCGAGGATCGAGTCGCACCACTTGTTGACGGCGTCCCGTTCGGCTTGGAAGTAGATGGACCACCGGCGTGGGATGCGACCGCGCAGCGTGCTGGCCAGTTCGGGGAGGTCGAGGTCCCATGCCAGCACCAATAGCGTGACCAGCGGGGGGACCATGTTCCCGTACACACCTCGGTGCCGACCGACGCGGATAGCGGTCTCCGCCGTGCGCGCCGCGGCGACGGGATCGTCCAGCTTCCGCTGAAGCTCGGCGCGAGCGCAGAGTAGCTGCGTGCGGATGTCGGACCAGTGGGGAAGCCAGGCGAGGGCGGACTCGGACTGCGCGAGCACGTCTGCCCACAGATCGGGACGGCCGTACTCCTGCACTTGGAAACAGAGCGTGTGGAAATCGGCGGCTCGGGCGATCCGGGGTGCCTCGGTCTCGTTGAGCGAGCGAATGCGGTCCGCGAGTTCCTCCTCCGAAGGGGTCGGCTCGTGGCCGCGGTTCGTATGGGGATGGCCGACCTCGGCGAACACCCCAGCCAAGCGCAGGGCCGTCTCCTCGTCACCGACCACCACCGCAGCGAACCACAGGGCCATGCGGGCGTGTGGCGGCAGTTCCTCGAGAGAACCGTGGCGGGCTTCGAGTGCGGCCAGCGCCGGTCGCCAGACGCCCCGTTCGAGTCGATACACCCGTTCGTACACGTCGACAGCGAACATGACGGGGTCGGGTTCGGTCCCCTCGCGCTTCGCGGCCTCGACGAATCCCTGCGCCGGGGCGTATGGCTCGTGGAAGACCTCGCTGAGGAGCTCCAGGTACGGCTCCACGAGCGTCCGTCCCAACTCGAGGTCGTGCTGGTCGAGGGCCCACCTGGCTGCGTGCTGTTGATGCAGGCCGAGCAGGCGCAGCTCGTCCAGCGCATCGAGATTGTCGTCGTGGAGGATGGCGTCGGCACAGACCCGGATCCGATGTGCGATGCGGGAGGCCATCGCGTCCATCACGGCGCAGTGGTCCCCACTGGTCCGGAGCTGCTCGAGCGCGTGGTCGCGGATCGACTCGAGGAAGCGGTAGTGGCGGCGACCCGTACGCTCCTCCGCCGTGAGCAGCGACTTGGACAGGAGGCCGGCGACGCCGTCGACCATCGAGTACTCGGACAGACCGCAGACCGCGCAGGCATCATCGAGGTCGAACCAGTCGGCGTATGCCGACAGCTGCGCGTATAGCCGCTTCTCGTGTTCGTCCAGGAGAGCGTGACTCCACGCAATCGTCGCCTGCATGGTCCGGTGCCGGTCGCGACTGCGGCGACGACCGGTGGCGAGGAGCTGGAGGCGGTCATCGAGGCGATCGAGGAGATCACCGACGGTGAAGACGTTCGTGCGCGACGCTGCCAGCTCGATTGCGAGTGGCAGCCCGTCCAATCGGCGGCACAGGGCGAGCACCTGCTCCCGGTCGACCGCGTCCATGACGGTTCCCGCCCGCTCCGCTCCCCGCACGAACACCGCGATGAGGTCGTCGTCGGCCTCGAGCGGGGGTACGGGCACGACCCGCTCGTCGGCGATCTCGAGCACTTCCCGACTCGTGGCGAGGACACGAACCTCGGCAGCCGTGTCGAGTACCTCCTCCAGCAGTTCGGCGACGTCGTTGACGAGGTGCTCGCAGTTGTCGACGACGAGGAGCGCCTGCAACGTCGAGAGCGCCCCCACAAGGGCGGACGTCGTACTCAGCCGGACCTCGAGGCTGCGGGCGAACGCGGCGATCATGCCAGCGGCATCATCGGCAGCCGTCAGGTCGACGAACGTGATCCGGTCGACGGCGCCGGTCATCCGGCGCGCCGCCTCGACCGCGAGGCGGGTCTTTCCCACGCCACCGGGGCCGAGGAGCGTGACCATACGCTCCGATCCGAGCAGTTCGGCCACGTGGTGGAGAAGATCGTCGCGGCCGACGAGGTCGGTGCCCGGCGCCGGCAGGTGAACCGTCGTGGCGCCGGCGCGCAGTGACGGGAACGACCCTGTGCCCAACTGAAAGATCGTCTCCGGCTGATCTAGCCCCTTGAGCCGGAACCGTCCGAGCTCCAGCGTGGGCCTGTCCTCGAGCAGGGCGGCGGTGGTCCGCGAGCAGACGATCTGGCCGCCGTTAGCCGCGTCGGCGATTCGAGCGGCACGATTCACCTCGGTACCGAACCAGTCTCCGTCGCGTTGCTCGGCAACACCGGTGTGCAGCCCTATGCGCACGGGGAGCGCCAGCTCGTCTTGCGCTGCCTCGGCCGCCGCCCGCGCACCGTTGGCGGTCGGGAACACGGCGCAGATGCCGTCACCCGTGTGCTTGAAGACCTCGCCCCCGTGATCCGAGACCGCTCGACGCAACAGTGCGTCGTGACGGGCCATGGCCTCGCTCATCGCGTCGGCGTCATCTGCCCACCGTCGCGTCGATCCCTCGACGTCGGTGATGAGGAACGTGACCGTTCCGCGGATAGCGCTCTCCCCCATGAACCGCATTCTGCCCCCAACCCGCGAGGCAGAGCGACGAGCGGCAGACCTCACGGGGACTCCGCCTGGTGGGCGCCATGGCCCAGTTGGCCCGCGACCTGGGAGCGGTCGCCGAGGCGGAGGGGATCGATTCGGCAGGCAGGACGCGTGCCTGCCGTCGCTGGGGTGGGACCTGGGCCAGGTGTACTACTTCGGCAGACCCGCGGACCCGACGGCCGCGGAGACCCGCGAAGCCGCTGAGGTCCTGATCGGGTCCGTGGTCAGCTGAGCTTGGTGATCTTGGCGACGATCGTGTCGAGGGCGCGGTCGGGGAGGAAGCGGCCCAGCGTTCCGACGGCCTTGGCGTCCTTGCCCACCAGGTAGCGCGTGCGCGGCCGCTTGGCGGTGAGCGCGTGCTCGACGACCTTGGCGACGACCTGAGGTGCCACGGCGTTCTTGGCGTTCATGGCCAGGCCCTTGGCGAAGGTTTCGATCGGCTCGGCATACTCCTCGAGGGCGATGGCCGGCAGCTCGGACCGGAGTCGCTCCAACGTGTCCTGAGCCTTGTCCCAGATCTGGGTGTCGATGGCCCCGGGCTCGATGATCGACACGTGGACGCCCTTCGGCTTGAGCTCCTGGCGGAGCGAGTGACCAATTCCCTCGATGGCGAACTTGGATGTGTTGTACGGACCCATGAGCGGGCTGCCGAGGCGGCCACCGATCGAGCCGATGAACACCACCCTGCCCTTGGCGGGGCGGATCAGCGGCAGCATCGCCTTGGTGACGGCGACCTGGCCGACGACGTTGACCTCGAGCTGCGTGCGCCACTCGTCGAGGTCGAGGTACTCAAGCGGCCCCCCACGACCGATGCCAGCGTTGTTGACCAAGCCGTCCAGTCGCCCGCTGTCGGCCTCGATCTGCTTCGCCACGGCGTCGATCTGGGACTGATCGGTGACGTCGATGATGACCGGCGTGAGCTTGGCGGAGCCCTTGCGTCGCAGATCGTCGGCGTCGGCCTCCTTGCGGACCCCTGCGTACACCGTCCAACCAAGACGATCCAAGTGCAGCGCACAGGCCTCGCCGATGCCTGTGGACGAGCCGGTGATCAGGACGTTCGCCATCTAGTGACCCCTCCCGAAGCGGAGCGGGAGCTTCGCCGGCCCAGATTCCCACAGTGGCCGGCTTCCACTCGATCAGACCGTCTTGTCGTAGTGATGGAAGGTTCTCACCGACACTCCGGCTTGTTCCGCCAGCTCACCGACCTCCACGTCTTCGTCACGTTGGTGACCGCAAGGGGACACGCCGCGTGAGGTCAAGAGAATCGCTGAGACTCACCAGCTCGTAGCAGACGCAACCGATCAGCAGGACCGATCAACCAATAGCCTGGGCCTCCATGTGCCGGAGAACGGCGCATCGCGGGTGCCTCCGCCCCGCCAGCGTTCGGGAGTAAGCACTGACACCGAACCTCCTTCCCAAGTCGCCAGACGCTTCCGGGATTCGCTTTCTAGCGCGACTGTGGATGAACCATCGGGCAGGGTGATCACCGATCATCCTGTGCGGAGGAGGCGGATATGAGGGTCCTGGTGACGTCGGTGCCCGGCATGGGGCACGTGCATCCGTTGGTGCCATTGGTGTCGGGACTTCAGCGCGCCGGGCACGACGTGGCGTGGGCGACCGCCCCTGAGGCGGCGGCGCGAATCGAGGGGTACGGGTTTCGTGCGCTCCCGTCGGGGTCAGCGCCGGGAGCGGCTTCGACGAGCGCCGCCTTGCCGCCTGGACCTGATCTGCGTGATGTACCGCCGCGAGAACGTCGGGCGCAGTTCTTCGGGAGGCGGTTCGGAGGAGCTGCTGTGAGAATGCGCGAGGACCTGGCTTCCCTCGTCGACGCGTTCAGACCCGACCTCATCGTGCACGACCTGGCCGAGCTCGCCGCCGCTCCCGTCGCCGCAGCGCGTGGGATCCCGCACGTCACGGTCGCATTCAGCGGCTCCGTCTCCGAGTTCCTGGTCGAGGGGATTGTCGCCGCGGTCGGCGAGGTGTGGAGCGCGGAGGGCCTCGCTGTTCCCTCGGATGCTGGCCTGTACGAGCACCTGTACCTGCACCGCTTCCCGCCGGCGCTCGGTCCGGCGCCCGACAACGCGAACGTCCGGTTCGTTCGTCCAGTCGGCTTCGACGGCGGTAGCGCAGAGGAAGCGCCGGCATGGCTGGCAGCGGTGGGATACGACCGGCAGGCGGTCTACGTGACCCTCGGCACCGTCGTGTCAGGTCCCGCCCAGTGGCGCGAGATCCTGACCGCCCTCGACTCCTTGGATGTTGACGCGATCGCGACCACCGGTGCGCAGGTCGATCCGGCGGACATCGGACCGGTCCCAGCCAACGTTCGCGTCGAGCGGTACGTCCCGCAGTCATTCATTCTCGAACACGTCGCCGCCCTCGTCTCGCATGCCGGGGCCGGATCGATGCTTGCTGGAGCCGAACGTGGCCTGCCCCAGCTCTGCATCCCGATGGGCGCCGACATGTGGGAAAACGCCGATGCACTGGCCGGTTCCGGCGCATCTCTCACCCTCGAAGAAGATCAGCGCGATGCCGTCGCGATCTGCGGGGCGATCGAACGCCTGCTCAAGGACCCCACGTTCTCGACCGCCGCCCGGCGGGTCGCCGCAGAGATCGCCACACTTCCCCATCCCGACGAGTACGTGCCAGCCCTCGAGGCGCTCGCGCACGGCTGAGTACCCGCCGCTCCATGGGCGAGGTTGAACAAGACCGGGCCCTCGCGCGGCTCGAGGGGTCGATCCCCAGTCATTCTGTGGCCGCATGGCTGCCCTCCATGCTCCGGTCGGGGACACCACATATCGCCCGCGCCGAACGTCCTTCGCGTTCGTGGCGCGGGCCCAACAGAACGGCGCATCTTTCGTGACGCTCGACGCAGGAGTTCGCGGACGCTCGACAGCGGCGAGCTACGACCAGCAGCCGGCGATAGGAGACGCGTGGGCCTGATCTTGGGAGACGTTGTTGTGGGGCTGCGTCGTCGCGCGTTTATCGGGTGACTTTGCGATGTGCTTGGTGCGGCAAGGATGCGAGAAGGACCGGCATCGTCACCGGAGTGATCTACTTCGCGAAGGCGGTGTGGAGCGGGTAGTACTTGCGGTCTGGGGTGACGTCGGGCGGGAGGTTGGGCTTGACGCAAACCAGGCGCACGCGTTGAGCCCGTAGGTGTCGCAGACGAGACGTAACCGAGCGGGACGGTCTGCCGACTGCCAGCCGAGCATGGCAGCGTTGACCTCGTCATCGACTGGTACGCACATCCGAGCAAAGGCAGCCAGGTCGAACGTTCGTCGGCCCGGGGCAGCGAAGTCGAAATCGAGCAACGCAATTGCGCGACCGTCCCGGAACACGACGTTCTCGAGACAGACATCGTTGTGGCAGATCACCGGTCCACCTTCGGGATCGGCCATTTCTGCACTCCACGTCATCTCGGTCGTGTCGACACGTTGGGATGCGTCGTGCAGCTTGCGGATGAGGGTAACCACCGACGAAAGGGCCTCATCGGACTGTGCCCATTCCGGGTAGGGCGGGACCGCGACCTCGCCTTGGATGAACCGCAACCGTTCGCGGCCATCGAGGTCCATGCCGACTGGAGAAGGAGCTGCATCGAATCCGACCGCCTCCAGGCGCGACAGGAACTCCAAGATCGAATCCGAGTGGTTGTTCGACGGACGGAGCACGTACGAACCTGTGCGAACGACCGCGCCCGCGTTGGCGACGCCACCGTGAAGCACCTGCTCATCCGTCACGAGAGGAACCTACCCAGCCCACCGGGGCGTCCCGCCGAGACAAACCCCTGAAGTGCGGATACGCCGCACCGATCACCGGTCCGATAATCCCGCCGCCCGGCCGACTCCGGCCGCACAGACGGCGCATAGGAGGCGGCCGCTTCCACAAAGCTCCCCGAAGGCCGGCGCGCCATCTCAACGATCGCCGACAGCGGTGATCGCCGTCTTCAGGCCGCCCTCCGGGGCGCGTTCGCCCTGGTCACCGGCTCGCACCGTGGGTAACCATCGCGAGGTAGCGCCTCGTCACCGCTCCTCCCCACCAACGGTGCTCGGCCAGATCGCCGGGTGCCCTCCAACGGCACCTTCCGGGCACCTCCCCCGGTTCACTCAGCTCAGACGGCGCAGGTCATGTCCTGGCCGCAGCACAGCGGAGACTTGATCTTGCCGTGGCCTTCGGGGCACTTCGAGACATCGACGGTGGAGCCGTCGTCCTTGGTGATCGTGTCGTCGACAAGCGGGCTGCCGCAGGTCGCGCATGTGATGTTGACGCTCATCCCGCAGGTCGGGCAGGTGTAGGTGGCCATGGTGTGCTCTCTTCCGGAGACGGGTCAGGTCCAGGCGGACCGTACATCGCGGACCCGTCGGTCAGGGGTGAGTTCGCGTCGGCACTGACCCGCGCCACGTCGCTGCGACTAGCACCAAGACGTCGTACGAGCTGTCGTAGCAACGTGGCGCCTCGAGTCCACAGCGCCCTGCCCCAGACCGCCGGATATGCGGGGCATGCGCGGTCCTCAGGCCGCCGTCCGAGGAACGTTGGCCCTGGTCACGGGCTTGCAGCGTCGGTAATCATCGTGAGGTAGCGCCTCGTCACCGCTCCTCCCCACCAACGGTGCTCGGTGAGACGGAGTCGCTTCCTGTAACAACACTTCGAGGTCACTGGTCCCGCTGCGGCGACTGAGCGATAGGGGGCGCGTGCCAACCTGGGGATTGTTCGGTCCGATGCACATGCGGACGGGTGGAATGCGCCACGTCGATGGCGACTTGGATTCGGTCAGAGTTCCTGCAGGAAGGAGACGAGTGCGGTCTCGGCCCTCCGCGCTCACTGCGCCTCCGATCAGCCGACCCGAAGTGGAGCCTCGATGCATGGCTACTCGTTCGGCGTCCACGGCGTGCGTCGCCCCGGCGACGGTTCGAGGAGCCCGCTCGTTCACACCTGCACGCACCGCGGCGGAAGCGGCCCGGTCAGTCCGGGCCGCTTCGCGAGTCGCTCAGGCGATCACGACGGTCACGAGGTGCGTGACCGGCAGCGCCTCGTGCGCGCCGTCGCCGACCTGCAGGCACAGGGTGTGCTCACCCGGGCTCAGCTCGAGGTCGGTCTCGGTGCTCCCGTCGCCGAAGTGCAGGTGCGCGTCGTCCTTCGGGATCACCTCGCCGGGCTCGAGGCAGGGCGCGTCGACCATCAGGTGGAAGTGCCCGGCGCCGTCCCGCACCTCGCCCGCCGGTTCGATCTCGACGCCGTTCGCCTCCATCGTCACGCCGACCGGACTCGAGAGGGTCTCGCCGCCGGGGACGCCGAGCGTCACGAAGGGCTCCTCGCCGTCGACGGTGATGCTGATCTCGTCGGTGACGTCGAGCGCGACGTGGGCACCGTCGGCGACCTGCAGGCACAGGTCGTGCTCGCCGGGCTCGAGGAACAGCTGTCCTTGGTCCTGGCCCTTGCCGAAGTGGACGTGCTCGTCGTCCTTCGGGACCGTCTCGCCGGGCTCCATGCACCCGACGTCGACCATGACGTGGAAGTGCCCGGCGCCGTCCCGCACCTCACCGGCGGGCTCGATGTCGATCCCGTCGGCATCCATCACCACGTCGAACCGGCGGGCGACCGTCGAGCCGTCGCTCGGTGACGTGAGCGACACCGACCCGGCGGCCGTGTCCCCCTCGTCGGCCTCGGCAGCCTCGTCGGCGCCGACCTCGGTGGCGGCATCGTCGTCGTCGTCGTCGTCGCCGCACCCCGCGGCGATGAGACTGAGCGCCGCGAGCGGCGCGAGTAGGCGGAAGATCGATCGCATGGTGTCCCCTTTGTCCTTTTGAGTTTGTCTGCTTTGAGTTTGTCTGCTTCGAGCGCCGTGCGCGGCACCCGAACGCCACGCGCCGGCGGCCGACGGTGATCGGCCCGTGGTTGCAGCGCTCACGTTCGACGGAACCGCGCCCGGATCTCGAGCGCGGCAACGACCACCATCGTCAGCGCGGCGAGCCAGGAGGAGATCGCCAGCGGGAACCAGAGCCAGTCCGGGTAGCCCGCAGCCACGATGATCAGGACGACGGCGATCACGACTGCCGAGATCGCTGCGGCTCGTCGTCGCGTCGCGTGACGGTTGCTCATGCTGTGGCCTCCTCGTTCATCGGTGGGATCTGCCGGACGTGCTGTCCCGTCTGCGTGTGGTTGAGCATGTTCGGAGCTGATCCGTCGATGTCGACGCCGCAGTTGCCGAGGATGTGCGCGGCGCCGGGCTCGGAGGGCGTGCGGTCGATCGAGTCGAGCTCGGGCATGGCCGACTCGAAGTCGTCGGCGTCGATGAAGGCGGTGGTGATGGCTTCGCCGGTGGCGAGGGTGGTCGCGATGGCGCCGCGGACGTCGGCCTCGAGGACGTCCACGTCGGCGTCGAGCTGGGCGAGCAGCCGGCGGAGGTTCTCGTAGCCGACCTGCTGCGCCGGAAGTCTTCTCCGGCTTCGTCGGTGGCCTTGAACAGCTCGTCGAACTCGGTGACGACCGTGCACCATTGCGCTTCGTCGTCGACGGCGGCGGTGACGGTGTCGGTGATGTCGAGGGCGGTGTGGGTGCCGTCGGCGACCTGGAGGCGCAGCTCGTGCTCTCCCGGGCCGAAGTAGACCCTGTCGTCGCTCTGGCCCGTGCCGAAATGGACGTGGTCGGCGTCGCAGGGCACGGCGGTGCTGGCGTCGACGAAGCCGTCGTCGACGATGACGTGGAAGTGCCCGGCGCCGTCTCGCGCCTCGCCTGCCTCCTCGATCGTCACGCCGTCGGCGGTCATCTCGATGCCCACGCCGCCGAAGACGGTGGCGCCGTCCGCAGGTGCCGACAGCGTCGCCGTCGGGCTCGTGGCGCCGTCGTCGTCATCGCCGCAGGCGGCGAGACCGACCGAGCCGAGCAGCGCGACGACTGCCAGACCGCGGCATCGCAGCGAGTTCGTCGAGCGCACTGGCGTTTCCCTTGGTGCGCAGGCGTGGCGCCCGCGCTGCCTCTCTGTCGCACGAAGGGCCCGGATCGGTTCTCCACCTGCCGGTGAACCGATGGACGTCCGTGCTCCGACAGGTGGGGCGGTGAGTACCGTGGGGGACGAGCGCAGCGGCGAGGACCTGCTCGTCGCGATGGGCCCTCACCGCGCTCTACCACCGGCACGCCCCGATCTGCCCATCCGCGGCGTGAAACTGGCTCCGGTGCTTCGCGCTGAATCGGCGTTCTGCGTCCGAGACCCGCGCAGAACGACGCGACACAACGGCGGGCCAGCTTGCGGCATCAGGCGCGCTCACACGATCAGGCAGCATCGGAAGCGGCGGACCGCCAGCCATTAGTCAGCGCGCGCCCCCGAAGGTCGGCGCGCCACGTCACCGATTGCCGACATGCCGTGATCACAGTCCTCAGGCAGCCTTCCGGGGGCGCGTTCGGCCTGGTCACCGGCCCGCACCGTGGGTAACCATCGCGGGTTAGTCCCTCGTCACTGCCCTCCGGGGCTGCGGCCGCGCTGCGGGCGCTCATCGAGGACGAGAGCCTCGTCCAAAGCCTCGAGGGCGTGGCCGCCGCTGGGTGCCGCCTCATCCGGGGCCGCTTGGCCTCGAGCATCACGCTCGTCGAGCACGATCGCCCGGCGACGGTGACCGCCATCGAAGACGTCGCCCGCACGCTCGACGAGGTCCAGTACGACCAGGGTGACGGCCCCTGCCTGACGGCGGCCCGGTCTGGCGCTGCCGTGCACGTGGAGGACACGGCAGCGCTGGAGAAGTGGCCCGAGTTCCGCGACGCCGCCATGGCGCAGGACGTCCGCAGCGTGCTGTCGATCCCGTTGTCGCTCGTCGCACCGATGCAGGGTGGCCTGAACCTGTACAGCCGGTCGCCGCACGGCTTCGAGGAGACCGACGAGGAGATCGGACGCACCTTCGGGTCGCAGGCCGCCACGATGGTGTCGAACTCGATCGCCTCCTGGGACGCCTTCGAGCAGTCGAAGAGCCTGATGCGGGCCATGGAGAGCCGCGCCGTGATCGAGCAGGCGAAGGGCGTCCTGATGGCGCGCCAGCGCTGCACGGCCGATGTGGCCTTCGACCTGCTCCGGTGAGCCTCGCAGCGGGAGAACCGGAAGCTGCGGGACATCGCCGCGCAGATCATCGAGCGGGCCACCGCGCAGGAGTCGGAGTGATGGACTTCGCTCCCTTGGAGCTGGCTCGCGCCGACCTCCACTGGACGGTCGCCCAGCTGTGGATGGCGTACTTCGCGCTCGGCGGGCTCCGCACGCAGGCGGAGCTGGGCGAGTACCTCCAGTCCGGCGGGGCGAGCTCCTCCGCCGATCACGGCGCCATCGTGCAGGCGCTCAACGAGGAGTACCTCGCCCGGGGCGGTGACCACCCCGTGCCGTACAGCTCGGCCTGAGCCGCCGCTCGAATCGCGGTCGGATCAGAAGTTGCTGGGCAGCAGGCGGCTGAACTCCTCGAAGAAGAAGAAGAGCGACACCGCGAAGAAGGGCCCGCAGACCAGGTAGGCGGGCCACTTCCGCCACTGTCGGCCCACCGCCCACGCGAGGAACCAGATCGCCACGCAGAGCAGGCCGAGGAGGATGGCGGGCAGCGCGGGGGCGCCTTCGCCGTCGATGTCGTCGATGGCCGGTGGCGTGTCCGAGACCTGGGCGGCCAGGGCCGTCTGGTTGGGTCCGAGCTCGGCGACGATGACGATGCGCTGCCGGGCGCTGTACTTCGGGTGGCAGGCCGTGAGGGTGAGGCGGTCGTCGCCCTTGTCCTCGAGCACCTCGACCTGGCTCGGCGACACGATCTGGTGCCCGTCGCCGTCGCCGCCCTCCTCCATGATGCGGCCGTCGTCGTCCGCGGTGTCCTGCACGAGGTAGCGGAACTCGCCCTGGACCGTGGTGACGAAGATCTCGTCGCCCGGCTTGAGCTCGTCGACCCGGTTGAACGGCGCTCCGTAGGTGGTGCGGTGGCCGGCGATGGCGGCGTTGCCCTTCTGGCCGGGCAGCGGCGACTCGGGATAGTGGCCGGGCCCCTTCTTGAGGTCGGACACGCCGACCCCCTCGACGACCGTCTTGTCGAGCCCGATCCGGGGGATCCGGATCTGGGCGGTCGGCTCGCCCACCGCGGCGGGTGCGATCGTGGGCACGGGGGTCGGATCGCCGGGGGCCGTCGTGGTGGTCGTCGGCCTGGAGGCGTCGACGAGGAGCTCCTCGAACTCGTCGCCCAGCCGGCTCTGGGCCTGGGCCTCACGGATGCCGGTGCCCCAGAGCTGGTAGGCCACGAACAGCAGCAGCAACGTCCCCAGCGTGATGCAGGCGCGCCCGATCGCCCCGAGGACCTTCGCCAGCCGCATCTCGGCGAACCTACTCGCGCGTGATCTCGCCTCTGAAGGCGGGCCGGATTGCGGTGCCGGCCGCACCCGTCAGTAGCCTTTGACGGTCCTCATGGAGCCCGTCGTCCACCTCCGCGGCGCGGTGACCCTCCTGGGCCGGTTCCCCGCCCTGGCCGGGATCGACCTCGACGTCGCCGCTGGTGAGATCGTGCTCCTCCGCGGGCCCAACGGGGCCGGGAAGACCACACTTCTGCGCTGCTGCGCCGGCTTGCTGCCGGTGGCGCGGGGGCGGGCCGTCGTGCTCGGCCACGACCTCACCGACCGGGGTGAGGCGCGTGAGCTCCGCCGCCAGGTAGGCCTGCTCGGGCACGCCACCGGCCTGTACGACGAGCTCACGGTCGCCGACAACGTCCGGTTCTGGGGCCGAGCGGCCGGGGCCACGGACGACGCAGTGCGCACGGCGATGTCGTCCTGCGGGGTCGACGGCCGGCTGGCCGACCTCCTGGTGGCTCGCCTGTCCGCCGGCCAGCGCCGTCGCACCGCCCTGGCCTGCCTGGTGGCCCGCCGTCCTCGGCTCTGGCTGCTCGACGAGCCGCACGCCGGGCTCGACCAGGGCGGTCGCGACCTCCTCGACGAGCTGGCCCGCACCGCCGTCGGCGCCGGCGCGACGGTACTGCTCTCCAGCCACGAGCTCGACCGTGCCGAAGCGCTGGCCGACCGGGTGGTGACGCTGGTGGGCGGCACCACGGACGGCAACCCCCAGCCGAGTCCAGCGCCCACCCCGACGCAGGAGCCCGTCCTTGCTCCGTGACGCCGCCCTCATCGCCGGGAAGGACCTCCGCGTCGAGCTTCGATCGCAGGTGACCACGCAGCAGGTAGCGCCCTTTGCGGTGCTGGTGCTCATCCTCTTCGGTGTGGCCCTCGATCCCGATCGCGGCATCCTGGCCCGCGCCAGCTCCGGGCTCTTCTGGGTCGCCGTGCTGTTCTGCGCCCTCCTGGCCATCCAGCGGGCCTTCACGATCGAGTCGGCCGACGGCGGCCGGGATGCGCTCCGCCTGTCGGGGCTCGATCCCGCCGGCATCTTCCTCGGCAAGGCAGCGGCCATCGCGCTGCAGCTCGCCGCCCTCGAGGTGGTGCTCGCGGTGGGCGTCGTCATCATGTACGGCGCCGAGGTGACGGGCGCGCCACTCCTGATCGCCACCTGCGTGGCCGCGACCGCGGGGCTCGCTGCAGCAGGCACGCTGTACGGCGTGCTCGCCGCCGGTCTCCGCGTCCGAGAGACCCTGCTCCCGATCCTGCTCCTGCCCGTGCTCGCGCCCGTGCTGATCGGCGCCACCAAGTCCTTCGAGGCCGCCCTGGGGGGCGTGGCCTCGGATGGCTGGCCGTGGTGCGGCCTCTTGGTCGCGTTCGCCCTCACCTACCTGGCGGTGGGCACCCTCGCCTTCGGAACCCTCATGGAGGAACCGTCATGACCGCCCCCCACGCCGTGGGCTCCGGCCCGTCGGGCTCCACGTCGTCCGGCGCCACCCGCGTGCTCGGCGGCCTGTCCCTGGCCGGCCTGGCCCTCCTCCTCGGGTACGCCCTCGTCTGGAGCCCCGCCGACCGCACGCAGCGCGACTCGGTGCGGCTCATGTACGTCCACGTGCCGTCCGCGATCGTCGCCTTCGCCGCTTGCGCCCTCACCACGGTGGCTGCTGCGATGTGGCTCCGCCGCCGCACCGAGGGCTGGTGGGTGCTCGGTGGCGCCTCGGCCGAGGTGGGGCTGGTGTTCACGGCGCTGACGCTCGTCACCGGGTCCATCTGGGGCCGCCCCACTTGGGGCACCTACTGGGACTGGGACCCGCGCATCACCTCGACGTCGCTGCTCTTCGTGATGCTCGTCGGCTACCTCGCCCTCCGGCGGATCGACAACGAGGCGGGCGACGCCGCCCAGCGGGGCACGCGGGGCGCCATCGTCGGCCTGCTGCTGTTCCCGAACGTCGTCGTCGTCCACTACTCCGTCGACTGGTGGCGGTCGCTCCACCAGACGGCGACCATCACGCGGCTCGACCCCACCATCGAGGGCACGATGCTCTTCACGTTGATGCTCGGCATCGTCGTGTTCGGCCTGATCTTCGCCTGGCTGCTCGTCCACCGGTTCCGGGTCGGGTGGCTCGAGGAGCGGGTGGAGCACGCCGGACTGGACGACGCGCTGCGAGCCCGCCGGGCCGAAGCGGGCGTGGTCGCCGGCCTCGGCGGGGGCACGGCCTGATGCTGGCCGTCAGCCACGTCGGGTACATCGCCGCCGGCTGGGGGATCGTCCTCGGGTCGCTCGCCCTGTACGGGCTCCGCACGGTCCGCCGCGGTCGCACCCTGGCGCAGCAGGTGCCGCCGGAGGATCGCCGGTGGACCTGACGCCAACGGAGGTGCCGGTCCGTCGTCGGCGGAGCCGACGGGCCTACGTCGCCCTGCTCGCCGTCCTCGGCGGCCTGTCGGTGGTGGTGTGGCAGGGGCTGTCGTCCGCCTCGCTGTACTTCTACAACGCGGACGAGGCCGTGGAGCAGCGTGACCACCTCGGCGATCGCCGGTTCCGGCTGCAGGGCACCGTGCTGGGGAGCTCGGTCGAGCAGACCGGGGAGGGCGTGGACTTCACGGTCGCCTACAACGGCGTGCAGGTGGACGCGCAGCACCGCGGTGACCCGCCGGAGCTCTTCGAGCCCGGCATCCCCGTCGTCCTCGAGGGCCGGTGGGATCCGTCCGGCGCGTACTTCGCCAGCGACCGGATCCTCGTGAAGCACTCCGAGCAGTACGAGGCCGAGAACGAGGTCCGTCTCGAGGACGCCGAGGACGGCCGCTCGGCCGGCGCCGGCGCCGACGCCGAGCCGTGAACTCCGTCCTCGGCACGTCGGGCGTCGTCCTCGGCGTCACCGCATCGCTCCTCGGCGTCGTCACCTTGGCCGTCGGCCTGCGTCGCGGCCGGGCCGACCTGCTCCGGACCGGGTGGAGCTACAGCCTCCTCGTCCTGCTCGGCGCCATCGTCTCGGTCGTCGCCATGCAGCGCGCGCTGATCACCCGGGACTTCTCGGTGGCGTTCGTGCACGATCACGGGAGCAGCCGCACGCCACCGCTGTTCAACGTGGCGACGATGTGGTCGGCCCTCGAGGGCTCGATCCTGCTGTGGGCGCTGATCCTGGCCGGGTTCACCGTCCACATCGCCCGCAAGTTCCGTCAGCGCCTCTCCGACCCCCTGGTGGGCTGGGCCCTGCTCACGATGTTGGTCGTGTGCGCGTTCTTCTTCCTCCTCATGCTGGGCCCGGCCAACCCGTTCACCTCGGTCACCGTGCCCGCGGGCTACGACGGGCCGGGTCCGAACCCGCTCCTGCAGGAGCACATCCTCATGGCGGTGCACCCGCCGATGCTCTACCTCGGCTACGTGGGCTTCACCGTGCCCTTCGCCTTCGCCGTCGCTGCGCTGGCCACCGGACGGCTCGGGGAGGGCTGGCTGATCGAGACCCGCCGCGCCACCTTGATGGCGTGGGGCTTCCTCACGATCGGCATCATCCTCGGCGCTTGGTGGAGCTACGAGGTGCTCGGCTGGGGCGGCTACTGGGGCTGGGACCCGGTGGAGAACGCGTCCCTGCTGCCGTGGATCACGGGCACGGCGTACCTCCACTCCGTGATGGTGCAGGAGCGCCGCGGCATGCTGCGGGTCTGGAACCTGTCGCTGCTGTGCGCCACGTTCAGCCTGACGATCCTCGGCACCTTCCTCACGCGCTCCGGGGTGCTCGAGTCGGTCCACGCGTTCAGCGACAGCGACATCGGTGCGTGGCTGCTCACGTTCTTCGGGTTGACGGTCGCCGTCACCCTCGGGCTCATCGGGTGGCGGGGTGATCGCCTCCGCTCGCCGGGACGCATCGACTCGCCGCTGTCGCGCGAGGGCGCGTTCCTCGCCAACAACGTGCTCTTCGCCGGGTTCGCGTTCGTGGTGCTCCTCGGCACAGTGTTCCCGCTCCTCGCCGAGGTGGTGCAGGACCGGCCGGTGACGGTCGGACCGCCCTACTTCGACCGCATGACGATCCCCATCGGCATCGCGCTGTTGTTCCTCATGGCCGTGGCGCCCGTGCTGCCCTGGCGGAAGGCCTCCAGCGAGCTGCTGTCGCAGCGGCTCGTGTGGCCGGCGTGGGGAGGGGCGCTGACGCTCTTCGCCGTGGTGACCATCGGGGCCCGGGGCCTGGCGCCGATCCTCGCGTTCGGCCTCGCCGGCTTCGCCGGCGGTGCCGCGCTCCGCCAGGTGGCTCTGGCCACCCGACGCCAGGGATGGCGGGGGCTGGTGGGCCGCACCAACGGCGGGATGATCGTGCACCTCGGCGTGGTGATCGTCGCCGTGGCCATCGCGGCGTCCGGGAGCTACGTCACCGAGTCCGAGGCGCGCTACGCGCCCGGCGAGACCCGCGTCGTCGGCGGCCACGAGATCACCTACCTGGGCACGCGGGAGGTGCAGGAGCGCAACCGCCTCGCCACCAAGGTCAGCGTCCGGGTGGACGGCGGCAAGGTCTACGAGCCTTCGCTCTCGCAGTACCCCGGGTTCGGCAGCCTCATCGGCACCCCCTCGGTGAAGACGGGGCTGCAGGAGGACGTGTTCCTGTCGATCAGCCGGCTCCCGCAGCAGGAGGGCGGCGAGGTGACGCTCCGCGTGATCATCGAGCCGCTCGCCCTGTGGCTGTGGATCGGTGGCGGCGTGATGGCCTTCGGCACGGTGCTCGCGGCCTGGCCCGGGAAGCGCCGCCGGCCCACCGACCCGACCTCGGCGCCCGTGGCCGAAGAGGATCCGGAGCCTCCGGCCGCCGAGCCGCGGCGGCCCGAGCCGGTGGGGGTGCGGTGAGCACCGAGGCGCCCGCGGCGGAGGTGGCGGAGGCGGCGGAGCGCGCGGGCAGCCCGCGCATCTCCCTGATCGCCGCCGCCGTCCTCGCCGTCGTGGTGGCCCTGCTGGTGGCCGTGCTCGCCTCGAGCGACCCCCAGACCGAACGGCAGACGCAGAGCCCGCTCCTCGGACGCCTCGCGCCGCCCACCGAGGGCAGGACCCTCGACGGTCAGGAGGTATCGATCGACGACTACCGGGGCCGATGGGTGTTCGTGAACTTCTTCGCCAGCTGGTGCATCCCGTGCCAGACCGAGCACCGCCAGCTCCGGGCGTTCGACGAGGCCCACCGCCGCTCCGGTGACGCTGCGCTCGTCGGCGTCACCTACGACAACGACACCGACGAGGCGCGCGCCTTCTTCGAGGAGCGCGGCGGGGAATGGCCGGTGATCGACGACCCGACGAACAGCATCGGGGTCGCCTACGGCGTGGCCCGCGTGCCCGAGACGTTCGTCATCGCCCCCGACGGCACCGTCGTGCACCGCTTCCCGGGGGAGGTCACCCGGAAGCAGCTCGACGAGGTGATCCAGCTGTACGAGGAGCGGGCGGCGTGAGGTCGTTCCTCCGGTCGACCCGCTTCCGGCGGGGCAGCTGGCTCGTCATCGTCGCCCTGGTGGTGGTGGCCCTCGTCCGCAACGGCGTGGACGAGCGGCCGACCACGAACGAGGACCGGGTCCGCTCGATCGCCAGCACGATGAAGTGCCCCGTCTGCCGCAGCCAGTCCGTGGCCGACTCCGATGTCGCCGCGGCGCGGGCCATCCGGGTGGAGATCGCCCGGCGGGTGGGCGCCGGCGAGTCCGACGATCAGATCCGCGACGCCATCGCCGACACCTATGGCGAGGGCGTGCAGCTGACGCCGCGAGCCGGCGGGCTGGCCGGCCTCGTGTGGATCCTGCCGGTCGTGGCGGTGGTGGTTGCGCTGGCCGCGCTGTCCGCCGCGTTTGCGCGCTGGCGCCGGACCTCGCCGACCAGCGCCACCGAGGCGGACCGCGCCCTCGTCGACGACGCCCTGCAGCACCGATGACCGACACAGGAACGACCGCGCTCGAGGAGCAGCGCGACTTCCTCCTCCGCTCCCTCGAGGACCTCGAGCGGGAGCATGCGGCGGGCGACGTGGACGAGCACGACTACCGGTCCTTGAAGGACGACTACACCGTGCGCGCGGCCGCCATCCTGCGAGCCCTCGAGGCCGGTCCGACGCGGCCCCAGCCTGCCCGCCCACGGCGCTCCTGGTCGCGCGTGGCGCTCGTCGGTGCCGGCGTCGTCGTCTTCGCCGTGCTCGCCGGCTGGCTCGTCGCCCAGTCGGCGGGCCGCCGCGATCCCGGCGACGTGGCGACCGGCGGGATCCGCCAGCCGGTGACGGCCAAGCTCAACGAAGCGGGTCGGCTCCTCGCCGAGCAGGACCTCGAGGGAGCGATCGAGCTGTACGACGAGGTGCTCGTCGACGACCCCGCCAACGTGGAGGCGCTCACCTACCGGGGCTGGGTGCTCACCCTCTCCGGCGAGGCTCGCGAGGGCGTGACCTCCCTATTCGACGCGGCGGCGGTCGATCCGGAGTACCCCGACGTGCACGCCTTCCTCGCCGTCGTCCTCTTCCGGAACGGGCTCGTCGACCAAGCCGACTCAGCGCTGCGGAAGCTGGAGGCCCTCGATCCGCCGGCGTTCATCCGGGACCTGACGGCGGGGCTCCGCACGGAGATCGACGCCGCCCTCGCGGCCGGCGCCACGTCGACCCCGGCCGCCGCTCAGGCGGGCGGCGGGACGTAGCGACCCTTGGCCAAGCGGCCGCCGTCCCGGCTGAGCACCCATGTCGAGGCCTTCTGCCAGCGCAGCTCGTCGGCCAGCTTGATCCCCTGCCGAAGGAGCTCGTCGAGCAGATCCGGGATCACGTCGCCGTGGCTGCAGATGGCCGCGCGCTCCTTTGCCAGCTCGTCGGCCAGGGCGAGCGCTCCCAGCGCCCCCTGGTTCTCGCCGAGCCGCTCGTCGACCTCCACTTCCAGGCCGAGGCGCTGCCCGAGGGGGAGCAGGGTCTCGACACACCGGGTGAACGGGCTGGACACGAGCCGGCTGACGCCGGCGTCGGCGAGCTGCGCGGCGAGGCCGCCGGCCTGGCGGCGGCCGCGCGGCGAGAGCGGTCGGAGGGCGTCGGGGCCGTCCCAGGCGGAGCGGCTTCCGGCATCGGCGTGCCGGACGACGTAGAGCCTGCCCACGGAGTCAGGGTAGTTGGCGCCCCGAGGGGCGCAGCATGCCGTGGAGCTCAGGATGCCGAGAGGCTGCGGAGGTGGGCGAGGATTCCCGGGAGCGCGCCCAGGGCGGCGTCGACGTCCGCCTCCGTGCTGGACCACCCGACGGAGAGGCGCAGGCTGCGGTGGGCATCGACGCCCATCGCCTCCAGCACCGGTGAGGGCTCGAGGGCCTCGGACGAGCAGGCCGACCCGGAGTGGGCGGCCACGCCCGCCCGGTCGAGCCCCAGCAGCACGGCCTGGGGTTCGATGCCGTCGATCCCGAGGCACACGACGTGGGGGAGTCGCTCGGTGGGGGAGCCGTACACGCGCACACCCTCGAGGTCGGCGACCTCGGCGACGATCCGGTCCGTGAGCCGGCGCTGGGTGTGGGCCTCGGCGGCCAGGGTCGTCTCGTCGAGCACCGCGGCGGCGGCGCCGAAGCCGGCGATGGCCGCCACGGGCTCCAAGCCGGCGCGCCTCGCCCGCTCCTGGTCGCCGCCCAGGAGCAGCGGACGCAGACGGAGGCCGCGCCGCACGAGCAGTGCCCCCACGCCGCCCGGCCCCCCGAGCTTGTGCGCCGAGACGGACAGCAGGTCGATCCCGAGGTCGTCGAACCGGATCGGCAGGTGCCCGGCCGCCTGGGCGGCGTCCACGTGGAGGAGCACGCCGCGCTCCCGGCACCCGGCGGCCACCTCCTCCACCGCTTGCAAGGTGCCCACCTCGTGGTTGCCCCACTGGAGGTGCACGACAGCGGTGTCGGCCGTGACGGCGTCGAGGAGGGCTTCGGGACCGACCCGCCCCTCTCCGTCCACCGGCACGACCGTCACGGTGCCGTTCGCCTCGGCCGCCCGGCGCACTGCGGAGTGCTCGACGGCGGCGAGCACCTGGTGAGGGCTGCGCCCGGCGGCGCCCCAGCACGCCGTCGCGATCGCTTCGGTGGCGCCGCTCGTGAAGACGACCGAGCGCGGTCGGGTTCCGAGGAACTGGGCGACCTGCCCGCGCGCCGTCTCGACCGCGACGCGGGCCTCCAGCCCCTCTGCGTGGATCCGTCCCGGGTCGCCACCCGGACGACCGAGGGTCGCGACCATCGCTGCGATGGCCTCCGGGCGCGCCGGGCTGGTGGAGGCATGGTCGAGGTAGTGGCGCGTCATCGGACAGGCGGGACGGGTGGCCGGAGCGGATCCGGGCGGCTCAGCCCGTGATCGAGGTGATGCACCGGGTGTCGCCCATCGCCCGGCTCGACGACGTGGCGGCATCGGCCTCGCCGTAGAGGGCGCCGAGCATGCCGCGCATCAGGCCGCGGTCCACCGCGCACAGCACCGGGTGCTCGATGGCGGCGGCGCCGAAGGGGCAGTGGTCGGACACGATGCGCAGCTCGCCGCCGCGCCCTTCGGCGTGGGCGGCGAACCCGTGGGCGGTGAGGGCGTCGGCGACGGCTTGCAGCGCCGCGCGGAACGACCGGGGCGCCACGACGGCGGCCTTGGCCGATCCCGGCGAGTCGGCGCCGCCCATGGCCTTCGCCATGGCCTGCCCGTACTGCAGGCCGACCTCGGTGGCCATGGCCTCGGCGGTGTCCTTCGGCAGCAGCGACAGCGCCTTGCCGAGCAGGGTGACGAGGAGCTCGTCCTGGCGCACCGGCACCTCGAGCGACATGGCGGGCCCGGTAACCCGGTAGCGCTTCGACGGTCGGCCGGCGCCGGAGGCGTTGCGGCCCGTCGCCACCTCCACGTGGCCGCCGCCCACGAGCTTGTCGAGGTGGTGGCGGGCGACGTTCGGGTGGAGGGCGAAGTGCCCGGCCACCTCGGCGGCCGTGGCCCCCGGCCCGGCCTCGCCGTCGGGGCCCGCCGGATCGCTGCGGGTGTGCACATAGAGGTAGATCTCGCGGCGGGTCGGGTCGCCGAACGCCGACGTGATGGCCGTCACCGCTGCGGAGAACTCCGTGGGGGTGAGCGGGGATGCCGAGGGGCGCTCCATGGCCGGTATTCTACCTATGGCCGTAGTGGAAATCCCCGAAGCGGCGCCGCCCCCCAGTCCGGAGCTCCTCCATGCCCGTCACCGTCGACGACGTCATCGCCGCCCTCCGCCCGGTGGAGGACCCGGAGCTACACCGGTCCATCGTCGACCTCGACATGGTGCGGGACGTTCGGGTGGACGGCGACGCCGTCGCGCTCGAGGTCACTCTCACCGTGGCCGGCTGCCCGCTGCGCAACGAGATCCAGTCTCGCGTCACCACCGCCCTCACGGCGATCGGCGTCTCCTCGGTCGACCTCTCGTTCGGGGTCATGACCGACGAGCAGCGGGCCGTCGTGCGCCAGAAGCTGAACGGCGACCCGTCCGCCACCGCCGGCAGCCAGGCCGCACACGGCCACGCCGAGGGGCGAGCGATCCCGTTCGCGGATCCCTCGAGCAGGACGCGAGTCATGCTCATCGCCTCCGGCAAGGGCGGCGTCGGCAAGTCCTCGGTCACCACCAACCTCGCCGTGTCCCTGGCCCAGCGGGGCCGCGACGTCGCGGTGATCGACGCCGACGTGTGGGGCTTCTCCATCCCCCGCATGCTCGGGGTGGCGCATCCGCCGGCCGTCATCGACTCCATGCTCGTGCCGCCGGTGGGCGTCGGGGGCGTGCGCTGCATCTCGATGGGGTTCTTCGCCAAGGAGGACCAGCCGGTCATCTGGCGGGGCCCGATGCTCCACAAGGCGCTCGAGCAGTTCCTCACCGACGTCTTCTGGGACGACCCAGACTTCCTCCTGGTCGACCTCCCCCCGGGCACCGGCGACATCTCGCTCTCGCTGGCCCAGTTCCTGCCCCACGCCGAGTTCTACGTCGTCACCACGCCCCAGCCGGCCGCCCAGCGCGTGGCGCAGCGGGCCGGCTTCATGGCGCAGAAGGTCAACCTCGGGATCAAGGGCGTCATCGAGAACATGAGCTGGTTCACCGGCGACGACGGCAAGCGCTACGAGCTGTTCGGCGCCGGCGGCGGCGACGACCTCGCCGAGAGGTTGGGCGTGCCGATGCTCGGCAAGGTGCCCTTCGTGACGGCCCTGCGGGCCGGTGGCGACTCAGGCCACCCCATCGTGCTCACCGAGCCCGAGGGTGAGGCCGCCCAGGCGTTCGCGCGGATGGCCGAGCGGATCGACGTCGAGCTGGCACCCACCCGCCGCTCGCACCCCGAGCTCAAGCTGATCTGAGCCGTCCGCCCATCCGCGAAGGGCGCCGCCGCCGTACCCTTCGGTCGTGGAGCCCTCCACCCCCGTACTGCCGGAGTTCCCGCCGGAGGACAGGCGCGTCGGACGACGGGCCGTCCTCGGGATGCTCGGCCTCGGGGCCGCGGGCGTGCTCTGGGGGGCAAAGGCCCAGTCCGGGCTCGAGCGGGTCCTGCGCCCGCTGACCCTGAACGACAGCACGGGCCTGTCGGCGTTCCTCCCCACCAGCGGCCGGTTCCGGATCTACTCGGTCACCGGCACCATGCCGAGCCGGACCGACGCCGAGTACCGGCTGACCGTCGACGGCCACGTCGAGCGCCCGGCCAGGCTCGCCATCGCAGACGTGCGCGAGCGCCTGCCCCAGACGGAGATGACGAAGGACTTCCAGTGCGTCACCGGGTGGCGCGTCGACGACGTCGAGTGGAAGGGCGTTGTGCTGAAGGACCTCCTCGACGACGCTGGGATGATGCCGGGGGCCAGCCACGTGCGGTTCTGGTCGTTCGATGGCGTCTATACCGAGACGCTCACGCTCGAGCAGGCGCTGCGCCCCGACGTGCTCATCGCCCACGAGATGCTCGGCGGCCCGGTCACCCAGGAGCACGGCGGCCCGGTGCGCCTCTACGTGGCGCCGATGTACGGCTACAAGTCGCTCAAGTGGCTCGACCGCATCGAGGTCGTCACCGGCGGGCTCCAGCTCGACAGCGACCCCGGCTACTGGGAGCGGCTCGGCTACGACGTGGATGCCTGGGTCGGTGACTCGAACTACCGCGACGACGCCCCGACCTGACATGGCCGCCGTCGATGCCCGCGTGGCCGGGTCGGTGGTCCGCTTCGACAGGACCGAGCGGGCGCTGCACTGGGCCAACGCCACGCTCTTCCTCGTGCTCCTCGCCACGGGGATGATCCTGTACATCGGTCCGCTCTCCGCGGCCGTCGGGCGCCGCGTGCTCGTCAAGGACGTCCACGTCATCAGCGGGCTCGTGCTGCCCCTGCCCGTGGCCCTCGCCTACGCCGGCACGTGGCGTTCGGGCCTGCAGCGCGACGTCCGACGCCTCGCCCGCTGGTCCCTTGACGACCGCCGGTGGCTGCTCAGCCTGGGCCGACGAGGCCGGTCGACCCTCGGGAAGTTCAACGCCGGCCAGAAGCTGAACTCCATCTTCGTCGTCGCCTGCATCCCCGTGATGCTCGGCACCGGCGCCATCATGCGGTGGTTCGGACCCTTCCCCCTCGACTGGCGGACGGGGGCGACGTTCGTCCACGACTGGGTCGCCATCGTCCTGCTGTTCGTCATCGTCGGCCACATCGCCAAGGCCCTGTCCGAGCCCATCGCCCTCCGGGCCATGTGGCGAGGCACCGTGCCCGCGCGGCACGCCGAGCTCGAGCACCCACGCTGGTGGGCCGAGCTGGAGTCGGACGCCGACGACCCCGTCCCGGCGGAAGGAACCACCGGCCAACCCTCCTAGGATGGCCGCCGCACCAACCGGAGGAGATCCCGTGGACGTCCGCATCGGCCTGACCCAGACCCCCAAGGAGCTCGAGGTCCACCTCGAGGACGGCGCCGACCCGGCCGACATCCGGCAGCAGGTCGAGAGCGCGCTGGCCGACAGCTCCACGCTCTGGTTCACGGACCGGCGGGGCCGGCAGGTCGGCGTCCCGGCCGAGAAGCTCGCCTACGTCGAGATCGGCAGCCCCCAGGACGAGCGCCGCATCGGCTTCGGAGGCTGATTCGTTGCCGGCTCCGGGCGTCGCTTCGCTCCTGCCTCTGCCGGCTCGGCCTGACGGGCGGCGAAGCCACCCGTCGCCGCCTGTGCCCAAATCGTCCCGCGCTGCGGGCGTCGCTTCGCTCCTGCCTCCGCCGGCGTCGCTGAGCGGGTGATGTGATGCGGGAGCTGTTGGAGCGGAAGCTGGTGTTCGTCACCGGGAAAGGTGGAGTCGGCAAGAGCACCATCGCGGCCTCGCTGGCGCTCCTCGCCGCGCAGCAGGGCAAGCGCACCCTCGTCGGTGAGATCGACGCCAAGGGCAACCTCGCCGACTTCTTCGAGACCGGCCCCACCGCCTTCAAGGAGCGGGAGCTGGCACCCAACCTCTGGGGAATGTCGATGGACACGGAGGAGTCGCTGAAGGAGTACCTGAGCCTCCAGCTGAAGATCCCGCTCCTCGCCAAGGTCGGGGTGCTGGCCCGCACGTTCGACTTCGTCGCCAACGCTGCGCCGGGCGTGAAAGAGATCCTCACCGTCGGGAAGTTCCTCTGGGAGGTGCGGGAGGGCCACTACGACCTCGTCGTGGTGGACGCGGTCGCCTCGGGGCACATCACCGGGCAGCTCGCCGCTCCCCAGGCCATCCAGGAGCTCGTGCAGGTCGGGATGGTCCGGGACCAGACCGACTGGATGATCGAGATCCTCGGGGACCACGACCAGACCGGCGCGGTGATCGTGGCCGCCCCCGAGGAGATGCCCGTCAACGAGACCCTCGAGCTGGCCGCCCGCCTGCGCGAGGAGACGGTGGTCGAGCTGGCCGCCGTCGTCGCCAACCGTGTGCTCCCCGAGCTGTTCGGTCGCGGTGAGGAGGAGGTCTTCGAGGCCCTCGCTGCCGACGACCGCACCCCCTCGCCCGCCGACCTCCTGGGCGCCGCGGTGGGCGGGCCGGTGCGGCCGATCCTCGACGGCGCCCAGCTCGCCGTCACCCTGCGCCGCACCCGCGGTGTGCACCTCGCACGCCTGCGCGACGAGCTGCCCACCGGCACGCCGCTCCTCTACGTGCCCTACCTGTTCCAGCGCAGCCACGGGGCCCGCGCCACCCGCCAGGTCGCCGAGCACCTGGCCGAGGAGCTCGGCTACTGATGGCCGCCCGCCAGCGCACGGCGTCGGCAGGCTCCGTGGAGCAGCTGCTCGCGGCCAAGGAGATCGTGATCCACTGCGGCTCCGGCGGGGTGGGCAAGACGACGACCGCCGCGGCGGTGGCGGCCATGGCCGCCGTGCACCTCGGCGGCAAGGTCCTCGTGCTCACCGTGGATCCGGCGAAACGGCTCGCCAACGCCCTCGGGCTGGAGGCCTTCGGGAACGTCGAGACGCAGGTGCCGCGCCAGGCGTTCCTCGATGCCGGGGCGGAGCCGCGCGGCGAGCTGTGGGCGGCGATGCTCGACACCAAGGAGTCGTGGGACGACCTCGTCCGCCGCCATGCCCCGGATGCGGGGACGCGGGACGCGATCCTCGCGAACCCGCTCTACAAGAACATCACCGGCCGCTTCGTCCAGAGCCACGACTACATCGCCATGGAGCGGCTCTACGAGATCCACGCGTCCGGGCGGTTCGACCTGATCGTGGTCGACACGCCGCCCACCCGGAACGCCATCGACTTCCTCGAGGCGCCCGAGCGCATGGCCGACTTCTTCTCCAGCCGGCTGCTCCGCTGGCTGACGGTTCCCGCCCGCAGCAGGGTGCTCTCGATGGCCTCGAAGCCCTTCTACTCGGTGGCCGACCGCATCCTCGGCTCGAAGTTCCTCGAGGACATCGCCGAGTTCTTCCTGCTCTTCCAAACGATGTACAAGGGCTTCGTCATCCGGGCCGAGGCCGTCGCCCGCACGCTGGCCGACCACCGGACGACCTTCGTGGTCGTCTCCACACTCGAGTCGGCGCCCGTGCGGGAGGCGGAGTTCTTCATCGACGCCCTCGACGACCGGGGCCTGCACCTCGGGGCCGTCGTGCTCAACAAGGTGCTGCCGCCGTGGTTCCTCGACGAGGGCACCACCGCCACGGCCAAAGCGATGGTCGCCGACGCGGTCTCTTTGGCCAAGGTGCTCCCGGAGGAGCTCGGGTCGCCCGACCAGGTCGGCCGCGTGCTGCGGGAGGTGGGGGAGAGCTTCCTCAACTTCCAGGTGGTGGCCAACCGGGAGGCGGAGATGCGGGCCGAGCTGTCCGCCGCCCCCGAGGTCGTCGCATCCGTGCCCTACTTCGACCACGACATCACCGACCTCGCCGGCTTGCTGCAGCTCGGCGAGCAGATCTGGCGCTGACCCGGGCGGTGGTGGCCTCGGGCCACACCGCCACCGCCGCCGCCGCCGGTGAGGTCCTCGCCATCGGGGGCAACGCCTTCGACGCCTGCGTGGCCGGCGGGTTCGCCTCGGCGATGGCGGAGCCGTGGCTCACCGGGCTGGCCGGCGGGGGCTTCCTGCTCGCCCGCACCGCGAAGGGCGAGGAGGTCCTGTTCGACTTCTTCGTCGACACCCCCGGCCGCGGTGCGCCGACGCGCTCGCAGGGTGAGGGGCTCGACTTCGAGGAGGTCGTGGTGCAGTTCTCCGGCGTGGGGCAGGGGTTCCACGTCGGGCTGGCCTCGGTGGCGGTGCCCGGTTGCCTCGCCGGATGGCTGCACGTCCACCGGCGGCTCGGTCGGCTGCCCCTCGACGCCGTCATCGCCCCGGCCCGTCGCCTCGCCGCCGAGGGCGTCCTGCTCAACGAGCAGCAGGCCGCGTTCCTGCGCATCCTGGCACCGATCCTCACCCGCACCCCTGAGGCGGCTGCGCTGGTCGCGCCCGGCGGCCGGCTGCTGGACCTCGGCGACCGGTTCGCCAACCCCGAGCTCGCCGCGTTCCTCGACGAGCTCGACCCCGCCGGGTTCGCGGCGCCCGCAGTGGCGCGGCGAGCGGCCCAGGCGATGCGGGCGGGCGGCGGGCTCCTCACCGAGGACGACCTGCGGGACTACCAGGTCATCGAGCGCCCGCCCCTGGTGGTGGCCTGGGGAGGCCACCGTTTGCTGACCAACCCGCCACCGGCGTTCGGTGGCGAGCTCGTGGCCCTCGGCCTCCTGCTGCTGGACGAGCGGCCCGAGTGGCCGGCGCCCCATGGCTCCGTCGCCCACGCCGTGGCCATTGCGGAAACCATGGTGGCGACGAACGAGGTGCGGGCGGCCGGGCTCGTGGGCCCCGCGCTGGCGCGGCGACGCGCGTCCGGCGGCACCACCCACATCAGCGTCAGCGACGCCGAGGGCAACGTCGCCACGATGACGACCTCCAACGGGGAGGGCTCGGGCTGGGTGATCCCGGGCACGGGCGTGGTCGCCAACAACATGATGGGCGAGGACGACCTCCACCCCCGGGGCTTCCACGCGTCGAGGCCAGGCGAGCGGGTGGCGTCGATGATGGCGCCGTCGATCGTCGTGGACGAGGACGGCGCCGTGCGGCTCGTGCTCGGCAGCGGCGGCAGCAAGCGCATCCGGACCGCTCTGCTCCAGGTGGTGGCCGCAGCGATCGACCAGGGGGTGCCGCTGGCGGCCGCCGTCGAGGCCCCTCGGCTCCACTGGGACGGCGAGGTGCTGCACGCCGAGCCCGGGTGGGCCCCGGAGGTGCTGACCGCGCTGGAGGCCCGCTGGCCTGTGGTCGGGTGGGCGCAGCCCGACGTGTACTTCGGGGGCGTGCACGCCGTCGTCCCGGGCACGACGGCCGCCGGGGACCAGCGTCGTGGCGGTGCCACCCTCGTAACCTGACCGGGCCATGGCCTCACTGAACGAGCTCGCCCGGTTCCACACCCCGCTCGACGGGCGAGCGGTGAGCCACCTGCAGCGGCTCGTCGCCGGCTGGGGCCTGCTGGCCGACTTCTGCTTCGCCGACCTGCTGCTCTTCGCGCCGACGAACGATGCCACCGACGGCGAACGGTTCGTCATCCTCGGCCAGGTGCGCCCGTCCACCTCGCAGACCGTGTACCGGGCCGATTGGATCGGCACCATCACGACCGAGGAGGAGCGGCCGCTCGTGAGCCGGGCCTACCGACTCGGGGAGATCATCGAGGGCGAGAACACGATCGCGGCGCTGAAGGAGCGGGTGCGCGTGCTCTGCATCCCGGTCCGATGCCGTGGGGAGGTGGTGGGCGTGCTCACCCGCGAGTCCACGCCGTCGTTCGGCCGGCAGCCGGGCGAGCTCGAGCGCACCTACGTGGAGGTCTTCAACCGGTTCGCCCGCATGATCGTGTCGGGCACCTACCCGTTCGACGCGCAGGATGCCGAGACAGAGGAGGCCCCTCGTGTCGGAGACGGCGTCATCCTCATCGACGCCTCCGGACGGGTGGAGTACACCTCGCCGAACGGCGTGTCTGCGCTCCACCGCATCGGTTCGCACGGCAACGCGGAGGGCCTGTCGTTCGCCGAGCTCGGGCTGGACGACTCGGTCATCCGCACGGCGTACTCGATCGCCGCCCCGGTGACCGAGGAGGTGGAGCGGGGTCCCGAGGTGACCGTGCTCGTGCGCTGTATCCCGCTGCTGGACCACGGCGCCGTGTCCGGGGCCGTGGTGCTCACACGCGACATCTCCGAGCTGCGGCGACGTGACCGGCTGCTGCTCTCGAAGGACGCGACGATCCGCGAGATCCACCATCGCGTGAAGAACAACCTGCAAACGATCTCCTCGTTGCTGCGGCTGCAGGGGCGACGGTTCTCGTCGCCGGAGGCGAAGGTGGCCATCGAGGAGTCCGTGCGGCGGATCCGGTCCATCGCTCTCGTCCACGAAACCCTGTCGCGCGGCGCGGGCGACGACGTCGCCTTCATCGAGATCGTCCGCCCGCTCGTGCGGATGGTGGAGGAGGGGATGTCCTCACCCGACCACCCCGTCACGTTCAAGGTGGAAGGTGACGCCGGGGTCCTCCCCGCCACCGTCGCCACACCGCTCTCCGTGGTCCTGAACGAGCTGCTCCAGAACGCCATCGACCACGCCTTCCCGGCCGATTTGGACCTGCAAGCCACCCCCGGCTCGGTCGTCGTCCACCTCGACAACGATGGTGAGCGGTTGCGCGCCACGGTCGTCGACGACGGAGTCGGGCTGCCGGACGGGTTCGCCCTGGAGGACGCCACGGGGCTGGGCCTGTCGATCGTCCGCACCCTGGTGGAGAGCGAGCTGACCGGAGGGATCACGCTCGCCCTCGGGTCGGGGGAGGGCGGTCGCCCCGGCACGGAGGTGCGCCTCGACGTGCCGGTAGCGGCCCGGGAGTAAGGGGGGCCCCGGACGCGCACCGACCTCCCACGAAGGGGAGGTCGGGAGGTGAAGCAGGGATGGAGCTAGGCGGTACGGCGCTGGCGAGCGACGTACCGCTTGCGCAGCTGGCGACGCTCCTCCTCGGAGGTGCCGCCCCACACGCCGGAGTCCTGGTTGGTGGCGAGGGCGTACTCGAGGCACGGGGTGAGGGCTTCGCACTCCCGGCAGACGGCCTTGGCGTTGTCGATCTGCTCGATCGCGGGGCCGGTGGTGCCGACGGGGAAGAAGAGGTCGGGATCGGTGTCCCGGCAGGACGCGACATCGCGCCAGTCGTCACGCTCGAGCGTCACGTGGTGCAAGGGGCGGCTTTGGGCGAGGGCCACGCTGTTCCTCCGCGGCGTCAGGTCACAACGAGACTTGTGACGGGCTTCACATGCCGTCGCGGTACCCTCGGCTGAGGAGAGCGCGTGTGGCTGCGTTGGACACCGTATCGCCCCTCCGCTAACCCCTGCAAGCAGTTTTTTGTGCCTCGAAGGTGATGTTTTGATGTTGGTCCTCGGCCACCGCGGCGCGTCCGCCCATTTCTCCGAGAACACCCTGCCGGCGTTCCGAGGCGCGCTCGACGACGGAGCCGACGGCGTGGAGCTCGACGTGCGCCGCACGGCCGATGGCTCGCTGGCCGTCCGCCACGAGCCGACGCTGCCCGACGGCCGCCCGCTGCTCGCGCTGTCCGAGACCGAGCTGCCGGGCGAGATCCCCTTGCTGGGGGCCGCGCTCGACGTGCTCCGCCCCGCCACGGTCGTGAACGTCGAGATCAAGAACTGGCCCGACGACCCCGACTTCGACGCATCGGAGGAGCTGGCCGAGCGCGTCGTCGCCCTCCTCGAGGAGCGCGACGAGCTCGACGACGGACGCCTCCTCGTGTCGGCGTTCCACCTGCCCACGGTCGACCGCGTGCACGAGCTGGCGCCCGGCCTGGCCACCGGCTGGCTCGTGCTCGATGCGCTCGATCCGGGACCGCTCGTCGAGCGCGTGGCAAAGCACGGGCACGTCGCCCTCCACCCCCACCACGTCTTCGTGAACGAGGAGCTCGTGCGCCTGGCCCACACCTCGGGCCTCGCGGTGAACACCTGGACCTGCGACGACGCCGACCGGATCGCCTGGTTGGCGGACATCGGGGTCGACGCCGTCGTCACCAACCACCCGCTCGTCGCCCTCCGGGCCCTCGCCCGCTGACGGCCGGATCCCGGTCTCAGCGCACGACGAGGTCGAGGATGTCCGGCTCGTGGCGGATCTCGAGCCGCTCGGTGTCGCCGAGGTGGTCGCCGTCGACCTGGTACGGGAACGGGCCGTAGCCCTCGACGACCACGTGGTCGAGGTCGACCTGGTGGTCGGTGTCGCGCGAGGTGCGCAGGTGCTTGCCCGACAGCAGCGCCGAGCCGATGATCCGCATCGTGCGTCCGAAGGCGAGGGTGCGCAGGGTGACGAGGGCGAGGCCGCGGTCGAGGGTGGCCTCCTCGGCGAGGTGGAGCGGACGGTTCCCGAGGTACGTGTACGGGTTCGTGTTGAGGCAGATGCAGAGGTACCCGTCGTCGACGACGGCGCCGCCGCGGTGACGCACGCTGAAGCGGGGGCGGGTGCGGTCGTAGTGCCGGATCCAGGTGGCGAAGCCGGCGTACACGAACAGGGGATGGCCGGCGTAGCGCTTCAGCTGGGAGCGGCGCTCGACCTGGGCCACGACGGCTGCGTCGAAGCCCATCCCGACGTGGAACAGGAAGTAGCGGCCGTTCACCGTGCCGAGCCCCACCCGCTCGATGTGTCCGCCGTCGAGGGCGTCGAGGAGCTGGCCGGTGGCCTCGATGGGATCGTTGGGCAACCCGATGGTGCGGGCGAACACGTTGGTCGACCCACCCGGCAAGGCGGCCAGTGCGCAGTGCGACCCGGCGAGGCCGTTGGCCGCCTCGTTCAGCGTGCCGTCACCCCCGAGTGTCACGACGACGTCCATGCCCGACACCGCCGCGTTCTGGGCCAACCGCGTGGCGTGGCCGCGCCGGTTGGTCTCGGCGAGGGTCACCTCGTGGTCGGCCGACAGTGCCTTCTGGATCACGACCCGGCTGCGCGCTGTCACCGACGACGCGAACGGGTTGACGAGGAGGAGGACCCGCATGGCCGGGCCGACGCTAGTCACCCGTCGGGGCCGGGTTGGAAGGCCGACCTATCCCTCTGCAACGATGTCCCGCATGCACGTCGTCGTCTGCGTGAAGCAGATCCCCGATCCCGCCGAGCCCGGAAAGCTCGAAGGTGACAACACGCTCGATAGGAGCGGGAAGCTCATCCTCGATGATTCCGACAGCTACGGCGTAGAAATGGCCCTTCAGCTCGTTGACAAGGCCGGAGGCGGCGAGGTCACCCTCGTCTCCATGGCTGCCAACAACGAGACCAGCGGCCTCCGTACCGCCCTCGCCATGGGGGCCGCCAAGGCCCTCCTGATCTCCGATCCGGCCCTGTCCGGTGCCGGCGCCCTCGACACCGCCAAGGTGCTGGCGGCGGCGATCAAGCGGACAGAACCCGATCTGGTGCTGGCCGCCACGGAGTCGAGCGACGGCTACACCGGCACGGTGCCGGAGCAGATCGCCGCCATCCTCGGCCTGCCGTCGATCA